>DATFXP010000018.1:0-67084 GCA_035315785.1 Candidatus Udaeobacter sp. | reverse complement strand
AAGCCGTGACGGCAAAGGCAATCGCGACCGTCGTAAACGGTGCGACGCCTTCAGTTCAGCGAGAAAGTTCCGAAGATTCAATTGCCGTTACTTGTTAGGTCCGATCTGCTCGGGGGCCTGAGAGGAGCTTCTCAAAATCCGGACGGTTACGGATTGGATCCCAGACCGTCTGGCATGGCGAGATCGAGCACGAGACAGCCCGGTGTTTGCGGATCGTACTGCGCCAGGAATTCTTCAGCCGAGGCAAAGGCAGCGACGGCGAAGCCAGCGATACGCAACAGACGCGAGATGGACGTTCGTCCGGTCGCACAATCGTCCACAACAAAGACGGTAGGACTGGAAGGAGTAGTCACTAGTGGTCAGTGATCGTTACGGGGTTTGTCCGGCACATCTACAGGCAGCATTAGATGGAACGTCGCGCCGCGGTCGGCATTGTTGGTGGCCCAAAGTTTTCCTCGATGCGCGGCAATGATGGTGCGGCAAACCGAAAGACCCAACCCCATCCCCTTCTCTTTCGTAGTGAAGAAAGGCTCGAATATTTGTTCCATTTTTTCCTCCGGGACGCTGCCGCCCTGGTCGGTGACGGAGACAATGACTGCGCTCCCACCGTTCTCGACTCCAGTACGAACGAGCAACCGACGCTCCCGGGTGTCGCAATTCGCCATCGCGTCACAACCGTTCACCACCAAGTTGACCAGAACCTGCTGAAGCTGCACCCCGTCGCCGGTGACGGCGGGCAAATTTCGCGCCAGTTCCGTATCGACACTGACGTTTTGACTGATGAGATCGGTGCGGATCAGCTTCAGGACATCCCGCACAACCCGGTTGATACGTAGAGATTGATGTTGCACCTCGCCTTTTTGCAACCAGAGGCGTAAGCGGCGGATGACTTCGGCGGCGCGCTTGTTTTCGCTTACGATCTCGTTAAGAATTTCGCGAAACTCGGCGACGTCGATGCCGCCATTGGCAAGCATTCGCTGTGCAGCCTGCGCGTTGCTGAGGATGGCGCCAAGCGGCAGATTTAGCTCGTGCGCCAGCGAGCCGGAAAGTTCGCCCAGCGTGGTCACCCGCGAAAGATGCGCCAACTCACTACGCTGACGCGCCGCCTCCAGCTCTGCCTGTTTTCGTTCGCTAATATCAGTAATGGACGCCAACACGAGCAATCCTTCCGCAGTCTGAATTGGGTTGAGACCGATTTCGATCGGAACCTCAGTGCCGTCTTTGCGTAGCCCAAAGAGCTCCCGCTCAGCGCCCATCGGCCGAGCGCGCGCGTTCCCAAGATAGCCGTTCCGGTACTCCGCGTGATGACACCTGAATCGCTCAGGAACAAGCGTCTCGATGCAACGGCCAATAAGCTCCTGACGATCGTAACCGAAGACGGCCTCAGCCTGCGTGTTGACCAATGTAATACAGCCATCTGTGTTAACCATGATCATGGCGCTGGGCGCGGCCTCAACAACCAGACGGAACTGCTCTTCGGCTTGCTTGCGCTTGGTAATGTCGAGTGCAGCGCCACGCATGCGAACGGGGTGACCATCACGATCAAACTCGACCTGACCCCAGCCCGCAACCCACCGCGGTTGTCCTTCTGGTAGCATGACCCGGTACTCAGCTGCGTATTCAGCGCCGGTCCGCAAGGTGTTCTCTATGGCCTCGAGCACCCGTTCACGATCCTCAGGATGCAGCACGTTTTTGAAGCGATCCAAATCGAGCTTCTCTGAGGCTCCCCAGCCAAACAGCATGCGGCCTTTGTCTGTGATCCAAATGTCGTCCCGCGCGACGTCCCACATCCACATGCCGAGATCGGCAGCGTTCGCTGCGAGTTCCATGCGCTCCCGGGTCTCTTGCAAGTCGGCCTCGCTAGCCGCCAACTCACGTGCCAATTTCGCCCTGTGCAGCATGTCGATGCTCAGCTCATAACCCATGGCGGCTATCAACCCTAGATATGAGAAGCATGCGAGAAAGGGGACTTGGATAATGCCCCAAACGACTAGCACAACCTGTCCAATAGCAATCGCGCTGAAGAAAATCAGCGCGCCCCCCACGACTAGGGCACGCTGCCGATCACCTCGTCGCCAGGCAGTGACTGTGGCATCCACGAAAAAAATGATGAGCAAGACGAGGCTCAATTGGGCAACTAAGATCCATGGATTAGTCACACCCACTGGGACTGAGACACTCTGTCCACCCCACCATGGAACCTGCTTCAGCCTCGTGATTTGCCGATAGCTGAGATTGGGTGTGAAAACAAAATTGAGGATCAGTGCGAGCGTGCGCATGCCACAAACGCTCCATGCGAGCCACAAGCGTCCGGCACGGAGATAGAGGCGCACAAAAATCACGACTGACACAACCACTGCCCACACTGGAAGCTGCGCCCATCGCAAGATCACTGCATAATCTTCAGCCGATTGTGCCTCCAATAACGCCAACTCGAACGCGGTGAGCGCCGCACCCGCTACGGCGCTACACGACAAGACGAAATACGCCCAGTCTGTACGCTGCCTGCACCACACCAGCAGATATATGCCAGCCAGCGTCAAACACGCCGCCGCGTTCATCGACCACAGAATGATAATCCAACTCATCGGGGCGACGGTGACGAGGTATCAGGCGTTACCTTTTGAGCGGATCGCGGAGCCAGCAAAGGGCGAATCGCGAAGTGCAGACCAATCCTCGAAGGCGAGAAATAAATCGGATTTCTCGATCATTTATCCATGTCGTAATGATTCTTCTTTTGCGAAAAAAGTTTCTCATTGTCAAACAAATCTGATCGATTGGCGGAACGCGAGGATTCTGGCGCCTTGGTATTTATCCGAAATTTCCGCACCGAAGTTCGGAACAATTTTTCGGAATCATCACTAGAAGCCGGTTTGGTTTTGCGAATGAGCCCGTCATTCGCGGGGTTTCCCGGCGGAACGAAGGCCAGGTTGTCCTGAGGAACGCCTAACAACTTAGCGCGGCGCGATTCGGCGCACCCGCCCCGAACGTGTCAATACTATTTCGGAACGAAAGTTCGCTAGTCTGCGAACACTGCTGATGGGCTGAGATGAGATTTCGGCCGCGTGACGCGTGCGCTACTCTACGGCGAGGGCGGCGCGTCGTCGTCGAGCGACATGGGGAGCACGCCAGGAATTGTGCCGGGAGAGGCGAGCAACATGCCGGTCTTGCTGGCTGGGTGCATTGTCGCTTGCACTTGGAAAGTCATTTTTTGATTTCCGCGCATCACGGTGATTGGGACGGTGTCCCCGGCAGTGATGTAGAACGAGGCGTCAAACACATCCTCGGGATCGGTAATCTTTCTCTTGCCGACCTGAAGCAGCACGTCCCCGTCTTTAAGTCCCGATCGTGCCGCCGGTGCGTCCTCGGCGACCTGTGTGACAATCGCTCGCGAGCCTTCGACTTGTTGCGATGCGGGCGAAACATTGTTCACCCCGATCCAGCCGTGCCTGGCCTCGCCGAAACGAACAAAGTCGCTGCGAATTTTCTCGGCAGCCTCGATTGGCACAGCGTAACACGCGGAATTATTTTCCAGACCGCTAACGACGATCCCAACCACTTCGCCCTTCATGTTCAACAACGGAGCGCCAGCTTCGCCGCGCTGGGTCGGAGCGTTCACGCGTAAATGGATCGTGGAGAAATAGCGACCGAGACATTTCCGGTCGAACCCGGCGATCATGCCGAAGTTCGGTGTCTTCGGTAGATCCAGAGGATAACCGATCGATATGACCGGCGTCGCCAGTTCCAGTTCGTCGGATTTGCCAATCGGCAGCCCGGGCGTGGTCTCGTCCACTTTCAAGATGGCTGTCCCACTGCGAATGTCTGCCACGAGCTGGCGCGCCGGATACTTCTTTCCGTTGAATTCGACTGTGAAATTGCCCGCTTCACCTCCGACTGTGTATGCCGTATAAAGTGTCCCGGTCGGATCGACGAAAAATCCGGTGCCACAAATCTCGCTGTGTTCATCCACGCCATGAATCTTGACCACCGCTTTTGCGGCCCGCTCGAAAAGCTCTCGGACCTGGTGGCTGATGGTCGTGGCGGACTGCTCCTGAGCAAAAAGCAAGCTCGCGCTTAAATAGAAAACCAGCGCGAACGCGACCAGTGCGCGGCGCTTAAAACCTAAAAGTGGGCTCATAACTCACGGGGACGCTGTCGAGCACGTAGCGTGGCGGGGCGGCTCGGTGAGTTTGGGCTTCATGAAAACTGCGAACCGGCTGCGTCCTGAAAATCTTCGTGGAGACCGGAGATGCAAGATTCCATTCTTGTTCGGCATTCACCGGTATCGATAGGGTGAGCGGACTCTGGGTAGCGACGCGAGCCGCCTCAGGTTGCTGATAAACCTTTAACGAAAAGATCGCCGCGCAAACAAGCACTGCCGCGATAGCAGTGGGATACGAGGCAAGCGATCGCGCATCCAGTTGCAACATGAAATTGTGAGCGCGCTCGAGACAAATCCGCCAAAGCGGCTGGCGCAGCAATTCATCGCGCTGCCGGCGATGGAATTCGTGGAGGAAATTTTCGAAATAACCGGGTGGTGGTTGCTCATACCGCTTCAACCGAAGCAGCCTCGCGATTTCGTTATCGTTAAACTTGTCCATTTTTTTCGCCTTACGAGACAGGATTTTTCCGAAATTCGTCCAGGTAATTTTGCAACTGTCGGTTCGCGTAAAAGAGTCTCGAACGTACCGTTCCTTCCGAAACGCGCAAGATTTTACTAATTTCTGCGTGGGGCATGCCCTGAATATGGAACATGGTAACAACTGCTCTGTGATCTTCAGACAATTTCATCATGGCCTCGTTCAATCTTCGCTGCAGCTCTGATAGGTCGGCTTCCCGGACCGGACTGCTGGTTGCCGTGGCTTCCATGAATTCCTTGTCGTTTTGGATGCTCGCGTCCACATCATCCAGGCTCAATTGAAATCGACGGCTGCGTTTTTTGAGGAAATTCAAAGTCATGTTCACGGCGATGGAATGAATCCAGGTGTAAAACGAGGATTTGCCGCGGAACCCGCGAATCGCCTTGTAGGCTTTGGCGAAAATGTCCTGTAAAAGATCGTTCGTGTCCTCGTGGTTGGAGGTCATGTTGTAGACCAATCCGTAGAGACGCGGTGTGTATTTGACTACGAGATCGTCGAACGCACTGGCCTCGCCCGCCTGGGTGCGCTTTACCAACTCCTGGTCTGGGTCGCTTCTTGGCTGATCCATCGCCGGACGTTTAGATTTAGCACGCGCCTGCAGACCCGACGACAACAAATCGGTAATTCGGCGAGCAGGTAAAGCGATGGCGTGGTCCATTTTTGTCGAGCGATCGATCAACGCCGGTCGCGGATCGACATCAACCAGAGCAAATTGCCCAATGCCGCAATGAATGCCGCGATGTAAGTCAGCGCAGCGGCGTTTAGCACCTTGTTAACGCCGGCCGCTTCTTCGCCCGGCTGTATGATACCCATTTCCTTCAGGATAATTTTTGCGCGTCGCGAGGCGTCGAATTCCACGGGCAACGTAATCAGTTGGAACACCAGCAGAATCAAATAGCACCAGATGCCGACCGTTATCAGACCGGTGATCCGAAAGAACAAGCCGCCGATGATAATGAAAGGCAGCATCTGCGACGCGATCATCGTCACCGGCACAATTGCCATACGCCACTTCAGCGGCGCGTAAGCGCGCGCGTGTTGAATCGCGTGCCCGCACTCATGCGCGGAGATCCCCAAAGCTGCTACCGAAGGCGTGTTATAAACATTGCTCGACAGATGCAGCTGCTTCTTGGTGGGATCGTAATGATCGCCCAGAAAATCGTTCGTCTCCACGACGTCGACATCTTGAATCTGGGCTGCCTGGAGGATTTCGCGTGCGCATTCGGCTCCGGTGATGTTCCCGCTCGCGCGCACCTTGCTCCACCGGCCAAACGCGCTTTTCACCCGCATCTGCGCCCAAAGCCCAATGACCAACGGCACGCCGATATAGAGCAGCCAGTTGGAACCCAAACCAAAACCGGTTGGGCCGCCGATATACAGCAGACAACCAGAGCCTAAAACAAAGCCCAATAGGGGATACATGTGGGTGGGTAATTTACCGCATCGAGGTGACTTGTCACTTCGCGTGGCAGGAGATTAGACGCTTAATGGCGGTGCGCGTTCATTTGGCCATTTTTCGTAGTGCAGTCGGGAACCCGCCACATCGGCTTAAGGCTTTCGCCACGGGATGTTTCGAGTCCGCTTCATCGCTCAGAATGACCAACTATTTGCATCAGATCTCCAACTGCTTCGGAAAACGCGAGAGAATTCGGCAACCTGTCTTCGTGACAAGAACCACGTCTTCTAGACGAGTACCGCCCACGCCGGGATAGTACAGACCGGGTTCGACTGTGAGCACCTGCCGATCCTTCAAGACAACTTTTTGCAAACGCGGATGTTCATGAATCTCTAGGCCGAGCCCGTGACCAGTACCGTGGAAGAATCCGACGCGTCGTCCTTTCCGCACTCCGGTTAGAAAACCGCGACTGGCGAAGAGTTCCTGAATGGCTTTGTGAATCGTCATACCGTCAACGCCGGCCTTGATTTTCTGTAGCGCGAGGGCTTGCCCCGCTTTCACTGTTTCCCAAAGTTTCCGTTGCGCCTCGCTCGCGCGACCGCGCAACACGGTGCGAGTCATATCGCCGAAGTATCCGGTCTTCCCATCGCGCGGAAAGACGTCCAGGATGATCAGCGAATCCGCGTAGAGCGGACCATGGCCACGCTCGTGGGGGTCGCAGGCCTGATCGCCTCCGGCCACTATCGTGCCGTTCGGGACGCCGCCTGTGCGTAAAACGGCAGAATCAATTTCAGCGCGCAATATTTCTGAGGTCAGCGTTTTCCCGTTCCAGCGCAGTCGCTTTCCCGAGCCTGCGCTTGACGCTTTCAACACTTCAGTTGCGCGTTTGAGTCCGGCTTCTGTAATCCGCAAGGCGCGTCCCATCATTTCGACTTCCTTGTCGGATTTGGCTTCACGCTCCGGCCAGAAAAATCCGTCGGCCGTGCGAACGCGGATCTTATTTGCCGCGAGTTCCTCCGCGTAACTAAGCGGAAAATTGGCGGGAACAGTGGCCGATCTTACGCCTCGCTTTTTCAGAAAGTGGGCCAGGACTTTCTCGTACGCCGGCGCTTTTTTCGATTTTCCCTGCAACTCGCGCTCGAGTTCGCTGAACATGACAAATTCATCCGCGTCAGCTTGTTTGCGGCCGCGATCGATTTCCAGATCGCTCAAGACCAGTGTTCGTTTGCCGTTACGCTGAAGGAATATGAATGGATCGGGCGCCCAAAACTTCGTCGCGTAAAGCATGTCGGGATCTTGCTCGCTCGCAGCGACAATAAGGCGTGCAGATTTAGTTTTTGTTTTGCTCATAAGCTTAGTTCCAGAGATTCCTCGACTTCGCTCGGAATGACAAATTGCAAAAGCGGCGACGCGACGCCGCACTTCGAATCAGGTTCTGCGCACTTCCAGTTGTTTTCGCAAAATGAAGTGCAGCAGGACCAGCAATACGATTATGGACGCGAACAGGACCACGGTGTCGAACGTGAACACGCCAAACGCGATTCCGAAATAGCGTTTCTCCAGACCGAAGAACACGTTCGGCTTGCTGCCACGGCGATAATCGGTCTGCTCCATCTCAGCTCTTGAGATCAGGTCCGACACTTTCTGGTTTACGTAGAGTTGATCGGCGGTGACGGGGCCCTTCGCGTTTTTGAACAAGGAGCGATCGAACCGTTGCTTCCCCGCAATAACCGGATCGAGCAACTTTAGATATCGATCGACATCGCGCGGCGACGCTCCTTCCAATCCGGAGAGTAGTGCCAATGCATCTTTCAAATCGTTGAGATGCGCCCGTTGCTGAGGCGTGTCCGCTTTGGGCGCGAGCTTTTGAATTTCGTCATGAACGCGGTCTTGACCTTTCGTGAGCGGATTGAGCTTGGCCTGGGCAACAACCATTTCTTCATATGACCAGCGCATCGCGATGAACTGACAGACAAGTGGCACCTGCAGCTTGCTCTCCGTCTTTTTTGTTTTTTCCGAGTTCGGATGTTCAGAAAACCAGTGCGAAAACGAATAGAGCAGACCGAGGTTCCGGTTCATGTCCTCGTATTTGATGAGCGCGCCGCCCATGATGATCTGTGGAATCAAAACCAGCGGAACGATGTTGGCCGCGGTTTTCGGGTCGGCCACGAGAGACGAAATCACCAGACCCAACGCCACGCCGCTCATCGCCGTCAGGAACATAATGGTCAGGTCGATCCAGAACATGCCCCGGATTTGCAGGACGAAATTGCCGATCAACACAAAAAGAACGCATTGAATGAGCGCGAAAAATCCGAGCGTGATCGTCTTGGAGATTACGTAGTAGGACAGGCGCACCTTGATGTTGCGCTCGCGTTGCAGCACCGGCCGATCCCGGATGATGTCATCGGCGCTGTTCGTCAGTCCGAGAAACATTGCGACGATCAGACCGAGAAACAAATACGTCGGGATATGATAAGCCGACGCAAAATCGTACGTGCCGGTTTCTGAGTAACGCAGGATTGTCCCAATTAGCAGCGCCAACACCGGCGAGACGCCTATGGTGATTACCAGGTTCGCTTTATTGCGTAGTTTGCTCGTGAAAGCGCGGCGCAACAGCGTGCGAAATTGCGTCCACTCATCGTGCCACCGCAGCGGCAACCGCTTCCTTTGCACCGGTGCGACCGGCAACGAGTCGGCCTCCTCTTGTTGCAGCGAGACTTGCTTTACGTCCTGGATCAATCGGAACGCTTCGTATTTGTCGCGCCAAAAATCCGGCGCGTAACGGCGCGCCGGGACGAGTTGTCCACGGCTGTTTTCCTCGTAGATAACGTCACCGCTCAAATCGCGCAGCGGCGTCTCGAGCACATCAAAGATGAATTCCGGCCGGGTGGTTCCGCATGATGGACATGCACCAAGTTCGGCACCGAATTGGTGTTGATGTTCGGCTTCGGCGAAATACCGCAGGGCATCGGAAGGCGCACCGAAAAACACGAGTCGGCCACCTTTGTCGAGCAAGATCACCTTCTGGAACATCTGGAAAATTTTCGAGCTCGGCTGGTGAATCGTAACGATGACGATCTTGTTGTGCGCCATGCTCCGGATGATTTCGATGACGTGCTCGGAATCTTTCGACGAGAGACCGGAAGTTGGTTCGTCAAACAGATAAACGTCCGACATTCCGATCATATCGAGGCCGATGTTAAGCCGTTTTCGCTCGCCACCGCTTAACGTCTTCTTCTCGGGACTCCCGACTACGGCGTCGCGACGTTCGCTTAGACCGAGCTCGATCAGCTTTGCGTCCAGTCGGCGGACCCGGTCGCGTTTCGAGAGATGCGGTGCACGGATCGCTGCCGCGAACTGCAAATTCTCACCAATGGTGAGGTGTTCATCGAACGCGTCCTGTTGCGGCATGTAACTGACGTACTGCTTCAGGACGTCGAGATTTCGATAAAGAGATTGTCCGTTGAGCAAAACTTCGCCGCTCGTCGGCTGAAGCTGGCCGGCAAGCACTCGCATCAGCGTGCTTTTGCCCGCACCGCTTGCTCCCATCACGCAAACAAGCTCTCCACGGGTGATGGTGAAGGAAATTCCATCGAGGCCAACCTCGCCTTTGCCAAAGCGGTGTGTGATTTCGTTCAGCTCGAGGCTGCGAATGATGTTTCGCTCCTCCTCGATGATGCGCTCCAAGAAATTGCATCGCAGAACCTGTCCGACGTCGATTCGAATAATGTCGCCGTCCTTTAGCTCCGCGGTCGTGCGGACAGGACTGTCGCCCACCATGATTCGACGGTCCGCTTCAATGACCTCGAGAGTGCCTACTCGCCGGTCGTAATCGCAAAATATTTTCAGCAGCACATCTCCTGCCGTGCCTGGAGAAAGCAGAATATCGTCTGCTTGCAGGCGGCTCGGATCATTCGACACCAAATATTCCGATTTCGAAGCTTTCAGTTGGAATCGACCACCGAGCGCGCGCGCGCGCCGACGCAGGTCATTCAGATCCAGCTCGGTATCATTGTGGAAAATAATCTTGTCTTCCAGCGTTGTGTCGACCTGAGTGCCGGCTTTGAGGCGAACTCCCTTGAGCTCCGCATCGATGTCGCGCAATGCTTTGACGCGCACTTTGAGTCCGAAGGTGACGCGTAGCGCGCTTTCACGCGTGCGTGAGCGCTCCAACTGCACTTGCTCCGCGTCTTTGGTTACCCGGATAAAGATTTCCGGAAGCGAGACGTTCTTCTTCGCATTGAAATATTGCGCAAGCTCCTGATAACTGAGCACCTGGTCGCCGATCAAGATTCGTTGACCGGGGTAAATTCGACAGAATCCGCCGCGTACCAATGGTCTTCCGCGCACGGACACATTTTGGCCGCTGTAGTTTTTCAAAAGAATGAGGTCGTGATATCGGAACGCCATCAGCCGATCGATCTCAGCCAGGTTCTTGAGTATGATGTCCGCCTTGCTGTCCACCCCGAACGAAAGCGATTCGAGCGGGGACGCGCCATGCTGGTAAATCGCCGGATCGGATTCTTCTGATGCGTTGAGTTGATAAACGATATCGATCGCCTGCGCGGCCATCCCCATCTGGGACATGAACGAATAGAACGCGACGACTTGCTCCTGTTTCAGACCCGCTTGCGAGATGAGGTCATACAATTGGACCCCGAGCATGATCTTGCGTTCGGTGCTCAATTGCGCGCCCAGTTTTTGTGCCATCGCTGCGAGGTCCTGCTGCTCGTAAAGCGCCTGGCGAAACAACTGTCGTAATTCGGAGTAAACCGCTTCCGGATAGTCGTAACGCAGAAAGCCGAGACTCGAGTCGATCTCTTCCTCCATGATGACGCCGTCGGCTTTGGTGAAACTCGCCAGCACCTGAATCAACAACGGCAGAAGGTTCGGCCCTTCCGAGACACTGCGCGGCTTGCGCAACGCGCGACGCACTAGACGCCGGCCAGTTCGTCGCACACGATACGCCAGCGGGATTACCCGCTGCATCGTGCGGTCGATCTTATCGGCCATCGATGAAACCAGCTCTGTCATAGTGATTTTCGGATGCAAATGTTACGCGAAAGCACGAAGCCGTGCAATGCAGCGCGGGTTGAAGAAGCTACAACACCTGGTTCCATTTGCTCTGGTCTTTGAGCATGATTTCTCGGAGAAGACGGATGGGTGGCATGCCGTGGGCGAGCAATTCGTTATGGAATTTTTGCACCGAGAATTCGTCGCCCTGTTGCGCCTTGTAGTCGTCGCGCAATTTCAGGATCTGCAATTTGCCAAGAGTGTAATTCAGGTAGCCCGGATCAAACGTGGCGCGCACAGCTTCCTGGCGCGCGGGCTTCGGTTCGTAGTAACAATTGTCCTGAAAAAACTTCGTCGCGTCGTCAATCGACATGTTTTGCGTGTGCACTTTGATGGACACACATAGCCGGCAAAGGCGCAGCAGTGCTTCATCCGCCTGCGCCATGCGATATTTTGCCGCGCGTTTCACATCATCTTCGCTTGGACTGGAATTCGAGGGGCCGCCGAATCCGTCGTCGATCATCATTTTTTCGCAGTAGTGCGCCCAGCCTTCAATGAAGGCGTAGCTACCGAAGATCTTTTCTACTTTGCTGGCGGGCGAGGCATTCAAGTGGAGGAACTGGACGTAATGTCCGGGATAGACCTCATGAATTGAGACAACATCCGAGGTGTAATAATTAAACGCGGTGAGCCATTCCTCCTTTTCTTGCGGCGGCCAATCTTCTTCCGTCGGTGTGACGTAGTAATAGGCTTCGGTCGCACGTTTTTCGAACGGACCTGGAGTATCCATCGACGCAAAGGAGGTGGCGCGCAGATATTGCGGGGTCTCTTTCACTTTTGCGCGAACCTCCGACGGAATTCCGACCAACTTACGGCTCATGACGTATTTACGAATCTTGTCCAGATCTTTGGCAATGTTCGGGATCAATTTGTCCGAAGCCGGGTGTTCGCTCTGGATTTGCTTGAAAACCTCAAGCGCGGGTTTGTTTGGGTCGATCTTCTTGGCCGCCTCGGCGAATGCGTCCTGTTCAGCTTTTAGTTGCGTCATGCCGATCTCGAGAACTTTTTGTGGGGGGAGATCGACCAGCTCCGTCTGTGCCAGGAAGCGCCCGAATTTTTCTTCACCAAGAGCGAAATCGAGTGTGGCTTTGGGAAGTTTCTCTCTTTCCAGCCATGTTGCGTAGTCACTGAGCGCCTTTGCGGCCTTGCGGTTGGCTGCCTGAAATGCGACCCGGAGCTGGTCGTCTTTCAGGCCGCTCACAGCGGCAACAAGATCTTTTTTCAGAAAATCCGCGGAACCTCTGGCGATTTGAATCGCGAGCTCGACGAACGGCTTTGGAAGCTTCTCATCGAGGTTTGTTCGCGCCGCGATCAGGATGTTTGGGATTTGTGATTCTATGGCGACAATACTGCGAACGCGGTCTTCGAGCGGCGCAAAATTCCTTTTGATATAGACATTCACGTCACCTGCGCGCGCATAGACCATCGGGTTTCGTTCGAACGCCGACATGTCCTGCATTTCGAACAGCTCGCGCTTCACTGCTGCCTGCAGGATTCGGAGGTCGATCGATTGCCGCTGACTCAGCTTGGCCGGATCAAACTTCGCCAGCCGATCGTCGAATCGCCGGAGCCGGGAGAGTTCGGCGTCGAGCGCGAGGCGGCTGTAATCGCTGATTTTGCCATCGTACTCGTGAAAGCCAAGAGCGGTTCCCTGGAGCGGATGAGCGGCCAGATACGTTTTCACATATTCCTCGGCTACGGCGTCGTATTCAGCATCTTGCGGCTGCGCGGCGAAGACCGCGTTTGCGACTGAGAACGCCACCGGAAGGACGAAAAGCCAAAAACGTTTCCATTCCGTCTTCTCATGGGCGACGGGCTTCAGCCTGGTGGAACCACGCGACATAGAATGAAGCCGTTTTACTGGTTTGTGTTCCGCAGGGAAGCTGTCACTCATTTGCGAATCTCGGATTGGGGTTTCACTACAGACAACACTGTGCGTTGGGCGTTGCCAAAATTCGCTCATGAGCGATTATCGGGATTGTCCGATCGTGGGCAAAACATGAGGCGGGTCGTAATCATTCCGTTGTTGGCTTGTGTCCTGTTCGGCGCTATCCCCGGCGCTCTTGCGCAGGAAGTCCAGCCGCCAAAGACCGAAGAGGATAACGGCTACTCGCAGATGGCGATTTTCGCAAAGGCCTTGGAGCTGATCCGGCAGGACTACGTCGACGAGAACAAGACGAGCTATCACGATCTCGTCAGCGCCGCAATGAAGGGGATGCTTTCGTCACTGGATCCGCACAGCCAGTTCATGGACCCCGATGATTTTCGAGACATGCAGGACGATACGCGCAGCCGCTTCAATGGTCTCGGCATTGAAGTCTCGATGAAAAATGGCCTGCCTACTGTGGTAACGGCCATGGAAGATACGCCTGCCGCCAAAGCGGGAATTCTTTCCGGCGATCAAATCCTGCGGATTAATGGCATGTCGACGGACAGAATGGATCTCCAGGACGCGATCAATGTTCTACGAGGACCAGCAGGCGCAAAAGTCAATCTGACGCTCTTGCGGCCCTCAACGAAGGAAATCAAGGAATACACGCTCCAGCGCGCAGAAATAAAAATCCAAAGTGTTAAGGGAGAAAGATTGCTGCCGTCGGAGCTGACCGGCCCATTCAGGATTGGTTACCTCCGGCTGATCCAGTTCAACGAACCGACGGCCGATGAATTATCGAAAGCGATTGATGATTTGCAGAAGCAGGGCATGCAGGCGCTGATACTCGATCTGCGAAATAATCCGGGTGGGTTATTAAACAGCGCAGTGGATGTGTGCGGTCAATTTTTGCCACCCAACACAAAGGTCGTTTCGACGCAGGGCCGGGTTCCTTCTCAACAGCATGATTATTCGACTTCCGCCGTCAGTAAGCCGCGTCCGAATTTTCCGATGGCGTTGCTGGTGAACGAAGGTAGCGCGAGCGGTGCGGAGATCGTTGCAGGTGCGCTCAAAGATTTGCGTCGAGCGGTCCTGGTTGGTGAAACCACCTTTGGAAAGGGTTCCGTCCAGAATGTGCTGCAATTGCCGGACGGTTCCGCGGTGCGTTTTACTACAGCGAAGTACTACACGCCCAGCAGACAGGTCATTCAAGGTAACGGCGTGACGCCGAATATTCGTGTCGGCATGACCGCCGAACAGGAGCGCGCTCTCTATGCGCTGCGCAATACAGGAAACGTTAAGCTAGAAGACGAGACCAGCATCATTAAGACAAAGGATCCACAGATGTTGCGTGCTATCGACGCCCTCAAAGGCGTGATGATTTACGCACAGCAAAGCGCGCCGAAGGCGGAAGCGGTAAAGAAATAATTTCTTCTGTCATTCCGAGCGGGGTCGAGGAATCTCTGATTTTCTTCTGATGTGCCGCGCAGTGTAACTTCGAGAGATGTCTCGACTTCGCTCGACATGACAGTGCTGGCATTAGAAACGTCCTGTGACGAGACGGCCGTAGCGATCTTGGGCGATGATGGTAGGGTCGCGCTGCGCCGACTGGACGCCGCGGTGCGGCATCCCTGCCTGCTTGCGAGCGAAGTGGCGTCCCAGGTCGCGGCTCATGAAAAATACGGCGGGATTGTACCGGAAGTCGCGTCGCGCAATCACCTGATCTACGCTCCGCGGCTGCTCGATCGCGCTGCGGCCGCAGCGAAAACCCGGTTTTCAGAAATCGATGCGTTCGCTGCCACCTGTGGCCCCGGGTTGGCGAGTTCGTTGATGATCGGGGCATCGATTGCGAAAGGATTGGCAATCGGGTTCGGCAAACGCTACCTAGGTATCAATCATCTCGAAGGACATTTGCTCTCGCCATTCTTTGGCGTCGAAAAAGACGGCGGTAACGACATCAAGCCAAATGTGTCGCTCATCGTCAGTGGCGGACACACAATGCTGATCTTCGTTCGTGGCCTAACAAATTACCAACTCATCGGCCACACGGTTGATGACGCCGCGGGTGAAGCATTCGACAAAGTAGCCAAAATGCTTGGACTCGGTTATCCCGGCGGCCCGGAAATCGAAAAGCATGCGCGCGGCGGCGATCCGAAACGTTTTAATTTTCCCCGCAGCATGCTCGCCTCGAAGAACTTTAGCTTTAGCGGATTAAAGACTGCGGTGCGGTACTTGTTGTCAAAAATTAGCCTGGGCGAGGGACAGCGCCTGACACAGACGCCCTACGGTTTGGATGAGCAAACGCTTTGTGATCTTTGTGCATCTTTTCAGCAAGCAATCATTGACGTGCTTGTGACAAAGACCATCGCGGCAGCGGCAAGATATCGTGTGGATCTCGTGACCATAAGCGGAGGCGTTAGTTGCAATCAGGAATTACGCCTCCAAATGCACGATGCGAGCGACCGCAAGGGAATCGAAGTCAAAAGCGCCGAGCCGTGGCTGTGCACCGATAATGCGGCGATGATCGCATTTGCGGCATTGTTGAGATTACAAGCTGGATTTCAATCGGAAGTAACCGAGGAGATTGATCCGAATTTGGCGCTCGTGGTGTAGCCGCTTCGCTGCGCGAAGCGTCCTGCATGGATTGGTTGTCATCCACCTACTGCGTGGCCCAAAGGGCGACGGCTACACAACTAGTACTCACGCTCGAGCAGGTAGTTTGCCAGCGCATGGAGCGTTTCGGCGTCATGATTATTAAAAATCGACAAGACATTGTGGGCCTCGCGCGTGAGACGTTTGGCTTCTGCGCGCGATTTCTCCAAGCCGATAACCGCAGGATACGTTGCCTTCTTTGCCGCCACATCTTTGCCGGCGCTCTTGCCCAAAATTTCCGAGGTCTGCGTTACGTCGAGAATGTCGTCGATGACTTGGAAAGCGAGCCCCAGCCGTTGCCCGAACGTTGTAATCGCGGAAAGCTTTCTGGCATCTGCGTTGGCGCTCATCGCGCCCAGTCGGACTGAGGTTCGCAAAATCGCCGCGGTCTTGTTCTCGTGAATGAACTGCAACTCGCGGCGTTTCACGTTTTTGCCTTCGGCTTCAAGATCGGCGACCTGACCGGCGATCAGTTTTTGGCTACCTGCCGCAACGGAAATCTCGCGCAAGAGCGTTGCCAGATCGTAGCGCCGGCTTGTATTCGCGTGTGAAACAATTTCGAACGCGATAGTCAACAGAGCGTCGCCCGCGAGTACGGCGATGCCTTCTCCGAAAACCTTGTGACAGGTGGGACGACCGCGTCGGAAATCATCGTTGTCCATGCTCGGAAGATCATCGTGCACGAGCGAGTAGGTATGGATGCATTCAACTGCGCACGCCATCGGAAGGGCATCGTTGATCTCGCCGCGACAAGCTTCCGCCGCAGCCAGACACAGAATTGGTCGCAAACGTTTTCCGCCGGCAAACAAGCTGTAGCGCATCGCCCGGTGAAGGGTCGCAGGCTTCGTATTCACCGTCGGCAAATAGCGGTCGAGACCGAGGTCGATCAGCTTTTGGCGAGTGATGAGATAGTTTTTGAGATTCACGTAACAAAAGCGGCTGCTGAATTGCTGGATTCCTGATACTCGATAATGCAATCGAACACAGAGTGTCCAGCGTCCAGCAGCCTTTCGCAGCTTTTAAATATTTTCAGCTGTTTCTGCTGTGGCGACGGGTTTGGTGCGCATTGCGAGGAAGGCACCGATAAGCAGAATGCCGGCGCTCCAAAGCTGAGCGTGCGTGAGTCGTTCGCCATAAATCCAGGCAGACAGCGCCATCGCGATGGCTGGGCAAAGAAGTTGGAGGCTTTGAGATAGTGCGACTCCGATCTCCCGAATCGCCACGTAATAAAAAATGTGGGCGAGCGTAATACAGGTTACTGCTGAGATGATCAGAACCAGATTCGCGTTCACGCCGGCATGGAGCGGAGTTCCGATTTTGCCGAAAGCGAGCGTGAGCGGAAATAGCAATGCCGAAGTAATGAAACTGACGACGCCGAAGCTGCGGATCGATCCAAGCTCAGCTGAGGGGCGTTTGATCAGAACCCCGTAAAGCGCCCAGCAGAATGTGGCCGTGAAGGCAATGAACAATCCGGGCAATGCGATGTGTTGATCGTGCGAGTTCGCATTCGCCTGAAACCAGATCACCCCGAATGCGCCGATTAGTCCAAGCAAGGTACCAAGCTGGAATTGCCATTGCCGGATAACGACGCGTTCCTCTGGAAAGAATGCCAGCGCCAAAAGGGCGGTGAAAATGACTGAAGCTCGAGTGAAAATCGTATAGACGCCGGGCCCGATATAAAAAAGCGCCATCACTTGGGTGACTTGATGAACCACGTTTGGCAAGCACGGCGGCAAACAAAGTTTCACCGCACGCAGGCCGATGGGTGGGCCGCCGCGGCGAATTTGGTAGAACAAAAACGGAGCGATCGCGATACATGCGACCGAGTAACGATAGAAATTCTGCGCCCAGGGGTCGTAATACCGATTCAGGTAAAGCATGAAAAGCGACGGCACCGACCAGATGAACACAGTGACAAAAACGGCGGAGTAGCCTTTCGAGAGATTGGTACTTCGGCGCGACGCGGCGTCGCTATCCGGGGGAGACATCTTGTAGTTCATATCAAGCATAATCCGGCCATGCTTAACGGACATAGCGTGCGCTGTCGTCGGCGCATCGGATCCCGCGTGCACCTAAATTTTGAGATGGCTCGTTGCATGAATTTTCTCGCCTGTCACTAGTAAATCGCGCAAAAAGTAGGCCAGAAGGAGAAATACATATGTTGAACAAGCAACCAATCAGTGTCGCCATCGTATCGGTTCTTTGTTGTGCGGCAGTTCAGGTCGACGCAGCCAAGCAGGCCAAGGGCGGCGGTGGAAATCATATGCAACGCGGCATCGAGCTTGCCCAGCAAAAACAGTTCGACGCCGCTGCTGAAGAATTCGGCAAGGCGATCAAAGATAACCCGAAAGATCCCCGCGGATATGCAAATCGCGGAACGGCCTATCGCCAGGGAGCGCGAGCTGCCGTTGCAGCGGGAGATTCCGAGGGGGCTTCCACCAGGTACCAATCCGCGTTAGCAGATTTTGCAAAATACATCGAACTGGCGCCGAAGGATGCCTCCGCGTACACGGAACACGGTCAGACCTTATCTGAACTCAAACAGTACGACGCCGCCCTTGCTGATTTCAACAAGGCGTTGGAACTCAAGCCGGACGATCTCAATACGATTAAATTTCGCGGCTTCGCGGAGCTTGGGCTCAACCAAGCGGATAAAGCGGTCGCCGATTTTTCGACCGTGATTCAAAAGAAACCGGATGATCTACAGAGTTATGATCGGCGCGCGTTGGCATATCGAACAATGAAGAACTACGACGCCGCCGTTGCGGATTACACGTTTTTGATCACGAAAAATCCGAACGACATGGAAGCGCTGACTAAGCGCGGATACACCTATAGCCTGGCGCAGCAGTACGAGAAGGCGATCCCGGATTATCAAGTTGTGCTAAAGGCCAATCCGCAGGACAACGAGACATTTCAGCGTCTGCAATATGCGCAGTCGATGCTCGCAGCTAAGAACGCGTCTCCTTCGCCTACGCCGCCGATTCCGAGCCCAACGCCTGAAGAAAAAAAAGGCCTGATGGACAAAATCAGTCCGCTGTATATCGGAATTGGTGTCATCGCACTGGCCATAATTGCAGTGATCGTGCGTCTGGTGACACGTGGAAAGGCAGAGGAAACGAGCCATCGAATTCGCTAGCGTAGCGGCCCAAAATTTCTTTGACACTACGGTGCACGTGGTTAGTTTGCGGACGCTTTTTGCCGGACCAGGCGATCCCATGGTCGGTCAAATGCAGATTTGACGCGACTCTGGGATTTTTGCCTCTCTGGTGGAAGGCACGGCCGGTTCGCCGCCCGGGTTTCCAAGGGAGGCGCTGGGGGGTGACAAGCAGCCGCCCATGTAGCTCAGTTGGCAGAGCACGTCCTTGGTAAGGACGAGGTCACCGGTTCAATCCCGGTCATGGGCTCAGTGAGCTTTGTGACCGGCAACAAAATCTAAATTATAGAGGTAAACAAAAAACGATATGGCTAAGGAAGCTTTTAAACGCGACAAGCCGCACGTGAACGTCGGCACGATCGGTCACGTTGACCACGGGAAAACGACGCTCACGGCAGCAATCACGAAGGTCCTCAATAAAAAGGGCATGGCCGAAGTGCGCGAATACGACTCGATCGATAATGCGCCGGAGGAAAAAGAGCGTGGAATCACTATCAACACGGCGCACGTGGAGTATTCCAGCGACAAACGTCACTACGCCCACGTCGATTGCCCGGGTCACGCTGACTATGTGAAGAACATGATCACCGGCGCGGCGCAGATGGACGGCGCCATTCTCGTTGTCTCTGCTGCTGACGGCCCGATGCCACAGACGCGGGAGCACATCCTGCTGGCGCGGCAGGTCGGCGTGCCTTCCATCGTCGTTTTCCTCAACAAGGTCGACATGGTGGACGACGCCGAGCTTCTCGATCTCGTCGAGATGGAAGTGCGCGATCTGTTGACGCAGTACGAATTTCCAGGCGACAAAATTCCGATCGTCAGAGGTAGCGCGCTCAAGGCGCTTAACGGGGACGCGGACTCTGAGAACCAGGTCCTCGCGTTGGTAGCGGCGGTCGATGACTACGTGCCTGTTCCCGAGCGCCCGGTCGATCAGCCGTTCCTGATGCCAATCGAAGACGTGTTCAACATTGAAGGCCGCGGCACCGTCGCGACCGGTCGTGTCGAGAGAGGCATTCTCAAGAAGATGGAGGAAGTTGAGCTGGTTGGCATTCGTCCAACGGCGAAAACGGTCGCGACAGATATCGAGATGTTCCGCAAACTTCTCGATGAAGCGCGCGCGGGCGACAACGTTGGCGTGCTGTTGCGCGGTCTCAAGAAGGAGGAGGTCGAGCGCGGACAGGTTATTTCCAAGCCCGGCTCTATAACGCCGCACAAGAAATTCAAGGCTGAAGTTTACGTGCTGAGCAAGGAGGAAGGCGGACGTCACACTCCATTCTTCACCAACTACCGGCCACAGTTTTATTTCCGTACAACGGATGTGACTGGCACGGTCAAACTCCCTGACGGGGTGGAAATGGTGATGCCTGGCGACAACATCTCGATCGAGGTCGAGCTGATCACGCCGATAGCCATGGAGAAGACCATTCGGTTCGCGATTCGCGAAGGCGGTAAAACCGTCGGCGCGGGTCGCGTGGGCGACATTCTGGATTAACAACCTTCCTCTACCTCTTCCTCTGCGTCTGGTTAATGTTGAGGCGAAGGTGAAGAAGAGGAAGAGTAAGCGGGAGAGGAAGATTAAAAATACGCCAGTAGCTCAATTGGTAGAGTAGCGGTCTCCAAAACCGTCGGTTGGGGGTTCGAGTCCCTCCTGGCGTGTGGTTAAGGAATTACGCGGCCAAGCAATGATGACCAAAGTCAAAAACTTCTTCACCGAGGTGAAGATCGAGCTACAGAAATGCTCGTGGCCATGGGACCCAAAGGAAAAGGGATTCCGTCGCTACAAGGAACTGGTGGACTCGACCATCGTGGTTGTGATCGCGATGCTATTGCTCGGTGGCTACGTGGCCTTGTTTGATTTTATCCTCGTGAACGTTGTGCACTTCTTCACCAGATTGCACTGATTATGGGACAAACATTCGCAGCGAAAATGGCTCGAACGGACCGATTAGGCGCGCGCCACTATTACCTCCTGCGAAATTAAAGTATGGGACAAGCGCTCGCAGCGAAAGATCAGTGGTACGTGGTGCATGTGCTTTCCGGTCAGGAAAACAAAGTGCGCGAGAACATTTTGAAACGCGTCAAGACCGAGGAAATGGGCGATCTCGTTTATGATGTGCTTCTCCCGACCGAGCGCGTCTCGGAAATCAAAAAAGGCAAGAAGACTGAAACGACGCGGAAATTTTTCCCGGGGTATTTGATCGTTAACATGAATCTGCTCGACGAAAACAATCAGCTCGTCGGGCGCACCTGGTATTTCATCCGCAACACACCCGGCGTGATCGGATTTGCCGGAACCAAGGACAAACCTATCCCGATGCGGCAATCGGAAGTGGAAAGCATGCTCGCGCAGATGAAGGAGCGCGAGGAGAAGGTGAAACCGAAAGTCAGCTTCGAAGTTGGCGAAACCGTGAAGGTCGCCGACGGTCCGTTCCAAAATCAGACCGGTGTCGTTGAAGAGATCGATCCCGAGCGTGGCAAGTTGCGTGTTTCAGTCACCATTTTCGGTCGCGCCACGCCGGTGGAATTGGAATACTGGCAAGTCGAACGCGGCTAAATCCCGACAGAATTAACAAAATGATCAGAATGTTTTCAGGAAATTTGCCAGTCACCCATTTTGTCGATTCTGTTCATTCTGTCTAAATGCCATGGCCAAAGAAATCATCGCACATATCAAACTCCAAATTCCGGCAGGACAAGCTAACCCGGCGCCTCCAGTGGGTACTGCTCTCGGTCCACGCGGCGTGAATATCATGGCGTTCTGCAAAGAGTTTAACGCTGCGACGCAGAAACAAGCTGGCGACATTCTCCCGGTCGTAATCACCGTTTACAAAGACAAGTCGTTTACGTTCATCACCAAGAGTCCGCCTGCAGCCGTTCTGCTCAAGAAAGCCGCCAATATCGCTGCTGGTTCCAAAGAGCCTAACAAGACCAAGGTCGGCAAAGTCACGCGCAAGCAAGTGATGGATATCGTGAACACTAAGCGCAAAGACCTCAACGCGCGCGACGACGAAGCCGGTTTCCGAATCATCGCCGGCACCGCCCGACAAATGGGCCTCGAAGTCGTCGATTAAGAGCAACCCGACTACGTGGATCTCACAATTCGGGAGCTCGCCGTAGCATCAGGTTTCGTCTTCGCTGGAACCGCGGTGCTCGCTGCGCTAGGAAAAGCGGCGTGAAGGTGCGCCGGCTCCATTAACGCGCAATCAACGATTGTCTGCCTATCGCGTCGGATTCGCGGCATCGCTGAGAAATTCCCACTCCTGCAACTCGATCGGCACATTGCCGTTTTTCCAAACGAAATCATGGAATGCGCGGAGATTGAATCTGTCGCCCTGCTGCATACGCGCGTCGGCGAGAAATCTCAGGATTTGTAATTTTCCGATCTGATAGGTCATAGCTCCGCCGGGGCTGGTGGAGAAAGCGATCGCTTCCTGGCGCGCGGTCTGTTCATCCATCGGCACTTTTTCGTGGAGATATTTTGCAGCTTCCTCGAGCGTGAATTCGCCCAACGCGAGTTTCACATCCGCTTCTACGCGGAGCGCGCGAAGCCGCATAAAATTGTAAATGATCTCGCGAGTGTGCGGGCTGTCATCGAACAAGCCGGCTTGCAACATCATTTCCTCGGCGTAAAAGCCGATCCCCTCATTGGCACCGGAATCGTAGTAATGTCGCCGGATCGGATCGTCGTTCTTCCACGAGAGACAAAGCTGAAAATAATGACCCGGAATTCCTTCGTGGACGGTGATGGGCCGCGGATCCATCGCTGTCGCGCGCCAGAAGTAGCCAAGCTTTTCCGACGGCTCAGGCACGTAACGGATGCAATTTTCATTTAAGCGCGATGGCGACGTGAAATCGTCGTGCTCGGTAAATTCAAGCGCGCGTAAATATTCCGGTGTTTGCCGAAGCGTGTAATGCTGGACCCATTTCGGCACGGTGAGAATGCCGCGCTCTTCGAGAAACTTACGGATTTGAAGTTCCTTTTCAGCCGCATCTTTGATCCAGGTCTTGATGTCCGTCGCCATTCTTAGCGGCGGCACATCTTTGTTGCGGTTTTTTTCGTATGCTTCAAATGCGACCGCGCGATTCCATTCCTGACGTCCCATTCCCAGCAATTCTTCGGGTGTGAAGGGCATCAGCGCGACGTTTCGTAAAAGCCAGACATACACGTCACGGCCGAGCGCGGTTTGTTGGGGAAGCTTCGGCAGCTTGTCCTTGAGCTGTTGCTGAAATTTTTCGAGTGCGTCTGCGGCTCGATCGATCGCGGCGTTTAACTCTTGTGGTTTCAGCGTGGTCGATCCTACAAGCGCGCTCGCCATCGTGCGTAAGCGGTCGCGAATGCCGTCGAGATTCTGTGACGCGACGGTTGCAAAGGGCGCCGGTGGGTTCTCAAGGTTTTCCGAGCCTTGCTTCAGGATCGACGGAATGTTTTCGGTGCGGGTGAGAATTTCTCGACTGCGCGCTTCGTTGTACGGGGCTGGCACGGTGAGCGCCTCCGCCAACGGGGTGAGCGTTTGCTCGATGTAAAAATTCGGATCCCGTTTCCAGCGCGGATTAACTTCAAGCTCCCAGCGGACGCGGGACAACGCTGAGCCAATCAATTTGTAGTCGACGTGCTTTGGGATCGGCCATTGTGCGGGATCTAATTTCTTCCAGTGCGCTTCAAATCCGGCCAAATCTTCTCTGCGCTGGTCGATGCTCGCCCGCGACCAATCGCGTGTGCCACCGGGCCGCTCCATCCGATTGACGTCGTCTGGTGTGAATGGCGCATATTTTGCCCGCCACACCCAGAAATCATCCGCCAATTTTTCCAGCGAGTCGGGTTCCGCATGGGCGGCTGTCAGCAAGGCAAGGCAACCGATTAGGGGGATAATAACGTGACGAGACCTGCGAGAACTCACGACACATACAGTGCTGTCATGTTGAGCGAACCGAAACATCTCAGTTTGTCTGTATTAATAGCAATTCGTCCAAAGTAATCTGGGATTGAAATCCTGGCCCTGGCGTGACAGCTTCGCTTCGCTCAGAATGACATCACGTTCGATTTTCACTCCGAGCCTCGGCGCAATGTGATCACCGCAGGCATCAGACTGGGTCGATACATTGACATGCCGTAACAGAGCGCGGCGGGTTTTTCGCGCGCGTAACGAATGTGGTTCAGCTTCTCATCCCAGCGCTCGATATAGGAACAGTTCGCCGTCTTTTTGCTCGCGGGGATGGGAACGTAACGATTTTCCGCGAACGTCAGAAAGGCGGGTTCGCCCGGAAGCGGAATTGGCGTCGCCCAGTTCGGTGACAGCCTAACGAGCCGTGGCCCGGTCAAATCGAGCGCGAACACTGTATCGCCATCAGTGCTGTTCAAGTGCAAATCGAAAAATGCGAGTCGCAGTGGACCCTCGAAAAGAAAACGCCGGTTTTCATCCTGGCTGTCGTGAAGAAGCTCGAAGGCACCGTAAAATCCGGGAGTCTTGGAGAACTCAGTTTCCGTCCCGGTTTTCAGATCCCGTAACACAAAATGTTTTCCACGCCCTGGGGCCATTGATCTGGTCGTCCTCGTCGCTCGGATCTACACGCAGAATCAACTCGAACGAACCATCTGGCGATTTGTAAGTGGGCACTCGGGTTGTGCTCGGTGACGCCGATTCAGCGGGGGTGAACTTGTCGCATCTGCCGATCCTGCATTTTGTGGTTCGACGTTTTTGAAACAGGGAGAGCTTTTCGCCCGCGCGTACCAATCCGGCGCTGCATCGAGTTTTTTCAAATCCGTGCCGCGCGGAGTAACACTCCAGAATTCGCGCACGTTGTTCGGTTTTTCCCGGGTGAAAACGATCGTTTCGCCATCGGGAGAAAATATTGGAGCCGAGTCCTGCCCCGAGTTGTCCTTTGTTAACTGGCGCAAAAGTTTTCCATCTTCGCGGTACAAATAGAGGTGCGAATGGCTTGCTCCTTGCGCTTGCAGATAACGAATTGCGATTACGATTTCCGAATCGCCGCGGGCAATCGTCGCAATAAGGCAAAGCGCTGCGCCGATTAGAAGAACTTGAAGCGAACGCATCAGCGCAACGGGAGTTGAATTGCGCTTGCGTGCTCAGCATCGTGATATGCCTGCACGTTGCAAGTGTGCGCGTCTTTCGCTGTTTCTTCGGCAACCACACCGCCCGTGCAATAATTCTTCTGCCACAAAATTGAATTCACCGCGGTAACGACCAGGCGCAGATGGCTGCCTTTCATCAAGCGACGTGCTACGAACAAGCCCGGACTAAAATCGCAGCGCACGATTTCACCTGGCTTTACGAGTTTCGCTTCACGCAATGATTCGCGGTAGCGCAGTCTGCGCAGATCGGTCCAGAGCGCGATGCTCGTGCCGTCTGGCTGGATCTCGTAAAGATCACATTCGAGATCGACATCCGGTGTGTCGATCGATAGCCACAGGTTGACAGCCGGACAACCGACCAACGGAGTTTCGTTCGGTAGCGGATCGGTGTGATAAACCAATCCGTCCTTGCCGATACTCAATGCAAACGTCTGGTCGATTGCAGCGGTTTTTTCTTTGGGATCGGTCCCCTCCACGTTTTCGCCGCGCCGTAGATCCATTGGATCGTAAACAAAAGCATCAGTGCCAGTGTCTGGCTGCTTCTCGTTCAGCGAGCCGGAGCGGAAGACACCGTTTGCATCGCCGTTCTTCGAATCGAGGTAGAAGGTTTTTGGATTCGCAGTCAGCGTCTCAAAGTTGTCGACGTATTTCCATTCGCCATTCGCGCCGGAGTTGCCGGGAGCCAGCAAATAATACGCGACCTGATTTTTGAGGAACGCCGGTTTCGATCCGGCTTTCATGGTCCAGTCGTACCATTGGCGGTGTAGATCGTTTAGATCGACGATCGCTCCAGATCCAAATTTTACCCCGGCGACTTCGGCCGTAGGCGTGCGCGTGCCCGCGTGATCCCACGGTCCGATGACGAGAAAATGTTTGGCGCGCGCTTGAGGCGAGCCGTTTGCCAGATGATCCCGGTAATACGTGAGGGCCCCCAGCTCGTCGCCGTCGTACTGACCTGTAATCGTTAGAATCGGCGCCGCGATTTTTTGAAGCTGCTCACGCGTGGGCAGCATCGCGTCGTAGTAAGCATCGGCTGTCGGGTGCTTGAGTATGCGCTGGAAATTAACCGATGGATTTCCCACGAGTGAATCGAGCGATTTGAAAGGGAGATGCTGCTTGTAGGCATCCAAGAATTTTGTGCGCCAGAATTTTTGGTCGCCAAACAAATTATTCTGCGCGGTGTGACCGCTCGTAAGCGTGAACCATTGCACGTCGTAAGACATCCCGATGTTGTTGGAGGATGGAAAATCTAGGCCGGGATGCGCGGCTGCCGCGGGAACGATTGTCGCGAGATGCGGCGGAAATTCCTTCGCCGTTGCCCATTGGTCGAAGCCTGCATACGAACCGCCCCACATGGCCACTTTGCCGTCGCAAAATGGTTGCGCCGCCAGCCACTCAACCACGTCGTGTCCGTCTCGCGGTTCATTTGCGAACGGCTCGAACTCGCCTCCGGAATTGCCGCGGCCGCGAACGTCGACGAGCGCGAACACATAACCGTGTGACGCGAAGTAGGCGCCGCGCGCATGGTACGTGTCCGAGATGTACGGTGTCAGTGTAAAGATTACCGGTGTCTTCGGCAGCGAGCCGACTGGAGTCTTTGGCAAATACAACGTCGCGTTCAGTTCGACTTTGTCGCGCATCGGAATCTTAACACCCCAGCGCAAGTCGTAGTCCGAAGGTGGTTGCGCGGGCGATGGCGCCGGAATTGGCGATTGCGCGATGATATTTGTCGCAAAGAGTGCAGAGAGCACTGCAACCGAAAGCGGTCGTTTCATGTCGCGGTATTGAAGATGAACTACAACAGCGAAACAAGGGTTCTTTCTCGTAGCGAACGAGCGACGTGTCTTCACATCGCTTTCACAGTTTGCGCGAACTGAACTTTGCGACACGATACGCCATGGCTCGTGGCGTCACGAAAGGCGTGCAATCTCAAAAACAGATGTCTCGCGAAGTAAAGCCTGCCCGAGAGACGAATGCAAAGACGACATCAGGGTCCCAGGCGGAACTGCTTTGCGCGGCTGCGGTGTTTCTTGTGGCGCTGGTTGTATACAGTCGGACGCTTGCCCCCACGGTTACTCCTACCGATAGCGGCGAGTTAATTTTGGCAGCATACGGGCTGGGAGTGGCGCATCCGCCGGGTGTTCCGCTATGGATCATGCTCACGCATATCGCGTCGCTTGTCCCGGTCGGAAATGTTGCGGTGCGAATCAATTTTTCGTCCGCTGTTTTCGCTGCGCTTACGTGCGCAATGCTTACTCTTGTCGTCGCCGAATTACTCATTACGGCTTCTTCCTTTGCCGCACCTCGACGAAGGAACAAGGCTACTCGGCAGGAAAGCAACATTGAGAAATCAAACGCGCGGCTCTTGATATTCGCGCCTGCAGTCGGCGCGGGATTGCTGATGGCGTTTTCCCGTACGCTCTGGGCATACGCGACGATCACCGAGGTTTATGCTCTTAACGCGCTGTTAATCCTGCTGATCTTTTTTTTGATCGTTCGGTGGCGACGGCGTATCATTGAAACGCGAACGAATTCCAGCGGTGCAGTAGCAACACATGACACATGGATTCATGCCGCCGCCTTTGTATTCGGCCTCGCGATGGGTGTTCATCACGTGACTGTCGCGTTAACTCTTCCGGCGATCGCCGTCGTCGTTTTCAGAACTGAGGGTCTGAAGTTCTTCACCAGCCGTCGCCTTTTATATTCTGCGCTGATTTCGATTGGTGCGTTGATCCTTGTTTACAGTTATTTGCCTTGGGCGGCGTCACGCTCGCCTGCGATGAACTGGGGGAATACGCGATCGCTCCAGGAAATTTGGTGGCATATCACCGGCCGGCAGTATCGCGTGTTCTTTTCTTTTTCGCCGTCGACCATGGGACCGCAGTTTGTTGAGTTTTGTCGAATGGCCTTGCGTGAGTTTGGCTTTCCATGGCTGCCTTTGACGGTGTTTTTGGCGGTGGCGGGGCTCGCGAGCGCCTACAAGCGGGATCGCACAGCTTTTTGGTTTCTGCTGTTGATTGTCCTCGCCGACCTGGCTTACTCGCTGAGTTACGAAATTGCTGAGGACAAGGACGCATACTATTTACCGGCATTCATTTCGATCGCGATTTCGGCTGGGCTAGGTGTTCGCTGGCTGATTCAACGTGCTGCTTCAAAACATTCGCCAATTTGGACACCGTATTTGGCTGCTCTGACGGCCATTGTCCTGACTTCGGCTACAGCTTTCGCCGCGAATTGGCCGTTCAACAATCGCAGGCATGACTTCATTGCACATGATTACGTTGAGAATCTGTTCAGCACCATCGCACCTGATGGACTGCTGCTGACGCAAGACTGGCAGGTTGCGTCCCCGATGTTCTATGCACAAGAAATAGAACAACGCCGTCGCGATGTGAAGGTGGTCGACATTAATCTGCTGCGCCGCTCATGGTATTTCGATTATCTGAACCAGGCACATCCCGGTTTGATGGAGCGGTCGAGAGAGAAGATCGATCCGTATGTGGCGCACCTGAAGCAATGGGAGCAAGATCCGGGCTCTTTTACCCGGAATCAGGAGCTTACTCGAAGGATTAGCATGGCATTCCTGGACGTGATTCAGGCAATGGTCAGGAATGAAATCAAAGTCGGTCCGGTTTACATCACAAATGATTTGCTCGTGCCCAATCAAACGAACGGGTACTTGACCCAATGGATTCCGCAAACTTTTCAGCTTGTCCCGCAAGGGTTGGTTTTCAATCTCGCTACTGATCAAAGCTTTCATGAGGTCCCTGACTCGCAGCTGCAAATGCGCGGATTGGTTGATGGGACGGTGCGGTTTGAGAAGGATGATGTCATTAACGGCAAGATTTTGCCGGCATATTCGAGAATGTTGACGAATCGTGGGAGGTACCTTGCCTTGTTCAACCAGCACGAGCGCGCCATCGCTGCTTTCAAAGAGGCATTAGCGCTCGATCCGAATCTCGCTGAGGCGCGGAAAGGACTTGCTGAAAGCGAAGCGAAACTCCGAAATCCGTAGCACGAATTCACGTTCATATTCCTCTCTTGCAAGGGTCGATGGTTGCCTCTAAAGCGAGGCATGAAAATCACGAGTTGGGTGGTTCTGGCTCTCTTCTGTTTTGGCGCGTCTGCGTACGCGGCTGATGAATTACTTGTGCTCAAAGCTGCACGAATGTTTGATGGTAAATCGAACTCTCTAATCCAGAACGGCGTAGTCGTCATAAAGGACGACAAGATCGTAGACGCGGGAAGCAACCTGCAGATTCCTGGAGGCGCACGCGTCATAGATCTTGGTGATGCGACGCTCTGTCCGGGTTTCATGGATGCGCACACGCATCTCACCGAGGATTTCTCCGGTAATTACAATGAACGGCGGCTGCGAGAACTTGACCTGAACGTGTCCGAGCAGGCGATTCAAGCGACCGAATTTGCCCGTGTAACTATTGAAGCCGGGTTTACAACAGTGCGCGACCTGGGCAGTCGTTTCGTGGCGAGTCACGAGTTTGTTGACGTGGCACTCCGAAATTCGATCAACAAACGGGTGGTCGTCGGCCCGCGAATGCTGGTTGCAACCAAGGGAATCGGAGCGACCGGCGGACATTTCGATCCGACGAATGGATTTCGCGATTTTCTCTTCGGACGCGAACCGGACTACAAGGATGGTATTGCTGACGGGCCTGATGAAATTCGAAAAGCGGTCCGTTTTGAGGTGAAGAACGGTGCAGACGTGATCAAGGCTGCCGTTTCCGGCGGCGTGCTATCGCTTACTGATGAAGTCGACACTCCACAACTCACCCCGGATGAAATTGCGGCGCTTGTTGATGAATCTCATCGATTGCGAAAAAAAGTCGCCGTCCATTGTCACGGCGACCAGGTTGCGCGTGAGGCCATTGAAGCCGGCGTCGATTCGATTGAGCACGGCTCTTTTATGAAACCGGACACGCTGGCGATGATGAAAAAGAAAGGAACATTTCTTACACCCACACTGATGGCGAGCGAATGGATCATGGGCAAGATCGGCAATTATCCGGCGGCGTTGCAGGCGAAAGCAAAGGCGGCTACAGCCGCTCGGTCCGACATGTTTCGCAATGCGGTGAAGATGGGCGTTAAGATTTCATTCGGAACGGACGCCGCGGTGTATCCGCACGGGCAAAACGCAAAGGAATTCAAGTTGATGGTGGACCTGGGCATGAGCCCCATCGATGCATTGAAATCAGCGACTGCTAATGACGCCGAGCTTTTGGGGATTGCTCAAAAGGTCGGCACGTTGGAAAAAGGAAAACTGGCCGATGTGATTGCGGTGCCGGGCGATCCAACAGCGGACATTACGGCAACGGAGCGCGTGTCGTTCGTTATGAAGGAAGGCAGAATCATTCGGCAGGGTCCCTCCGGAGCGGACAAGACCGAAAAGCGTGCTTCACTAGACGTCTCTGGCTTTAGACGATTGATACACTTTGCGGTTTGTTCGGATGAGACTTTGACAAAGCGGGGATCGCCGCTAGGTTCGGTGTCCCTCTCGTAGGATTGAGCGGGATAATTGAGCAGGAGCCTCGTTGTAAATCCAGCGACAGGCGTTTGAACTGCACCGAACAATGCAAACAAATCGAAGCAAACGTTATCGCGCGGCGGCGCAGCAAATCGATCGGGCGAAGAATTACAGTCTCCCCGATTCGATAACGACGCTGAAGAAATTCTCGCCCACCAAATTTGATCAGACGGTGACGCTCTCATTTCGTCTTGGGGTTGATCCCAAGCAATCCGATCAGATGGTGCGCGGGACTTGCCCTCTTCCGCACGGAAGCGGAAAACAGGTGCGAGTGCTCGTTTTCGCCGAAGGCGAGGCTGCAAGGGCTGCCAAAGACGCCGGCGCGGAATTCGTGGGCATGAGGGATCTGATCCAGAGATGCCAGGAAGGCTTTCAAGATTTTGATGTGGCGATCGCTACGCCTGCCGCAATGGCCGAAGTGCGGAAACTGGGGAAAGTGCTCGGTCCGCGCGGGCTGATGCCGAATCCGCGGACGGGGACCGTCACCGAAGACACTGCCAAAGCGGTGCAGGAGGTGAAAGCCGGCCGTGTCGAATTCAAGCTTGACAAGAATGGCAACATTGCCGTTCCGGTTGGAAAGTTTTCTTTTGAAGAAAGCGCGCTAATAGAGAATGCGAATGCAGTCATCGAAGCAGTGGTGCGAGCTCGTCCACCGACGGCCAAGGGACGCTACCTTGAAGGTGTGACAATTAGTGCGACTATGTCGCCCGGCGTCCGCGTCGATCCAAGCCCATATCTGAGCGGAGTGTAAGACCGGAATAAATTAGCTCGACAATATGCGACCAGAAAAAGCCAGCATTGTTTCAGCGTTGTCCGACGCATTGAAACGCTCAACTTTCGTGCTCGTCACGGATTATCGCGGCATGAAGGTCTCCAGCTTTAGCGAGTTGCGGAGTCGATTGACGCCCGCCCGTGCCGAGGTGCACGTGGTGAAGAACAGTTTTCTCAAACTCGCGATGGCGAATTCGGGTTTCCCAGAAGTTGCTGACCAGTTGGCCGGTCAAACCGCGGTTGTTACGGGTGAGGCGGATGTAGCGCCGGTGGCTAAGATTTTTAAGTCGTTTGCGACCGAGTTTAAGCTGGCTGCACTGAAGGTTGGCTTTGTCGATCGCTCAGTGCTCTCGACGGCGGAATTGGAAACGTTGGCGGAATTGCCGACGCGCGAAGTTTTGCAAGCGCAATTGCTGGGGCTGCTCTTGTCCCCGGCGACGCGTCTAGTACGTCTGTTCAACGAACCCGGCGCTGCGTTAGCACGATTATTGAGCGCAAAAGCCGAAAAGGAGGGTGCGCCTGCGGCATGAAGAATTTGTAGGGCAGGCGCATCGCCTGCCGCGGCAACCGAAGCGGTTGCCCTACAAGCAAAAGCAAAACGAAAATTGTCCGAGCTGATGGCTATCGGCTTTAATTCTTCGAAGGCTTTCGAAGGCGGCAACTGGAGGAAAAACTAAAATGGCAGATACAGATAAATTAGTGGAACAACTCAGCAATCTTTCGGTATTGGAAATTGCTGGATTGGTTAAAGAGCTTGAGGAAAAATGGGGCGTCAGCGCCGCCGCGCCAGCAGCCGTTGCGGCCGGACCCGCCGCGGGGGCACCTGCGGGAGGAGCGCCAGCAGCGGAGGAAAAGACCACATTTGACGTGATCCTGACAGACATGGGCGCAAACAAGATTGCGGTGATCAAAGAGGTACGGACCGCGGTTCCAGGACTCGGCCTCGCAGAGGCGAAAGCGCTTGTAGAAGGCGCGCCGAAAACGATCAAGGAAGGCGTGACCAAGCAGGAGGCGGATGAGATCAAGAAAAAGGTCGAGGCCGCGGGCGCAAAGGTCGAAATCAAATAAGCAAATCAAATTTTGGGCGCTGCAGAGCATGAAATCTGTTGCGCAGCGCCGGATCCATAATAAAATAAAGAACCACTACAGCCAGCCAGACGTATTTTTAAACCTGCGCTAACAAGGGAAATCATATTACCGGCTACGAGACGGAGGTCGTCAATTTGACAGGTCACCGTTTTGGTGGCATTTTTGCGCTCTTCGCCCGTCCAGAACCGGTAAATCTTGCCCGCGTCGGCCCGCGTTTGGTGGAGCTGATGTGAGGTTTAGCTCGAGAGCTTAGGCACTATGTCGGAACGTATCTACTTCGGAAGCATTAAGGAAGCCATCGAACCGCCCAACCTTATTGAGGTTCAGGCAAATTCATACGTCGATTTTCTTCAAAAAGACGTTCCCTATTCGAAGCGCAAGAATCAGGGGCTCCAGGCTGTTTTCAAGGAAGTCTTTCCTATCGAAAGCTACGATGAGAAGGCGGTTCTTGATTTCAGCCACTTCGATATTGGCGAACCAAAATTGACGCCGCTTGAAGCGCAGCGCGAAGGGCAAACCTACAGTGCGCCGCTGCACGTGACGTTCCAGTTGCGGGAGGAAAAAGGCACCAAGGAAGAGAAAGTGTACATGGGTGAGATCCCGCTCATGACGCCGCAGGGTACCTTCGTTATCAACGGTGCGGAGCGTGTGGTGGTGAGCCAATTGCATCGTTCTCCCGGCATCGCCTTTGAATCCACCGTTCATGTCAACGGCAAGGTGCTCTATAGTTTCCGCATCATTCCAGACCGCGGCTCGTGGATCGAGGTACAGTTCGATACGGCTGACCTGCTTTACATTTACCTCGACCGACGGAAGCGCCGCCGAAAATTCCTCGCAACAACTTTCCTTCGCGCGCTCGGCTATGGCTCTGATGAGGAGGTCATCAAACTTTTTTACAACATCGAGACATTGAAGCTGAGCGACAAGCTCGACGAAGAACAGCTCGCCAGCAAAGTACTCACCGCTGACATCCGCGATGGTGACGTGACGGTCGCGCGCGCATTTGAGCCTCTGACTCTGGCGACCGTTCGCCAGATCATGGCGCTGAATATTCACGAGGCCAAGGTCATCGACATCTCGAACGATGACACGATCGTAAAGGCGCTTCGAAAGGATCCGGCGCACGATCAGGAAGAGGCTCTCAAAGATATTTACCGGCGTCTTCGCCCGGGCGATCCGCCGACCGTGGCCAACGCCCGCGCTTTACTCAAGCGACTCTTTTTCGATCCGAAGAAATACGACCTCGGCCGAGTCGGCCGTTACAAGATCAATCAGAAGCTCGGGATTAACGTCGATGCTTCCGAGCGCATCCTGACCGACAAAGACTTCATCGCGGCGATCAAGTATTTGATCAATCTGCGACGGGGCGAAGGCACGCTTGATGACATTGACCACCTTGGCAGCCGACGCGTCCGCACCGTGGGCGAACTATTGGCCAATCAGTGCCGGGTCGGTCTTGCTCGCACGGAACGTCTTGTGAAAGAGCGAATGACTCTGTTCGACATCAACGTGGATGGCATGACACCGCAAAAGTTGATTAATCCCAAAGCGCTTAGCGCGGTTATCCGGGATTTCTTCGGACGATCACAGCTATCGCAGTTCATGGATCAAACGAATCCGCTCGCAGAATTGACCCACAAGCGCCGCTTGTCCGCTCTCGGTCCTGGAGGTCTGAGCCGCGAGCGTGCCGGATTTGAAGTGCGTGACGTTCATCCGTCGCACTACGGCCGCATTTGCCCGATCGAGACGCCCGAAGGGCCAAACATTGGGTTGATCAGCTCAATGAGCACCTTCGCGCGCATTAACGAATTTGGCTTTATCGAAACACCGTATCGCAAGGTCGCGAACGGTCGGGTCACCGATGAGATCGAATATCTCACTGCTGACCGTGAAGAGAACTTCCTCGTGGCGCAGGCGAATGCACCTATCGATGGGCGCGGCCATTTCACCGGCGAAAAAGTTTCAGTGCGTTATCGCGGCGATTTCCTCGAAGTCGATCCGTCAAAGGTGAATTACATGGATGTTTCGCCGAAGCAGTTGGTTTCGGTAGCCGCTGGCCTGATTCCGTTTCTGGAACACGACGACGCGAACCGGGCGCTGATGGGTTCCAACATGCAACGCCAAGGGGTACCACTGATAGTTTCCGAGATGCCGCTGGTCGGCACCGGTCTTGAGGAAAAAGTTGCGCGCGATTCGCACGCAGTTGTTCTGGCGGTGGAGAGCGGCAAGGTCGCTTCAGTCACGGCTGATCAAATTATCGTCACCAAGGACGGCCATCTGTCTGAGTCGAAAAAGAAACTAAAGAGCGATCCCGACGCAGGGATTTTCGTTTACGAGCTCCGCAAATTTATGCGGTCAAACGCCGGCACCTGCGTGAATCAGAAACCGATCGTTCGCAAGGGCCAACATGTGAAGCGCGGTCAAGTCATTGCCGATGGGCCGAACACTGATCGTGGCGAACTGGCCCTCGGCCGCAACGTGCTCGTCGCGTTCATGCCGTGGAATGGCTACAACTTCGAGGACGCGATCATGATCTCGGAGAAGGTCGTTAAGGAAGATATTTATACTTCCATTCACATCGATGAGTTCGAGATCGGCGCGCGCGATACAAAGTTGGGCCCGGAAGAGATTACGCGCGACATCCCCAATGTAAGCGAAGAAGCTTTGCGAAATCTGGGTCCCGATGGCGTCGTGCGGGTCGGTGCGGAGGTGAAGCCAGGCGATATTTTGGTTGGAAAAATTACCCCAAAGAGCGAGACGGAACTGGCTCCGGAAGAGCGTCTGCTTCGCGCCATCTTTGGCGAGAAAGCCGCCGACGTAAAGGACACGTCCCTTACAGTGCCCTCCGGTACCTACGGCATCGTGATGGATGTGAAGGTGTCATCCCGTCGCGAAGTTGCGCGCGAGAAACTTACTCCGGCGGAAACCAAACGGCAGCTCAAGAGCATTGGAGAAGACCATAAGCGCAAGAAGGATGGACTGATTGAGCAGCTCACAGATTCACTTTCCAACGTCCTCCTGGGTGAAAAAATTCCGCTGGACGTCGTAAACGCCAAAAGCGGTGAAATCATCATTCCGGCAAATCGTAAGATCACGAAAACGCTCTTGCGAAAACTGGCGACCGCCCACGATCACATCGAGATCGATCCGAGCCCGATTCGGAATCGGATCCGGGAAATCATTGGCGGATACGAACACAAGTTTGCTGAGCTGGAACTCGAACGGGATCGCGCAACGGACCGCGTAGAAAGCGGCGAGGAGGTCGAACCTGGGATCATCAAGCAGGTGAAAGTTTACGTTGCCAGTAAGCGCAAGCTCAGTGTCGGCGACAAAATGGCGGGCCGCCACGGGAACAAAGGCGTTGTGGCGCGCATCGTACCCGAGGAAGATATGCCGTTTCTGCCGGATGGAACCCCTGTCGACATTGTCCTTAATCCGTTAGGCGTTCCGAGCCGTATGAATGTGGGACAGGTTTTGGAAACGCACCTCGGTGTTGCTGCCAAAGCACTTGGATTCAAAGTGGCCACGCCCGTGTTCGATGGAATCAAGGAAAAACAAATTCGCGATTATCTGAATCAGGCCAGAAAGAAGGAGGGCTTCACTTGGGTGCAGGAAAACGGAAAGGCGCGTCTGTTCGATGGTCGCACCGGCGATCCATTCGATCAGGAAGTCGTGGTTGGTCATATCTACATGATGAAGCTTGGGCACCTTGTGGCGGACAAGATTCATGCGCGGGCGGTGGGCCCGTATTCGCTTGTTACTCAACAGCCGCTTGGCGGAAAGGCACAATATGGCGGCCAACGCTTTGGCGAAATGGAAGTCTGGGCACTCGAAGCCTATGGGGCTGCCTACACGTTGCAGGAATTGCTGACGGTTAAGTCCGACGACGTGCAAGGTCGGACCCGCATCTACGAGTCAATCGTTAAGGGCGACAATTCGCTCGAAGCTGGAACGCCCGAATCCTTCAACGTGTTGATCAAGGAAATGCAAAGCCTTGGTCTTGACGTGAAGGTCGGCAGTCAGGCGCCCACCTTTATGGAGAGCGTCGCTTAATTTTTAGTTTCACACTTAATCGGAGAAATCATGAACGAAAATTCCTGGCGTGAGTTAGTGGGCGAAGAACGCCCAGTAGGTTTTGATCAAGTCGCAATTGGAATTGCCTCAAGCGATACCATGCGCTCTTGGAGCAAAGGTGAAGTTAAAAACCCGGAGACAATTAACTACCGCACATTTAAGCCAGAGAAGGGCGGACTTTTCTGCGAACGAATTTTTGGGCCTACCCGCGACTGGGAGTGTTCATGCGGAAAATACAAGCGCATCAAGCATAAAGGCGTGATCTGCGACCGCTGCGGTGTGGAAGTCACACTCGCGCGTGTCCGTCGTGAACGGATGGGGCACATAGAGCTGGCGGTGCCGGTTTCGCACATCTGGTTTTACAAATGCATGCCTTCACGCATCGGGCTCATGCTAGACATGAGCGCGCGTCAGCTGGAGCGGGTGATTTACTACGAAGACTACATCGTCATCGATCCTGGCAAGACGCCGTTGCAGAAAACACAATTGCTGAACGAAGTCGAATACCGCGAGGCGCAGGAACAATACGGTGAAGATTTCGTTGCCGGAATGGGTGCTGAAGCGATTAAGAAACTTCTCTCCGAAATCGACCTCAACAAGCTCAACAAAGAACTTGAGAAGGCAATGGGTGCGACAAAGAGCAAGCAGATTCGCAAGAAACTGGCGAAACGTCTCAAGCTCGTTCAAGGCTTCCAGAGTTCCCGCGCACGCCCGGAGTGGATGATCCTCGAGGTGCTGCCAGTGATTCCACCGGATTTGCGTCCCTTGGTCCCGCTGGAAGGTGGACGATTCGCTACTTCCGACCTGAACGATCTCTATCGCCGGGTAATCAATCGTAACAACCGGCTCAAGAACCTGCTGATGCTGAAGACGCCGGATGTCATCATCCGAAACGAGAAACGCATGTTGCAGGAGGCGGTCGATGCTTTGTTCGACAACGGCAGGCACGGTCGCGCTGTTACCGGGGCGGGTAATCGTCCGCTCAAATCACTGAGCGACATGCTCAAGGGCAAAGGCGGCCGGTTCCGTCAGAACTTGTTAGGCAAACGCGTCGATTACTCGGGCCGGTCGGTGATTGTCATTGGCCCTGAGCTAAAGCTGAATCAATGCGGTCTGCCGAAGAAAATGGCGTTGGTTCTTTTTGAGCCATTCATCATTCGTCGGCTTAAGGATCTCGGCTACGTGCATACGGTGCGCAGCGCGAAGAAAATGATCGAGCGCCAGACGCCTGAAGTATGGGACATTCTCGACGAAGTAACAAGAGGGCATCCTGTACTCCTGAATCGTGCTCCGACTTTGCACCGCCTTTCGATTCAAGCGTTTGAGCCACAATTGATCGAAGGTGAAGCCATTCGCATTCATCCGCTCGTTTGTACCGCATACAACGCCGACTTCGATGGAGACCAAATGGCAGTGCATGTTCCGCTGTCGGTCGAGGCGCAGTTGGAAGCGCGCATGCTCATGCTCGCTCCGAACAATATTTTCTCTCCATCCAGCGGTAAACCGATCACTACGCCAAGTCAGGATATAACCCTGGGTTGCTATTACATCACACAAAATCCGCGGATGCCGAAGAAGGATGGTCGTCATCTACCGCTATTTGCCGACGCGTCCGAAGTCGAATTCGCGATGGTCGAAGGTACCATCAAGACGCACGATCGGATTTTATTTAAGAATCCCGATCGCGGACGACAAACAAACCTTGGCAACCCCGATGCCACCGTAATCGAGACAACTGCTGGTCGCGTCATTTTTAATCAAATTTGGCCGAAAGAACTTGGTTTCTTCAATAAAGCAGCAGGCAAGAAACAACTCAGCGACATTATTTGGCGCTGCTATCAAATCGCCGGCCCCGCAGTTACGGTTGCTACGCTCGATAAACTGAAAGAGCTCGGCTTCAAGGAAGCCACTCGGGCTGGTATCTCGATTGGCATCGAGGACATGATCATTCCCAAGCGGAAAGAATCCGAGTTGGAGAATGCATATAAGCAGGTCAAACAGGTCGACCAGCAGTATCGCCGCGGAATTATCACCGACGGAGAACGGTACAACAAAATCATCGATATCTGGACGCACGCGGGGGATCAAATCTCCAACGTGATGTTCCGTGAGATCGAGGAAAACCAGGATCGCAAGGAGTTCAATCCGATCCATTTGATGGTTGATTCCGGCGCGCGCGGCAATCGCCAGCAAGTGCGGCAGCTCGCCGGCATGCGCGGTTTGATGGCCAAGCCGAGCGGCGAAATCATCGAGCGTCCGATTACCTCAAATTTCCGGGAAGGCTTGACCGTATTGGAGTACTTCATTTCCACTCACGGCGCGCGCAAAGGTCTCGCCGATACGGCGCTGAAAACCGCCGACTCCGGTTATCTCACCCGCAAACTAGTGGATGCGGCCCAAGATGTGATCATCGTTGCGGACGATTGCGGAACCGTAAACGGCATCGTGGTGCGCTCGATTTATGAGGGCGACGAAGAAGTTGTCGACCTTGGCCAGCGCATCATTGGGCGTGTGAGCTGCGAAACAATCGCCGATCCGGTGGACAAAAAGAAAAAGATCGTCAAGGCAAACCAATACATCGACGAGAAGATCGCAGCCGATTTGCAACGCATCGGTGTCGAACAACTCAAGATCCGGTCGGTGCTTACATGCGAGTGCGGACGGGGCGTGTGCGCGAAGTGTTACGGTCGCAACCTCGCCACCGGTGACTTTGTGAAGCTCGGTGAAGCGGTCGGTATTATTGCTGCGCAGTCCATCGGCGAACCGGGAACGCAGTTAACGATGCGGACGTTCCACATTGGAGGAACGGCCAGCCAGACATTTAAGCAGCCGATTATTAAGGCCAAGAATGATGGCACGGTGCAGTTCAATGATTTGCGAACTGTGCAGGCACTCGACGGAAGCTGGATTGTGTTGAACAAGAACGGCTCGATTAGCGTAAATAATGATGAGGGTCGCGAACTGGAGCGCTACAACATCGTCATCGGCTCGGTGATTTCCAGGGAAGACGGCGCCACTGTAAAGAAAGGCGAAACCTTCGTGCAATGGGATCCGTACAACGTGCCGATCCTTACTGACAAAGGCGGAAAGATCGAATTCCGTGACATGATTGCGGGAGTGACGATTAAACGTGAAGTCGATGAAGCGACCGGTCTCATGGGCACTATGGTCATCGAGCACAAGGAAGACCTCCACCCGCAAGTGGTTATTGTCGGCGACAAGAAGGAAATGCTCGCGAGCTATTCAATTCCCGCTGGCGCTCACGTCATCGTCGAGGAAGGCCAGAAAGTGCGCGCAGGCGCGTTGCTGGCGAAAACCCCACGTAAAGTCGCAAAGACAAAGGATATCACGGGCGGTCTACCGCGGGTTGCGGAATTGTTCGAAGCTCGACGGCCGAAAGATGCGGCTGAGATCGCCAAAATCGACGGCGTCGTCGAGTTCGGCGGCACCGTACGCGGCAAACGGAGTTTGGTTCTGAAAGATCCGGACACCGGCGCTGAGGAAGAGCATCTGATTCCGCTTACCAAGCACATCATCGTATTCAAAGGCGATTACGTGAAGAAAGGTCAACAACTGACCGAAGGGCCCATTGTGCCGCACGAGATTCTGGAAGTGTGCGGTCCGCAGGAGTTGCAGGAGCACTTGGTGAACGAAGTGCAAGAGGTGTATCGGCTGCAAGGCGTGGAGATCAATGACAAGCACATTGAGATCATCGTGCGCCAAATGTTGCGCAAGGTGAAGATCACTGATCCTGGCGATACGTCGTTACTCTGGGGCGATCAGGTAGATAAACTCGACTTCGAAGAAGAGAACAAAAAAGTCGTGGAGAAAGGCGGTAAGCCTGCGGAGGCTGTTCCGGTCCTGCTTGGCATCACCAAGGCTTCTTTGGAAACCGATAGCTTCATTTCTGCGGCTTCGTTCCAGGATACCACTCGTGTGCTCACTGAAGCGGCTACGCTGGGCAAAATCGATAGGCTGCGCGGCTTCAAGGAAAACGTGATCATGGGTCACTTAATTCCTGCCGGAACCGGGTTCCCGGAACATCGCCAGCTTAAGCTGGTGGAAAAAGGTGAACCGGTCGGCGCGCCAGTGATGGACGAAGCTGAACCGCAACCTGCGATTGGTTAAAGCGAATTGTTAGGGCGTCTGTGTTAGACGCCATTTCATGAATTGGCGTTTCATAGAAACGCCCTACAGTTTGGCCTTGTGTCTATCGTCACTAAAGCCGGCGACAAAGGCGAAACGTCGCTGATGTACGGACGGCGGCTATCGAAAGCCGATCTGCGTGTGGACGCTTATGGATGCGTTGACGAGTTGAGCGCCGCGCTTGGTCTGGTCCGGTCTATTGCAAATGACAATTTCCTTTCCGATCAAATCCTTGCAGCGCAAAGAGATTTAATCGTCGTAATGGGCGAACTAGCGACGGCGCCATCGGACCACGAACGCTACGCTAAAGATGGCTTCCACCTAACGACCACCGAGATGGTCGATCGGATCACTTCGGTCGTTTTCGACCTTGAGAAGGATAAATCGCTTTATCCCAAAGACTGGGTCGTGCCCGGCGCGACGCCAGTGTCGGCGGCATTGGATTTTGCTCGCACAACATGCCGTCGCGCAGAGCGGCGCATTGCTGTGTTCGGCGTCCAGGAAAAAGATTTGAATCCAGAAATCTTACGCTATCTCAACAGGCTTTCGGACCTTTGCTGGATCCTTGCGAGATACGCGGAAAAACAACCGCAATAATCCAGCTAGCGGCGTATTGCTGTGACGCGCCTTGGATTGCGCTGCAATCCGGCATCAAAAATTGGCAACGGTCCGGCAGCAGAGGTCATCGCTTGTTGCTAGAAATAATGGCGATGAAGATCAGGATCACATTAATCGCAGCAATTTCACTTTGTGTTTCCATAGCGCGAGCCGACGAAGCAATCTTCGCGTGGACTTACACCACCGATTTGCTCCCCAAGGGCCGGTGGGAATTTGAGCAATGGATGACCGCGCGCTGGGAAAAGGAGCACGGCACCTACAATGTCTTCGATTTTCGCGAAGAGCTCGAATATGGCGTCACAGATAATTTTCAGATCGCGCTTTATCTCAACCATCATTACGTCAACGCGAATGATGACGTGCCAGTGGCGGATCCGGCGCACCCGAAAAAACGGCTTCGTGGTGTTTATGAAACCGGCGGCGAGGATGTCCACGCGGACCACGATCCAGCTACACCATTCGACAGCTATCACTTCGAATCAGTTTCTTTCGAAGCTATTTATCGGCTTCTGAGTCCTTATAAGGATCCGATTGGTCTCGCACTCTATTTCGAGCCGGCAATTGGCGATCAGGAAACGGAGCTGGAATGGAAACTCCTGCTGCAGAAGAACTGGGTCGAAGACCGGCTCGTTTGGGCGTTAAACGTCAATTACGAACTCGAATACGAAAAGGAAGAGGAGGACGAGTGGGAACGCGAAGGGATGTTCGAATGGTTCACCGGACTTTCCTACCGCTTTATGCGCAATTGGTCAGGAGGTTTGGAATTCTGGAATCATCACGAATTTGCCGATGCCACTATCCATGAGCATTCAGCCTACTTTGCCGGACCGACGATTCACTATGGTGGTGAACGCTGGTGGGCCACTCTCGGATTCCTTCATCAGTTACCAATCGGATCGGCTTTCAGCCGGGACAACAAGGAATTCGCCGCGCATGACGGTTACATTTTCGGTGACGAACACGAGAAATATTACGTGAGGCTGAGATTCGGAATTAATTTTTAGCGCATGACGAAATCGGAATTCGTTTTCATTGCCCTGCCGATTTCTGCGGTGGTTGCTCCGTCTACGTTTGCAGTTCAATACCTGACGGTCGATCAAGCGCAGCGCGCGATTTTTCCTGGCAAATCGCTGACCGCCGCGCCAGTGAAACTGGCTCCGGCTCAACGCAAAACTATTGAGCAGGCCAGCGGCGTGCGCGTGTTGCACGATGAGCAACAAGTCTGGCGCGTGAGCGGTGGCGGCTGGTTCATCGTCGATGAAGTCGTCGGCAAACACGAGTTTATCACCTACGCAGTCGGCCTGAATCCCAATGGCTCGGTCAAACAAATTGAGGTGATGGATTATCGCGAAACCTATGGAGGCGAAATTCGTAATGAAAACTGGCGTGCCCAATTCGTAGGCAAGACCAGCCAGTCGCAATTGAAACTGGATAGGGATATCAAGAACGTCAGCGGCGCGACTCTGAGTTGTCGCCACATCACCGACGGGGTGAAACGTCTTCTCGCGTTCTATGACGTCGCGCTGAAACGCAGCTGATCACAAATGAGGACGAATCGAAAAATCGAGGTTCGCCGTTGTCGGCCACTGCTCGGGACGTTCGTGGAGATTCAGGCGTTTGGAACTAACCCCGTCGAATTGGAAGGTGCGATCGACGCGGCATTTTTGGTGATCGCGCAGGTGCATCGGTTGATGAGTTTTCACGACTCCGAAAGCGATGTCTCGCGCTTGAACCGGGATGCATATTACGAAGCAGTGCGGGTTCATGCGTGGACATGGCGAGTCTTAAAATCGGCGGAGGAATTTTCTCGTAACACCGATGGCATTTTCGACGTCACGACGGCCGGGCAACTTGTGAAATGGAGCTATCTTCCAAGATACCGCTTCCCTTCTGGTATGGGCAGCTGGCGCGACATCGTTCTTGAAGTCACGGGCCGCGTACGGTTTCGCCGCCCGTTATTAATCGATTTCGGCGGAATCGCGAAGGGTTTCGCCGTTGATCGCGCGGTTGAAGTTTTGAAGCGTAACCGCGTCATGACGGGGATCGTGAATGCGGGTGGCGACCTGCGTGTTTTTGGATCCGCGTCGCAGATCGTGCACATCCGGCACCCCGCACAACCGGACTGCGCTGCGGGAGCGGTGAGACTTCGCGAGCGTGCGATAGCAACCTCGGGAATCTATTTTGCTCGCAGAGAAAACCGTCGTCGTTGCGTCAGCCCAATATTGGACGGACGCACCAGCCGAGCGGCGTGTGACATGATCAGCGTGACCGTGGGCGCAGCGAACTGCATGACGGCGGATGCACTGACGAAAGTTTTGTTCGCATTGCGCGAACGAGCTGCGCCTCTGCTGGCACAGTATTCTGCGGATGCATTGGTGCTCGGGCGAGACGGCGGTCCCTCCTGGATGTTTGACCCAACGTGCGACGCGTCCCCCCAGACTTAGTCCGATTGAAGCCTTTCCACAGACGTTTGCTCTATGGAGTGTTTGCGCTGCTTTTTTTCAGCGGCGCCGCATGGGCGTATTGGAATGATCTGGTCCCGTCACCCGGTGATTTTGAGATGGGTGCAAAGGCGTGGGCGATGAAAGTCCACGGCGCTGCTGCGATGGCGATTTTGTTGCTTGTCGGAATGCTTCTTGCCGGTCACGTGCGCTTTGCCTGGCGCGCGCGTCGGAATCGCGGCAACGGATCGCTGTTCCTTGGAGCGTTCGGTATTCTGACAATCACCGGATACGGGCTTTACTACGCCGGAGGTGAAACCTTGCGTGCGTGGTCAAGCTGGATTCATCTGGTGGTCGGATTAGCGCTGCCGTTCCTTTTGATCCTTCACATTTGGCTCGGAAAACGGACAAGGCCAGCGGCCCAGTTGCGAAACCGTTCTTCCTCGGTGGCAAAGCTGACATAGTCCGATCAGCGAATTTCATGTTGCGAACAGGCGTGTGATATAGCATCTTCATCCACCCGCTCTTGGAGTGTCCCGCCTTCGGGAATCTCGTTATGGCAGAAACAACAGAATTAGTGCCTGAATTATTGGAAGCTGGTGTTCACTTTGGACACCAGACGAAGCGTTGGAATCCAAAGATGAAGCCCTTCATCTTTGAACAGCGTAATCAGATTTACATCATCAACCTTGATGAAACGGTGAGGCAACTCCGGCGGGCAACCGATTTCCTCCAAGAGGTCGCGCGTCGTGGCGGCCGAATTTTGTTTGTCGGCTGCAAAAAACAGGCGCAGGAAGCGATAAAAGAAGCTGCCTTAGCCTGCGGACAATTCTACGTGAACCAACGCTGGCTGGGCGGCACGCTGACCAATCTCACCACGATCCGCAAGAGCATCGGCCGATTGAAATACATCGAGCAGATCGAACAGTCCCCGGAATACAAGAAGATGGGGAAACAAGAACTGGCTGCGCTGAATCGTGAGGCCGCAAAGCTCAGGCGCAACCTCGAAGGGATCCTCGACATGTCAGAATTGCCTGACGTGCTCGTGGTGATCGACACGCTACGGGAGCAAAACGCCGTCAATGAGGCGCGCCGCCTGGGGATCCCGGTGGTCGCCATCGTGGATACCAACGCCGATCCTGAACTCGTCGATTATCCGATTGCCGGGAACGACGATGCCATCCGTGCGATCCGAGTGATTTTGCAAAAACTGGTCGATGCGATTGTTTCGGCCAGCAGCGAGGCCCGCATCCGCGAACAGGTGGAAATGGCAGGCGTATCGGCCTGAAGCCACCCGCTTCAGCGACTCAACGGGCTGACGCTTTAACGACCTAAGCATCTAATGAACGCAACAACTGAAATCGATCCAAAACTCGTCAAGCAACTCCGTGAAAAGACCAATGCCGGATTCATGGACTGCAAGCGTGCTCTCGTCGAGAGCGGCGGCGACCTGGAGAAGGCCGAAACGATTTTGCGAACGAAAGGCATTGCCAGTGCCGCGAAAAAGGCCACGCGCGCGACAAAAGAGGGAATCGTTGCCTCGTACATTCACCTTCAGGGCAAGGTTGGTGTGCTCGTGGAGGTGAATTGCGAGACTGATTTTGTAGCGAGAAATGAAAATTTTCGGGAGTTCGTGAAAGATATCACGCTGCATATCGCTGCCGCGCATCCGCTTTACGTCAATCGCGCCGATGTGCCGGGCAATCTGATCGAGGCAGAACGCGAAATCTACAAGGCACAGGTGCAAGGCAAGCCTGCGCATGTTGCGGACAAAATTGTCGAAGGCAAACTCGAGAAGTTTTACAGCACAGTTTGCCTGCTAGAGCAGGCCTTCATTAAGAATCCTGATGTGACGATTAGCGACTTGCTGAATTCCAAGATTGCCGAACTCGGAGAAAACATCGTCATTCGTCGCTTCGTTCGGTACCTGGTCGGCGAGCCACTACCGAGCGAAGGGTAGCCAGTTGTATCCGCGTTCGCTGCGGCGAGTGCCGGATTTTGAAAGCGCGGTCGTCGCATAGCGCGCCTCTACAACCCACGTGCCCATTGAGGTAATCCGTGGTCTATTTGAGTGGAATGGCGCTGACCGAATATAAACGCAAACGCGACTTCAAAAAGACCAGCGAGCCGGCAGGCAAGCCCACTCCAAAAAAGGTCAAAGGCGCGTCACGATTCGTTATCCAAAAGCATGCTGCGCGTCGGCTGCATTACGACTTCCGCCTGGAAACGGAAGGCGTGTTGAAATCCTGGGCGTTGCCAAAGGGACTTCCATGGAAGCGTGGCGAGAAACATCTTGCCGTCGAAGTCGAGGACCATCCAATTGAATATGAAGACTTCGAAGGGGTGATTCCTGAGGGACAGTATGGCGGTGGTACGGTGATGGTCTGGGACCGCGGCACCTACTATGTTTACGGCGAGCAACCGCTGAAATCGCTACGGGAAGGCAAGCTACACCTCCTTCTCGATGGGAAAAAGGCGAAAGGCGAATGGACCCTTATACGAATCCGTGGCCGCGAGGGCGAAAAAAATCAGTGGTTGATCCTAAAGACCGGCGATGATGTCAAACCGATTTCGAACAAGGCCGACGACGAATCGGTAAAGACCGGTCGCACGATGAAACAAATCGCGGACGAGCGCGACGCCGAGTGGCAATCAAACCGTGTAGAAGCGCAAAATCCGACATCACAATTCAAGGCGCGAATCCGCGAGGCGATCAAAAAAAAAGTAAAAGATGAAGCGATAGGGCGCGACCGGGGGGCGCGTAGGCATACTCTTCCAAAGGAGGCGCGCGGACGTCTCGGCGAGGCTTCCCTGCCAGATCTACCTTCGGGAAAACCGCGTTTTGTCGAACCGATGAAAGCGAAGCTGGTGGAGAAACCAGCAGCGACTGGCGACTGGATTTATGAACTAAAATTCGATGGCATCCGCCTGATTGCTATCAAAGACCGCCAAAAAGTCTCATTGCTGTCGCGAAACCAAAACGATTTGAGCGTGCGTTTTCCAGAGATCGTCGAGGCCGTCAAAAATTTACCAGCAGACGAATGCGTGGTTGACGGCGAAGTAGTCGCGCTCGATGAGGAGGGCCGTTCGTCGTTCCAGCTTTTGCAAGCGCGCGAAATGGAAGGACGAAAATCGCCCCTTTATTTCTATGCGTTCGACCTTCTTCAGCTTGGCGGGAAAAGTCTGGTTTCGCTCCCGTTAGAGACGCGGAAGAACGTTTTGGAGAAGTTGTGTGCCGGCGCAGGCGACCCCCTGATTCGCTACTCCGGTGCGATTGGTGGAGATGCCGATCAGCTCCTCAAGGAAGTGCAACGCCGCGGCTTGGAAGGAATCATCGGCAAATTACGCAACTCGATTTACGAACCCGGCCGGAGAAGCGGCGCATGGATAAAACTCAAGTGCGTCAATGAACAGGAATTTGTCATTGGCGGATACACACCACCGCAAGGAGCACGTAAACATTTCGGCGCCGTTCTCGTCGGCTACTACAAGGATCACGATCTCGTATTTGCCGGTAAAGCCGGCACTGGATTCACAACCAAATCATTAACTGCATTGCACAAGAAATTTCGCGCCGAGGAACGCACCGACTGTCCGTTTGTAGATCTGCCATCTAAACAAAACGGCCAATGGGTGCTGGGCATCACGCCTTCGATGATGAAAAAAATACGCTGGATCAACCCGAAGTTTGTGGCCGAGATCAAATTTGCCGAGTGGACGAGAGACGGAAAATTGCGTGCACCCGTGTTCATGGGGCTGCGCGAAGATAAAACACCCGGCGAAGTTGTTCGCGAAGCGCCTCCTCGTTGATGGCGGCGCGCGGTTCTGTCAGATCAGACGCATCCATCGAAAACGAAACGCAGGATGTGCACGCGTTTTCGTTGGCGTACTCGAACATTAAAGGCCGGGAAAATTGGTCGCGCGGATGGAGTGACGCATCGATAATACATCTGCCACTCACGAGGCGATGATTGACCCGGCTTCGCTGGGTCGGGAAATTTCAACAAGGGAGGGTCTAATTTGGGTATGAGAATTGCACAGGTGGCGCCGCTTTATGAAAGCGTGCCGCCGAAATATTATGGGGGAACAGAACGCGTGGTGTCGTATCTCACGGAGGAACTAGTGCGACAGGGCCATGAAGTGACGCTATTTGCGAGCGGAGATTCAGAGACGAGTGCGCGGTTGGTGGCGGCGTGCCAACGGTCGTTGCGTTTGGATAAGCATTGTCAAAACCAAATGGCGCACCATTTCGTCATGCTGGAACGTGTTTTCCAGCACGCGGACAAGTTCGACATCATTCATTTTCATGTCGATTACCTGCATTTCCCGCTGAGCCGAAGGGACGGGATTACACAAGTGACCACGTTACACGGCCGTCTGGATATTCCTGATCTGGTTCCGTTGTACCAGGAGTTTTGCGAGATGCCCGTGATCTCGATCTCGAATGGACAGCGGGATCCGTTGCCGTGGGCGAACTGGCAGGCAACGGTTTATCACGGCTTGCCACGCAACCTCTACCGATTCCGCCCCGAAGCCGGGCGATATCTGGCTTTTCTCGGACGTATTTCGCCCGAGAAAAGAGTGGACCGCGCGATCGAAATTGCGAAGCAGGTCGGAATGCCACTCAAAATTGCAGCGAAGGTCGATCGAGTAGATAAGGACTATTTCGACTCGGTGATCGCACCGTTGTTGCGTGATTCACTCGTCGAATTCGTTGGCGAGATAGGGGACATCGAGAAAGATGAATTCCTGGGCAATGCGTATGCATTGATCTTCCCGATCGACTGGCCCGAGCCGTTCGGACTGGTGATGATTGAGGCGATAGCCTGCGGCACGCCCGTGGTTGCGTATCGCGGCGGCGCAGTCCCGGAACTTGTAGAGCCGGGTCACACCGGCTTCATCGTTGAAGGCTTGGAAGATGCGGTAGAAGCGGTTCGACGCGTAGCTGGTTTGAGTCGGAAACGATGTCGAGAAGTGTTTGAACAACGCTTTACGGCTACCCGAATGGCGCATGATTACGTGCAACAATTCGAACACCTGATTGCAAGAAACGAAGAGGTCTCGGAGGCCGCGTAATGGCCAGGGGAGAAGTAATTCGTGTTCGGAACGAGTTTTATATTCGTTCCTCTTCAGCCCGTGTGGACGTACGCCCACGGGTTTTGAAACAGGGAGACATGTACGCCGTTTTCGATCGATTTGGCGACATTGAGACGTTTGGCACCGGCGAACTCGGACTGTATTATCAGGATACACGATTTTTGTCCCGGCTGACTTTGAAGCTCGGAAAAGATCGGCCGCTGCTACTGAGCTCGACCGTTCGAGAGGACAACGCTGTTCTAGCTGTAGACGCTACTAACCCCGACGTCTGGCGCGATAGCGAGATAGTAGTTCCAAGAGGAACGATCCACGTGTTTCGCTCAAAGATTTTATGGGACAAAGCCTGTCATGAGCGGCTTCGCATTCACAACTACGGACGCGCATCTGTTGATTTTGTTTTGTCGATCGAGTTCGATGCCGATTTTGCCGATATTTTCGAACTCCGTGGAATGCATCGCGAGCGCCACGGTCGTCGCTTGGAACCCGAGATCACAAACGACGGACTTGTTCTGGCGTATGAAGGATTGGACCAACGGTTTCGCCGGACGCGGATCATCTTCGATCCGAAGCCATCTCGTGTAACCAAATCTATTGTTAGTTGCCAGATCCATTTGGAGCCTGGCGAGAATGCCAATTATCAGTGGGCAGTTGCCTGCGAGGTGGACGGAGATTCGCAGGGCGAGAATAAGTCTTACGAAAAGATCATGCAGGAAGCCACGCGTACGCTCGAACACACCCGGGCACGCGAACCGCAGATCTTCGCTGACAATGAACAGTTCAACGACTGGCTGAACCGTTCGCTGGCTGATCTCCACATGATGCGAACCGAGACGCGTTATGGCCCGTATCCTTACGCTGGTGTTCCCTGGTTCAGCACCGTGTTCGGCCGGGACGGAATTATCACGGCGTTACAATGTTTGTGGTTCGATCCATCCATCGCTCGGGGTGTTTTGGCTTATCTCGCTGCCAATCAAGCCGATGCTGAGAAGCCCGAGCAAGATGCGCAACCCGGTAAGGTGCTGCATGAATTCCGCGATGATGAAATGGCGGTCCTAGGTGAGGTACCATTCAGGCGTTACTACGGAAGCATCGACGCGACGCCACTTTTTGTGATCCTGGCGGGCGCATATTATAAGCGCACAGGTGACCGCGCTTTTATCGAGTCGATTTGGTCGAATGTCCAGCGCGCCCTCGAATGGATCAACCGCTACGGCGACGCAGATGGCGATGGTTTCGTAGAATACAGCCGCAGGTCGAAACACGGTCTCATTCATCAGGGTTGGAAAGATTCTCAAGACTCGGTTTTTCACAGCGACGGCACTCTTGCCCAGGCGCCGATCGCCCTGTGCGAAGTACAAGGTTATGTTTACGCCGCGAAGCTCGCGGCGGGCGAGTTGGCTATGCTATTAGGCGATAACACAGTTGCGCGAGAGCTAAAGAACCAAGCCAAGAGCTTGCGCCGCCGGTTCGAGGAAATTTTCTGGTGCGAGGACATTTCGACATATGCCCTCGCTCTGGACGGCAGTAAGCGACCATGCAGGGTACGAACGTCGAATGCTGGACATTGTCTGTTCGCGGGTATTGCGACAGACGAACACGCGCGGCGCGTTGCGACTACGTTAACCGACAACACATCCTTTTCCGGATGGGGAATTCGCACAGTAGCCAGCAGTGAGGCGCGGTACAACCCGATGTCGTATCACAATGGTTCGATCTGGCCGCATGATAACTCGCTGATCGCCGCTGGATTCGCCAGGTACGACATTAAGGGATCAGTGGGCATGGTCCTCGCTGGTATGATGGACGCGAGCATCTTCTTCGATTTACATCGCCTTCCGGAACTATTTTGCGGTTTTCCGCGACGGCCCGGTGAAGCGCCCACGTCGTATCCAGTCGCCTGCGCCCCGCAAGCATGGGCTTCTGGTGCTGTGTTTCTGTCACTGCAAGCATGTCTCGGGCTCGAGATTTTTGCTCCAGAAGGAAGGATGGTGTTTTCGAAGCCATTCTTGCCGCAATTTCTTCCGAAAGTCAGCATTCGTGACCTGAAGATCGGAGACGCAAGCGTTGATCTTCTGCTCACGAGACACGACGAAGGAGATGTAGGCGTAAACGTCCTTCGACGGAACGGCAGTCTCGACGTCATCGTGCTGAAGTAAACAGTAGCGATTGCGCTTGTCGCCGCAGATCGCCGCAATATTGTGCCGTGATGAAGGCCAAGGTGATCGTCATGCCAAAAGCCGCGGTGCTGGATCCGCAGGGAAACGCGGTCCGCGACGCAATGCGTCACCTGGGAATGCCGGAAGTCCGAAGTGTGCGAATTGGGAAATACATGGAGATCGAGATCGAAGGGCAGAACGGTGAGCTTGAATCGCGGCTGCACCAGCTTTGTCGCGATCTGCTGTCAAATCCGGTAATCGAAGATTACGAATTGTTGGAAGGCGAATTAAGAAATAACAGAAGGAATAAGACGAAGACTCAAAGGAAGAGGAAGCGTGCGTCATGAAAGCGCTGCGATATTTTTTCTGCGTGGTCTTTCCGCCACTGGCAGTGCTGATGACAGGTCGTATCGGAAGCTTTTTCCTCAGTCTGATTTTGACCTTACTCGGATGGATTCCGGGAGTTATTCACGCCTGTTTGGTTGTGAACGATTATCACGGGGAACAACGCGCAGCCGCCGCTGGACAGTAGATGGACATGAAGTTTGCTGTCATTCAGTTTCCGGGTTCCAATTGCGACCAGGATTGTGTGGCGGCGATTAATGGCCTGGACGGATTAAAGGCCGAATACGTCTGGCACAAGGAAACTTCGCTCGATGCTTTCGACGCGATCGTGCTGCCCGGCGGATTCGCGTACGGCGATTACCTTCGCTGTGGAGCTATCGCTCGTTTTTCGCCGATCATGAATGCGGTGATCAGCGATGCGCGCTCCGGCAAGCTCGTGCTCGGCACATGCAACGGCTTTCAAGTCTTGTGCGAGGCCGGTCTGTTACCAGGTGCGTTGGTGCGAAATCGCTCACTTCGGTTTGTTTGCGACATGGTGATTACGCGCGTTGAGGTAGATGATTCGCCATTTACACAGGGTTGTCCGAAAGGAACGCTTTTGCGCCTGCCTGTGGCGCACGGCGAGGGCTGTTTTTTTGCTGACCCGCAAGCGTTGCGCGAACTGAACGCCAATGAACAAGTGGTTTTGCGATACGCGGACAAACAGGGGCGGATCGTTCCCGAAGCAAATCCTAATGGCTCAATCGAAAACATCGCTGGGATTTGTAACCGTGAACGGAATGTCTTCGGTTTGATGCCGCATCCTGATCGTGCTTCGGATGCGCAGCTTGGCAGCGCAGACGGCGCGAAAATATTTCTGTCGATGATGGAGACAATTCGCGCGACTCGCTCACCTAACGAAGCTGAGGGCATCAAACAGGTGGCGTAACTCTGCTGCCTAAGACAAAACCTGATAGGTACTTACGGGAGAATCCCAGCCCGGAAGGGGGCTGGCGTGTTGCGATGATTACAGCGCTGTCGCAAAAACGAACACTATTTCTACTCCGAGTTCCAGATTCTCCTTCGGATGATGAGTTGGCATCGGTATTGCTTTAAAAGAGGCCAAAACCAACTCAAGTCCTATGCTCCTAGAAAAAACATTACACATGAGCCAACCGTTGGCCGAGTGCAAAGCACGTTTGGCTAGTATTCAATCTTATCGACGACAGTTTCTGATGGTGACACGGGCGACCGTGACATCATCCAAGACGGTCGATTTCAGCTTTCGCGGACCTTTCGGTTTCGAGGCACACACGGTGCTGTTGTCGGTGGACGGCGACTCGCCGGACCAGTATGCATTCGAGTCCGTGGGTGGAAACATTTCCCTCATCGGCATCGCGGATTTCGCTGAAATCCGGCCGCACTGCACCGAAGTTACGCTCGCGGTCCACTACGAAATCCAAAATAAACTTTTCGCTTGGCTGGATCGGCGTCTGCATTTTGTGGACAGCTTTGTTAATGCCGAACTGCGTAGCATCCGCGCGCATTTCGAAGGTATCAGGTCAACCTATCTGGAGCGCACGCGCGTAATACCCGTACTCCAGGCGGCTCACGCCTAACGAAAAGGCGTTCGCTACTAAACAAAATCACTCGCGATCAATGGAATTTGGGTCACCCGGGCCACGCTATTCGCACGGCGCGTTTGCGGTCGAGGCGAAGGACCTGGCCCGGGTGAAGGGTGATTTTCGCCTTAGGACCAGTGACCTTCTTGCCGTCGATTTCCACGCTTCCCTGTTTGATCAGTCGGGAGACTTCGCTGTGCGATTTCTCTAACCGAAACACGTTCCTATAAACCTCCGAGACGAGAGCGACGGCGGTGATGTCTTGCCGTTCAGCTGGTGAATACGGTGGCAGATCTGCGCGCGACAAGTCGCGCCTACTGAAACGCGTGTTCCAGTCGTCCAGCATTTTTTTGGCCGCATCGGCCGAGTGGTATTTCTTCACGATTTCGAACGCGAGCTGCTTCTTCGCTTCTAGCGGATGCAGCTCGCTCGGCACTGCGTGCTGCAGGAGCAATTCGTAGTACCGCCCCATCAAACCGTCCGAAATGCTCATCAGTTTCCCGAACATTTCCGAGGGGGATTCGTTGATTGCGACGTAATTCCCCAGGCTTTTGCTCATCTTTTTGGAACCATCCAAGCCTTCGAGAATCGGAAGCAGAAAAACGACCTGCTGCGGCATGGCCTCTTCCCGTTGAAAATCGCGCCCGATTAGGATGTTAAAGAGTTGATCAGTTCCTCCGAGTTCCACGTCGGCCTTCACCATCACCGAATCCCACCCCTGCATGATGGGATATTGAACCTCGTGGGCGCGGATCGGGTGCTGTTGTTCGATCCGTGCTTTGAAATCTTCTCGTTGCAACATCTGCTGCAGCGTCACCCGGCTGTTCAGGCGAATCACGTCTTCAAACGACATACCTCGAAACCAGTCACCGTTGCAGACTGTGTCGGTGCGCTCGGGATCCAGAATCTTGAACGCCTGCTCGCGATAAGTCGCCCCGTTTGCGATAACTTCTTGATGAGTCAGGTGCGGCCGCGTAACGGACCGACCGCTCGGATCTCCAATCATTCCGGTAAAATCGCCGATGATGAGAATTGCCTGGTGCCCGAGGTCCTGAAATTCCCTCAGTTTTCGCAAAACAATCGTGTGCCCAAGGTGAATATCCGATGTGGTTGGGTCCACCCCCAGCTTGACACGTAACGGTCGGCCCAGCGCAAGCTTCTCGCGCAGTTCGCTCTCATTGATGATCTGCGCCGAGCCTCGTTTTAACAATGCAAGAGCTTCGTCCGGTTGCATGGTCCGCTGGCAGAATAGCGCACGCGTCTCGGCCGGACGAGCGCTACTTATTTTTGTTCAACAACTCGCGCACCTGCTCGATCGTGAGCGGCTCGTTCTTTTTGTTGAGTGACTTCTGATTTGTGCCCTGGCCCAGAAAGGGCCGGTTACCTGCATACGCTTGCGAAGCGACCTTTTTTCCGGACTGAGGCGCATTATGAACACCGTGGGCGGTTTGACTTGCGTAAGCCGCCTTTGAATTCGCAACCGTTTGTTGTGATGAAACCTCGTAAGCGGTGCGCTTGCGGTGGTAGGTCTGAGAATAAAATTGCGATGTGGAGAAGTCTCGTGTTCCAAAACTTTTCGAATGCGTTTTCTGATGAATGTAAAACGTCCCGACATTTGCGCGTTTATTGATGGATGCCGAACCGTCCCCGACGAATTTCTTGTTTTGTGCGTCGTTCTGCAGCGCCATGTCCGGCTTGAGGAGTCGATCGACCAGTTTTTTTTCCTGGTCCTGGGCGTGTACGCAGCACAAAGCAGCCATTAACAACACCCAAACTGCAAACCATGTTCGCACAACGCGAGGCTGACGGAATGCGTATTCACTTGTAAAGCAAATTCCCCCTTTACTGGCTGGCGTGCCGATGGGTGCCGCCACGCGGAGGGTTGTTATTGTTTTGGACGCGAGTGCGGCAGACAATGCGTGCATGGCTGAACACATTTACAAGAAAATTGAGATCGTTGGCTCTTCGCCAAACGGAATGGAAGAGGCGGTCCACAACGCCCTGTCGCGCGCGAACAAGACGATTCGCAACATGCGGTGGTTTGAGGTAACCGAGACCCGCGGATATATCGACGAAGGCAAAATCGAACACTGGCAGGTGACCCTAAGGATCGGGTTTACCCTGGACGAGTAGTGCACCGCGTTCGCCGCGCTTGCCGCTTGGCGATTCAACCCTCCCAACTCTACCAGTGCTAGGCTTCCCGTTCCTGTGCCGATCGGTACAGTCTGGCGGCACCGTAAATCAAAATCGCGGGCTTTAGTGCCATGAAGAGCAGACGCAGAAATCCGGCAAGCACTCGACCCAACGGAAGACGATTCAACACGTATCCAGCCGCAAACGCGTAGAAAAGAGACTGCGTCGGCTTTTCGCGCACATACTCTCCGGTTTCATTCACCACCGTTTCAACTCGGTCCTTCACCCACTGCATTCCGCGCTCGGGAAACTCAGCAACCATTTCGGCAGATAATTGATCCATGTCGTTTATTGATTCGCATTCTAAACCTATCTTGCGCGCATCCAACAATTATCGCAACGCTAGCCAGACCGAGCTTGCGCCCGCGCGGGGTGGAAAATCAGGCAACGGCAGCGGCCGATGAAATGTCGCGGCTCGACGCGTTTCTTTCAGGCAATAACGGGCCATCACTTCCAGCGCGCGCTCGCCTAGTGCAGAACAATTTGTCGAGAGGAGAACGTGGGCATCGCGTCCCGCCACCGCAAGCGCGCTAATGAGCAAGCGTTCGAAGTCGTGTTGAACCTGAAACGTTTTTCCTTCTGGAGAACGCGAAAACGTCGGCGGATCGAGAATGATGGCATCGAATTTCTCGCCTCTCCGGGCGAGCCGCGGCAGCACAGATCGCACGTCATCCGTGATAAAACGATGATTGATCGTTAGTAGATTGTTCAGCGCGAAATTTTCGCGTCCACGGGTGAGATATTTTTTGGAAAGGTCGATGTTGAGAGTGCTCGCTCCGCTACACGCCGCGCACACCGAAAAGGAACAGGTATAGGCAAAACAATTTAGGAGTCGCCTTGGCGCGATATGACGCACGTATCGGCGATTCTCTCGCTGGTCCAAAAAGAGACCTGGCGAATAGCCCGTACCGAAATCTATGGCGAACCTCAGATACCATTCGGTGGCGACCGTCTGTAAACTCTCGCCGGGATCGCCGACGACGAGGGCCGGTGATTCGCGACGTTCGCTTTTTGTCGGGATGAATCGCTCAAAGACGCGTCGCACTGGGAAGTCGACCGAGGCGGCCCAGGTTTGGAACTCTTCCAGCAGCCGTTCGCGAGCGAACACTTTTTTGAACGAGATAAGAACGTCGCCGCCGAAACATTCGACCCAGCCGTCCTCAATAGTACAAAGCCGGTGCGAGTCAGTCCCCCCTGACCGGAAATCGCGGAGCAAATCTGGATCAACCCATCCCATAGTCGTCTGTTTCTGTGCTCCAACGGGATAGTTCGAAATCAGCATGGCGCAACGGATGGGTTGCCGGGAATCGTGGCGTTGCTACACTGGCGCGATCACTTTCGCGCCGTTGAGTCAACGGCCGCGTGGCGGCGGCGTAACTATGCAACAAGTCACCGTTCGTGTTCCCGCGAGCACTTCCAATATAGGGGCTGGCTACGATTGTCTGGGCGTCGCCCTTCGCCTTTATAACAGCGTCACAATCGTTCGCGGCAAAATCCATCGAACTTCTCATTCACGAATCGTGTCTGATGCGGCAGAACGATTTTTCAAGCAGACCCGGCGCCGTGCGTTCTCGTTTTCGTTTTCAATTGTGGAACAGATTCCACGGTGTCGCGGCCTGGGCAGCAGCGCAACGGTTCGTCTCGGCGTGCTGCTTGGGCTGAACCGGCTCACCGGCGATCCACTGGATCGACTTACCCTATTTAGATTATGCGCCGAATTGGAAGGACATCCCGATAACTCTGCGCCCGCCAGCTTTGGCGGTTTCACTGTGGTGCAGAGTAGCGGGAGCACCTTGCTTGCACGGGGGAACCGAAGTGCATGCGCTACGGTGCAGCGGTTCGACGTTGCGTCGCGCTTGTCTTTCGTTCTTCTGGTCCCGGAGCTCGAAATCGAAACCGCGCGCGCAAGAAAAATCCTGCCTTCAAAAATCTCGCACATTGCTGCGGTCCAAAACTGTGCGAACGCATGTGCAATCACCGCGGCGTTTGCATCGCGTGATTACGAAAAAATGCGTGGCAATTTTTCCGACAACCTTCACCAGCCGTTCCGCGCGAAGCTGATTCAGTTTCTTCCACGCGTGATCGCGGCCGCTGAGCGAGCTGGAGCGCTTGGGGCGTTTCTTAGCGGGAGCGGATCCGCGATAGCGGCTGTTGCGCTCGAAGCACCCAAAAAAATCGCTACTGCGATGGCGGGCGCTGCAACCGTGCGCGCCCACACAATTATCACACACGCGGACAATCGTGGCGCAGAGGTATTACCAACGCGCCACCCGCCATCCGGAGTCCAACATTAAGATGGGTCGCCGGCTTGAACAGCTAGAAGAATTCGGCATCGACGTCGTCCTCGAACGACGTCATGGCGTTCGCGCTTCCTTTTTGCGGCATATCCTTTACGGTCTCTCATTCGTCTACGACAGGCTGGTTCAACTCCGGCTCTATCTCTACCGCAAAAGAGTTCTTCGCGAACGCACGCTGGGATGCCTAGTGATCAGCATCGGTAATCTTACCGTCGGCGGAACAGGTAAGACGCCGATTGTTGAGAAGTTTGCTCGCGCCTTGCAGGCCGGAGGACGCCGAGTGGCAATTCTCAGCCGCGGTTATAAGAGTGTCCCGCGCAAGCGCGGCTGGCGAACTTGGTTCCGTGGAGATTCTGAGCCTCCACGGGTCGTTTCCGATGGGAAATCACTCCTGCTCGATTCGCTGACCGCCGGGGATGAGCCTTATATGCTCGCCCACAATTTAAAGGACGTGATTGTACTGGTAGACAAGGACCGGGTGAAAAGCGGCCGGTTCGCGATCGATAAATGGCAGGTCGACACACTTCTGCTCGACGACGGATTTCAATATCTCCATCTCAAGCATCGCCTGGACATGGTGCTTGTGGATCGACAAGCACCTTTCGGGAACGAATTCATGTTGCCCCGGGGCACGTTGCGTGAAAGGCCGCGCAATCTTCGCCGCGCCAGCTATATCTTTATTACGAAGAATACTGGCGAGCCTAATTTCGAGCTGATGCGACGGATTCGTCGTTACAATCGAACTGCGGAAGTTATCGAATGCGCGCACAAACCGCTTTACCTTCAGAATGTTTTTACGGGCGAACAATTGCCGCTCGAGGCTTTGCGCGACGCGTTCATCGGCTCGCTGTGCGCAATTGCTGCCCCTGAAAGTTTTGAGGGCGCGCTTACCAACCTCGGCGCGCATGTCGATCTTGCGAAGCGTTACATCGATCATCATTACTTCACCGAAGGGGAATTGATCAGCTTCATCAACCGTTGTATTCGCCGAGACCTGGCGATGATTGTGACGACCGAAAAAGACTCGGTGCGCATGACGCGTCTGCCCGAGGCGGATCTGAAAGTGCCAATTTATTTTCTGCGGGTGGAAATCGACATTTTGAGTGGCCACGAAAGCTGGGAACATTGCGTCGCCCGAATCTGTAAACCCAAGCCAGTGCTCCCACCCGAGCGCTTCTTCGCTTGATCAAGGTTCGCAGGACGACCACAAAGGTCACCAAGCGTAGAGAAAATTAGAACCTTTGCGTCCTTTGTGGACCTTGTGCGACGTTTAGATCGATGTCCAAGAAGGCAGAACTCATCATCGACGATCGAAAGCTTCAGGTATCGAACCTGGACAAGGTTCTTTATCCGAAGGCGGATTTCACCAAGGCGCAGGTGATTGATTACTACATCCGCATCGCGCCGGTGCTTTTGCCGCATTTGAAGGATCGTCCCCTCACAATGAAGCGTTATCCAGATGGCGTGGAAGGTCAGTTTTTCTACGAGAAGAACTGCCCCGCGCATCGGCCGAAATGGGTACAGACAGCAAAGGTGTGGAGCGAGGGTAACCACCGGATCATGCACTATTGTCTCGCTAACGATCTGCCTACGCTTGTCTGGGCAGCTAACCTCGCGGATCTCGAACTGCACACGTCGTTGTCGCGCAAAAACAACATCGAACGTCCGACGATGATGGTGTTCGATCTCGACCCGGGCGCTCCAGCCGACATCGTTCAATGCTGCCAGGTCGGGATCTGGCTGCGCACACTGCTTAGCAAAATGAAATTGAAAGCGTTCGCGAAAACGAGCGGTTCCAAAGGCCTACAAGTCTATGTTCCGCTGAACACGTCAGTGACTTACGATCAGACCAAGGGTTTATCGCGCTCTTTGGCTCAGGGCTTGGAACGTGAACATCCTGATCTCGTCACGTCGAACATGTCCAAGGCCGTGCGTAAAGGAAAAGTGTTCGTCGATTGGAGCCAGAACGATGAACACAAGACCACTATTTGCGTTTATTCGTTACGCGCAAAGGAGCAGCCCACCGTTTCCACTCCGGTTACCTGGAACGAAGTGGAGACCTGTTTGAAAAAGAAAAAAGCAGAGTTCCTAAAGTTTCGTTCTGACCAGACACTCGCGCGTGTGGAAAAACAGGGCGACCTGTTCGAGCCAGTGGAGACACTTAAACAAAAGCTGCCGAAAAAATGGGGTGCATGAGCGAATTGGAATCAAGACGATCAAGGATGCATGAACAATCACTTTTGGTTTGATACGATTGGATGGATAGGAGCCGTTGCTCTGCTTGTGGCGTTTGCGATGGTCTCCTCCAGGAAATGGGAAGGACATTCCTCTGCATTTCAGTTCCTGAACATCGGCGGCAGTGCTCTGTTGGCCGCAAACACAATTTTCTATGGGGCATATCCCTCTACAGTTGTGAACTTGGTTTGGGCAGCGATTGCCATTTTCACAATTGCCACTAGAAAGCGAGTCTCGTCTCGTTAGTCTTAAGCGAAACAGGCGAGAGATCCTTCCAAATGCGAAAGATTAATCTCAAAGATGTTCCCGAGCAGGAACGAAAATCGCCAAAAGGAAAATTTGGACGGATTAGCAAGAACATTTCGATTGCTCTTGGGCGCGAACCGCAGTCGCTCGATTTGTCGAAGCGCCATCCGTTTGATCTCGCGCTAGTGCGAATTCCAAAGGGCAAATCGCTCTGCCCCTATCACGCGCATGCAGCGGAATCGGAGCTTTATCTCGTCGTTTCCGGTCGCGGCAACGTGCGCGATAAGACCGGGATAACTGAAGTAGGGCCTGGGGACGCGTTTCTGTCTCAGCCAGGCGACGCGCATCAGCTTACAAATGCCGGCAACGAGGATTTTGTTTATTACGTGATCGCCGACAACCCGCGCAGTGGCGGCGCAACAGGTGATTCCTGTTATTATCCCGACAGTGGCAAATGGGCCGTCACTACCGATGGATCCGAAGAACTGATCGTCAAAGGAAATGAGACCGATTACTTCGATGGCGAAGAATGATTTCCAGGTTGTAGGGCGTCTGTGTCAGACGCCAGCCCAGCAATTTTCGTATGCGCAAGGTTAACGTTAACGAAATCAAAGAAGAGCCGTGGCAATCGCCTGGTGGAAAGTACGCCGTCTCCTTCAAAGGAATTTCGGAGGCGCTAGGACGCGAACCGGCCTCGCTCGACCTGTCGAAGCGGCATCCGTTTGACCTCGAATGGAGCCGCGTGCCGCCAGGAAAACCCAATTTCCCTTACCACGCACACTCGGCGCAATGGGAATTGTATTTGGTGATTTCCGGAAAGGCCACTATTCGCCATAAGAATGGAAAGACCGAAGTTACGCCCGGCGACGCGTTCATCTTCGGCCCAGACGAACCGCATCAAATTATCAACTCTGGTGCAGAAGACCTCATTTACTATGTAATCGCCGATAATCCGATCGGGGAATCCGCGTATTATCCCGACAGTAAGAAATGGAAAGTGAACAAGTCGTCAGCCGCCGATCGAGTCGTCATCAAAGGCGGGGAGACCGATTATTTCGACGGCGAAGAATAGGACTCCAGTTTTACCGCACAGGACGCCGGGAACGCAGAGCAAATGTAGTAGATCTTTCTCCGCGACCTCCGCGATCTCTGCGGTAAAATTACATCATGGGTTCGCAACAAGACGTCGAAAAATTTCCCTACAAAACGTACCTGAACATTCTGCATGCGCCGCTCGAATTGATTGACGTGCAGAAGCTGGCCAACGACTGCACAGACAAATGGTACAACCAGACGCTGTGCAAGGTGAACGATTCAGTCGTTAGGATGGCTGTGATTCAAGGCGAATATCACTGGCATGAGCACAACGATATCGATGAATTTTTTTTCGTGCTCGATGGGCGGTTCCTAATCGATCTCGAAGATCGCGTCATCGAGCTCGCGGCGCGACAGGGCTTTGTCGTGCCGAAAGGTGTGCGTCATCGAACACGTGCGCCTGAACGCGCGGTCATCCTGATGGTCGAGCGCGCGGATATTGTTCCGACAGGTGATTAGAGGTGGCGGTGCGTGGTAGGCGGTCATAGAGCGCCGCTACAGTGAAGGAACTGAGGATCATCTCGGGCGGGCAAACAGGCGTGGATCGCGCCGCGCTCGATGTCGCGCTCAAACATGGAATTGAATGCGGGGGATGGTGCCCTGCAGGCCGACTCGATGAATTCGGCAAAATTCCGGATCACTACCCAGTTCAGGAATTACCAGGCGGCGGTTTCACCGAACGCACGTTGCAGAACGTAAAAGATTCTGATGGAACTGTCGTCATTTACTCCAGAGAACTTCGTGGCGGTACTGAGCAGACAGTTCGCTTCTGTGTTGAGCTAGAGCGGCCGTACCAACTGATCGACGCATCAGGATTTGCGACCGAAGAGGCATCGGCGTTGATCGCGGATTTTGTCCGCAAGAATCAGATCGACATTCTGAACGTCGGCGGCCCGCGCCAAAGCGAATGGCAGGAAGGATACGCTTACGCATCTCGCGTGCTCGACATTTTTCTCACGGCGCTCTAGCCAGCGCCCTATGGGCGGTTAGACGGAAAACGGCTCATTGAACCGAGGTCCACCCCTATAACGAAAACGTCGTTAACGTTTAGTTGAACGTCAGGGGTTCTTGCCCCCGATCGACGGGAAAACGCGAATTTACCCCCTCAGCGTTCGACACTGAGCTCCTTCAATCGTCGAAATACAACCCAAGCAGCACGCCCATCTTGTGGCGCGTATCCGAACTTACAGATGGCATGAAAACGATTGACTCTTTGATTGACTTTTGTGATCGGGTTGCCACTAAGCGAATGACTGACACGGAGATCGAAATCATCGAGAAGAACCTCCTTAATTTGGCAGAAGTCGATGGGGAAGCTGCTCGACATTATGCTGATTTGTATCGCTCCCGCCTAAACTGGGAGCGAACCCGATCCGCTAAACAGCGGCTGAACTTCGTTGATCAAGCGCGGAATGCGCAGGCTTGGCTCGCAGTTAATTCCCTCTGAAATTGCGCCCTGTCTTGCCTCACAGGATCACGCCAGCCGCGCTTTTGATTGCCGCCCGGTGATCGGACGATTCCAGCCCAACGAGTCCTGCACGCTTTACGGCGCGCGGCGCTTTTTGATTGAATGCCTAGCGCCGTCAACGACAATTTTTCTTGCTATGAAAAACACGATCATCTTCATTTCGGCCCTCTCTCTAGTGGCGATGATACTAGCTTCGTGCGAGAGCATTTTTGCACCCGACGAGACGGCAACAACACACGTAACGACGAGTCAGACTAACGATGCGCCCCGTGAGCGAAGCGCCGAAGATTCAGTCGATTCAATCAGTGGTGGACATTACTAACAGGATTTTGTGATTGAATGTCGCATCACCAATGCAATCAACGATGCACGTTTACGAAATCCGCCCGCGCAAAGATAAACGTGGTGTCGATCTGATTTCCGATGTGCTGCCGTTCGGTCGGCTGTGGTATGACAAGCCAGATAGTGCAATCGGTTACGCGATGCACAGCAGCCGTTCACATGATGCCGTGATTCGCGTTTACGATGCCCGCTGGCAACGAGATCGAAACACACGAACACACTGGCGATTTCAAAGAATGGTGAATAGAGTGACGGGGCCACAAAGGACATTGAATCATCATGCACCTATTGGTTCGCTACAAAGTTTTTGACTTCGCTAAATGGAAATCAGGCTATGACGCGGACCTGTCGGCGCGGCAGAAGGCCGGACTAAAAGAGATCTATCTTTTCCGTAACGCGGACGACCCAAACGAAGTGACGCTGTTTTTTTCGATAGAAGACGTCCATAAGGCAAGGGCATTCGTTGAGTCGGACGATCTGCACCACGCCATGGAAAAGGCCGGAGTAATGGGCGCGGCAGAAGTTTCTTTTCTTAACTATACTACACCGGCAGCGTGATCGACACGCACCAGCGCAAGGGCGACTTCAAAGAGTGCTCATAGCCATTTACATGCGCGAAGCACGCCCCATCATTAAGTAGGAGCGAGGTGATTAGGACATCCGACGCCTGTACCGCCCAACATAACATAAACAGCCGGCGATGATCAGCACGTAGAGGACCATCATCAATACGACCGCGAGTAGAATCAGGTGTTGCATACGTATCTCCTTGGTGGCTTTGATAACGTGATGATCGTTTTCCTCCCCCACCGTATTTGTCTTTTGCTTTGCAAAAATTGGTGCTCTAAAAAGCAGCTGTTTTTCTTCACGGCTGAAACATAGCGAGAATAGCTTCTACGAATCACGTCGTTGCAGATAATTTACCCTGTGATCGCTGCCGTGACGGTTCCCATCTTGACTTTCGTGCCGCTAGATTTTTTCGGCACCCACAGCAAAAATTGACCGCTGCCTAGGTCAATGGTTCGTGCCCCTTCGCCTACACTAAAAATAGTGTTCTCGCCAAGGCGCGTGATCGTCTGATCTTTGAAAGTCAGCTCACTCCGGGACCGGACGCCGGTCTGTACCGCCGTGCCCTGCCGAACATTATCGTTAACTGCAGCCGGACGCGGTGATGCGTTCGATGGGAGCACCTGAACGTCCTGGATGACTTGAGTCACCTTGGCTTCTTTTAGCTCGTCTGCGATGACTTGGTTTGGGTGCCAGCTTGCAAACACAAGCACAAGCGAGCCGGCCGACAAAACGGTCCGATTTTTGATATGGTTTTGGATATGCATGATGCTTTTGGAATCAACGTTTATGCCAACTCTCCGTTCGAACCCAAATTGAATAAGAATCAACGCCGCAGTAGCTATTGAATCATAGGCACTTAGAAACCGTTTCCTTTCGCCAAAATCGACATCCTGCTATTGAAGTGCGCCTAACTCTAAGTCCAACTTAGGGCCACCACTGGTTCATTTTTAACCCAGCTGGCCCTATTTTGGACCATCGCAATCGGCAAAGCCAGGCATCGCAGCCGTTCACATGATGCTGTGATTCACGTTTTACGATAATGCTGGCAACGTGATCGAGACACACGAACACAAGGGGCGATTTGAAGGAGCCGTGAGCGTCACCGCATGAAACCAAAAGCCGCCATGCGGTGAAGCACGACGGCTCCTTGAGTATGGCGCATCCTGATTATCGACGTTAATCAGGGTAATTAACGCCTGTCATCAACGATAGATATACCCTGTCATTGCTTCGGTGTTAGGTGGCATCGTAAGCGACCCGTTCCCGTTAAGGTTCGCATAGGCACCTGTGCCGCTTACAATCTCGCACCTTCCCCTAGGTGGCGAACTCGCAAACTGACATTGCTGATCAATAACGATCGTTCCACCGGGCGCGGTCAATGTAACCACGCAATGAGCTCTCACGCCATTAAAGGGATTCAGGTCAACATGCATTGTAGAAGTCCCTGAAATTGTAAGCGCCGGTTGTGCTAAACGTTCCCGTTACATCGGGAAACGTCGAAAAATCATATACCGCAGTGATCGTGACCGGTGTAGGCGTAGAAGCCGACACCGATGGCAGTGAGCCAATCGTGAAGAAGGCAGTCACGCACAGCGCGATTGCCGCAGAAACGATTTTGTTGTGTCGCATAATTAATATCCTTTGTTTGATGTTGATTGTTCTGGCCTTAATTGGCTTTAGTTGTGCGAACGAGCCTTTCGCTCGCGGTTACCCTGCGGGAAGAGGGTCAGGGACTCTGGGGAGACACCTAACGGACTTAGCGCGAGCCCGAGTCTGTCAGCCGCCGACAGGCAACGTCAAACACTGGTTTTGCAAACCTTGTCAGGCGCCACCTAATTCTTGCGTAGGGCTTTGCCTGATATGACCGCTATTGAGAATCGTTCGGCGCTTACTGGTAGACCAAACGAGGACGGAGGTGTTAATGCTGTTTTTGCGAATCGCCGATTCCAGTTCCACAAACGCAGTCAGCTTTTTCTCCGCTCGCACACGACTTTTAGCAACGGTCACAGGACTGGCCCTTAAACGCTTCGACGCCTTCACGCGCAATGATCGGAACCATGAGAATTGCGGCCAGCGAATCTGCCCACCACAATCCAAAGAGCGCATTCAGTACAAGCCCGACAAAAAGAATGCCTGACAAATAAGCGCAAAGATCAGTTTGGCGCGAGTCAGCCACAAGCGCACGGCTGTTCAGTCGTGCTGCTACACGGCGTTTTGCGCGAGCGAGAACCGGCATCACAACAATTGAGACCGCAGAAAGGCATATGCCTACGATGCTGGCCGCCGGTGGCTCTCGGTGAATAAGCGTTTTAATCGCATCGGCTGCAATATAAATCGCCAGCACAAAAAAGCTTACGCCGACAAGTTTAAGCGCAATCTGCTCGCGCTTTTCGTCAGCCTCGCCAGATTGCAGTCGCCATAGCAAACTTGCACCGGAAAAACTCTCAATAATCGAGTCCATCCCGAAACCAATAAGGGCGATGCTGCCAGCTATGACACCCGCACTGATACCAACAAGTGCCTCAGTGAGATTCCAGCCAAGTGTGAAATACTCTAAGCGGCGACCCTTCCGCATATCGGTCGCGCGCCGGGCATTCTGGATACGGGCGTTTGGCATAGCTGAATCCGTAGGAATTAGATCGGCCACTGAGCAGGCTGATTCAAAATCAAACGAACACAAAGCCTTTCAGCCGGGTTAATGATCGGATTCGATCTACGGCGACAATTGTGCTATCAGTCCCTGGATGATTCGGAGAGCGACGGTTTCTGCCGCAATTGTAGTCGCGCTATTTACCGCGACAATCCGGTTGCCTGCGGCACCGTGTATCATCACAAACACTGCGAGCGAGAAGCCGTGTGCGCCTGGTTCCTGCGCGAACAAGACGTGCTGCGCTACATCACACCAACGGACTGGGTCGGCTACTCAGCCTTTAGCGAAAACGACTTCCGACCAACAGAACATCGCCATAATCTCGGCCAGGGATCCAATTCCGCTGGCGATTCAGCTAACAGCTAAATCGGCTGATTATTCCAGCGTTGAGTCCACGCTCGTTTCGCTGCCGCGACTCGCGCTACTCTGCACGTTTCTAATCTGATCCAAGGACGCTGACGCCCGGGGTGTGCCCATTCGCTGGCACACTTGGTCTTCAACCGCAGTCCTGGATCAATGAAAACGACAACTTTCTTAATTTTATTAACTATATCTTTATCAATTCGAAATCTGATCGCCGTTGATGGCGGCGACTACGGTGCTGCTTCGGCGCGGCTTTCGTTAGGCGAAGTCACGCGCGCCGTGCTGGCGAACAATCCAGCAATCAAAGAAGCGGAGAGTCGCTGGCAGGCTGCGATTCACCGCGTGCGGCAAGCCAACGCCTGGGACGATCCCCGCGTCGCTGGCGAATCACGTGTCCACCGCTATGTCGATATTCCGCCCAATGCGTTCATGGATCAAACGCTGGGTATCGAGCAATTGATTCCCATTACCGGCAAAAACCTCGTGCGGGGCCGTATTGCCGGGGCCGAAGCGTTTTCGGCATTAGAGGAAGTGCGGCGGACTCAACTCGATGTAATTGCGAAAGCGCGCGGCACGTACTTCCAGTTGGCGAATGCTTACGATCAGCTTGAGATCAACAGCAAAAATCTCACGTCGCTGAAACAGATCGCGGATATCAGCCGCTCCCGATACGAAGCTGGTTTGGAGAGCGCCGCCAATGTGCTCGTTGCCGAGACCGATTATAGCAAGCTGCAGGAAGCACGGCGGGATCTGGAGCGCAATTTATCTGACGCGCAGTCGCAATTGAACACGCTGATGAATCGTGACGCGTTTGCGTCGCTTGGCGTGCCGGTCGCGGCAACTATTAACCACGCTCATCTTTC
>DATFXP010000017.1:0-5113 GCA_035315785.1 Candidatus Udaeobacter sp. | reverse complement strand
ATCCGACATGGGCAAGGGCAGCGAAGCTGTGTCGGGGTATCTCGTTAATTTCACCGTGAACGCGCGAAATCGTTTCGGTTCTTATACAGGTAAACAAAAACATTCTGTGCTCATCCGTAATGGAGAAGTAATCAAGAGCATGGGGTTTGGTTATTAAACGAAGATGAAACAATTCAAATTAAGTTCTAAACGGAATTCATCCGGTCAGGTTGTCGTTCTAGTCATTATTGTGCTGGCGTTGCTGGGTGGCGCGTGGTGGTGGCTTAATTCCAACAAACAAAATGCAGTCAAGGAAGGAACAGACTTTGCCAGGGAAGCGACCCAGAAAATTGCTGTCCAGCACGATATTAATTTCTTTAATTCGCGGCTCGGTCCTCAGGCACGCATGAATTTTCCCGCTTCGACACAGCAGGAGTTCATGAACGAGATTGTGAAGCTCGGCGCCCCTGTTCGCCCTGTCGACGTTCAGGGCAAGATTGAATTTAATTCCCAATTCTTCGAGCCACACGGGTCTTTCCATGGGCGGATATATTATCCAGCGAGATATGCCGATATGGACCTGACCATCTCGCATCCGGTAGGCCGTTGGCAGATTGACGAGATCTCGTTCATCCCGCAGAGGGAGCAGCCTGCGCCGCCTCCTCCGGGAGGTGCACCTCCACCTCCAGCTGCGCCTGCGCCCCAGGCTCCAGCAGCATCACCCGGGGTGCCTCCACCGCAAGCTCCACCCGCATCTACAAGTGGACCTGAGGCTCCGCCTGCAACCTCCGCTGCACCTTCGCCTTCAGGCTGAAGCGAATCGCGCTGCGCGTCCCATAGGGACGCTACAGAAGTAGGCTGTTGAGCGAGTCCAGACAAATCTGCGACCACGTCTCCATGGTTTCGCGGCGCGCCAATAATTCGTCCTTCGTGACAAATGTCAGACCGGTGATCATCGCTTCGCGCTTTTCCGCCTTCGGCTCGGCCAGTTTGAATACGTGAACGACGCCAAGATGCACGCGTCCGACCTCGGTCGTATCATCGTTTAAAAGCGCGACGATCCGATCTTCGAATATAGTGTCGATTTTGATCTCTTCATTGACTTCACGTTCCACGCCGGCGCGATACGCATCCTCATCCATGGCAAACAGAGATTCGTCGGTCTCATTCATGTGACCGCCGATCCCAATTGATCCTTTTGCTACCAGGCGCTGTTCGCCGGCTTTTTTCCCGCGGACGTAGTAAGCAACTTTGTTCTGAAACGCGATGAGCGCGTAAGGTATGATCTGTTTGTACGCAGGATTGATCTCAGCTTCAGGTCGCGGCAGAAAAAAGTTATTTCCGCGCGATAGGAACGCATCGAGATATTTCTTCGGCTCGAAGTTGAGGCCATGAAAAGCGCCGAGTTCGTCGAACAAGCTGCGACGAACGACGAGCACGTTTTCTTCAGTCACCTTCATCGACATGTTATTCTGAGCGAAACGAAGAATCTCTAATCATTTGCTTGTTGCGCGGCCAAAGCACTGTCCGGAGACGCTCGCTTTGCTCAACATGACAAAAGGAGGTTAAAACGAATAGCTAACGCCTACCTGCGGTCCGAAGAGGTTCAGGCTGGGATTAGGATCGGTTTGCCCGCCGTTGGAGAGATGCTGGTAAAGCGCTCCGACATCCACTTTCCAGTTTTCGTTTACGATGTAAGAAACGCCCACAGCGGAAAGAATGTTGAACGTAAAATCCTGCCCCTGGCCGCCCGGAACCTCGGGGTGGCTGTCGATCCCGCCGGCGCCTATACCGCCCGAAATATAAGGAATGAATCGCGAATTTGGCTGGACGAAGTTGTAGCGAAACCCCACATTGAATCCGAAGTAGTGATTTTCGATTCCCTTGAAAATCGGCTCGGCAATCGCGCTGATGTAGAACTGATGATACCCGCGCAGCCAACAGTCACTTCGAATAACTCCCCACCGGATGCGTTCTGACAGAAACAGCGCACCAATTTGATAATCCGCGGGCGGATTAATCGCGCCAAACAAGTAGCCGGTCTCGAGTGCGAATTCGATTCGGTGCGGATTGAATTCGTCGCTGACGACGCTCACTGGCCCTTCAATACCGGCGAACATTTGCGAGCAGATCGAAAGAGCGGCGCAAACAATGCAAGTGTGGAGAGGTTTCATCTAGCGCGCCTACGATACTGGTCGGCCATAGTCTTGCAATCGTCCCTCCCGGCGTCTTGTGGGCGGCGAAATCGGTTCTGAAACAACAACACCCATCGGCGGTCACAGACCGCCGCTACAGAATTCGGCAAGATCAGGAGGAAATCCGCTGTTCCATTCGTGTCCGTCCTCGATGGCTAATCTCGCAGAGTGCAAAGCATGTCGCGGCAACAAGAGTTTCTGCTCGAGCTCATGAGTCCATCCGGTTTCGATGAAGCGCAGATACAGCTGCTCGTCTGGGCCGTAGATTTTATCGCCTACAACCGGGTGCCCGACTGATGCGAGATGCACCCGAATCTGATGCGTGCGTCCAGTGCGCGGAATCGCGCGAATGACACTGAATCGATGTCCCGACGATGTCGACTTTCTGAACCGACGTTCAACAGAGAACTCCGTCTGTGCTGGTGCGCCCCCAACATGGATCATTTGTTTGAGCCAGATCGACGAGCGTTGGTGTTTGCTCTGACGATCTAACGGAGCGTCAACAAGTTTTTGTTCCCAATCGGGCCAGCCCAAAACGATCGCCAGATACTCTTTGCGCAACGAGTGTCGCTGCATCAACAGCCCAAAGTGTCGCGCGGCCGCCGCGGTTTTCGCAACGAGCACCAGGCCGCTCGTCTCGCGATCGAGTCTGTTCACGATTGAAACTTGTCCGCCGCTTGCGATCTCGAAAGCGAGCAACTCGCGCAATTGTTTCCACAATGTGGGTGTGTTGTTCGGCTTGGTCGGATGGATGAGAAGAAATGGCGGCTTATTGACGACGACATAGTCATCGGTCTCATCTACAATTTCAAAGCGAAGCAGTGGCTTAATGGAGTAATGGAGGAGGGAATTTGCGGGAGTTCAAAGGCTATTGCTCGATGCCTCCAGTAACCGAACACCCGATTCCCGTGCTTGACCTGGCTAACAAAACTGCTTTACCTAAAACGCTTCAGCCTTAACCAGGAACTAGCCTTGGATCCCAAAGACATCAAAGAGATCAAATCGATCATCGATTTAATGAAGAAGCACGATCTGTCCGTGTTTGAAATCGAAAAGGAGGGGTATCGTCTGAAACTGCAGAGGGGCGCTTCCGCTCCTCACGCAACGATCGTCGCCCCGGCAGTGGCTGCCGGTCCGGCCAAGGTAGGGGCCACGGGAGCTGAACCGCCGCCGCCTGCCGCGAAACCGATCGAGAGCGTGCCGATGAAAGAGATTGTTTCCCCGATGGTGGGCACATTTTACCGCGCTGCATCGCCCGATACGCCACCTTTTGTTGAAGTGGGGAAGCCGGTTACCGAAGACACTGTCGTTTGCATCATCGAGGCGATGAAAGTGATGAATGAGATTAAGGCTGAAACCAGCGGCGTTATCGCCGAAGTGCTCGCTGATAATGGTAAGCCGGTCCAATTTGGACAGCCGCTCTTCAAAGTCCGCTAAAAGATGGTAGGGCGCGACCGTTGGGCGCGCCGAATTGCGCGTCCCACATGTTCCAGAAAGTTCTAATCGCCAATCGCGGAGAGATCGCGCTGCGAGTCATTCGCGCCTGTAAGGAACTCGGCATTCGCACCCTCGCGGTCTATTCGGAAGCGGATGTCGATTCTTTGCACGTTCAGCTTGCCGATGAAGCGATCTGTATCGGTGCGGCTTCCAGCCTTGAGAGTTATTTAAGAATCGATCGAATCATGAGCGCGGCCGAGATCGGCGACGTTGACGCGATTCACCCCGGCTACGGTTTCCTCGCCGAGAATCCGCATTTCGTGGAAGTCTGTGAGAGCTGCAACATCAAGTTCATTGGGCCCTCCTCCAGTGCGATGCAATCCATGGGCGACAAGAACGCCGCTCGTGCGGCTGCCCGCAAAGCCGGCGTGCCGGTAACGCCAGGCAGCGACGGCATCGTCGAGACAGAGGATGAGGCCATGAAAATCGCGAAGAAGCTTGGCTACCCAGTGATGGTCAAGGCGGCCGGGGGCGGCGGCGGCCGCGGGATGCGTGCTGCGCATAATGAGCCAAGCCTAAAATCCGCTTTCCATAGTGCGCGTCATGAGGCGCAGAAAGCATTTGGAAACGATCAGGTGTATCTAGAAAAGCTCATTGTCAACCCGCGCCATATTGAATTTCAAATCATGGCCGATAGCCATGGCCACATCGTTCATCTTGGCGAACGCGATTGCTCGATTCAGCGGCGTAATCAAAAGGTGATTGAAGAGTGCCCGTCGGCGGTAATGACGCCAGGTCTTCGCAAGAAAATGGGAAATGCGGCTGTGAAATTGGCCAAGTCAGTCGGTTACGAGAACGCCGGGACGATTGAATTTCTGGTCGACCAGGACAAGCACTTTTACTTCATGGAAATGAACACACGCATCCAGGTAGAGCACACCGTCACAGAGGAAGTTTATGGATGCGACCTCGTCAAGGAGCAGATCCGCATTGCCGCGGGACAGCCGCTTTCGCCCCATGTCGCCCGAGCAGAGCCGCGGCTGCACGCGATCCAATGCCGTATCAATGCCGAGGACCCTGCCAACAATTTCCAACCGACGCCTGGACGGATCGATTTTTACTATGCGCCAGGTGGCCGCGGCGTTCGCATTGACTCGCACGTTTATACCGGGTACACCGTGCCGCCATATTACGATTCACTGATTGCGAAAATAATCACGATTGGTTCCACAAGGATCAATGCGATCGACCGAATGCGACGGGCTCTGGACGAGTACTACATCACCGGAATAAAAACGACAGTGCCGTTTCATGCTGCGATGATGCGGAACGGCGATTTCCGCGATGGAAACTACGATACTGGGCTGATCGACCGCCTTATTTCAGGGGGCAAGCTCAGTTTGAGTACGCGGCCCCTTCGTTTGCATGAATAAGGTGCAGTTCGATGAGCGCGCTCAGCGAATGCCGGCTCTATGGAATCATTGATCTGGGGTATGTGGAAC
>DATFXP010000016.1:0-5184 GCA_035315785.1 Candidatus Udaeobacter sp. | reverse complement strand
TTCGGTCCGGGATCGTAATCGTGTGAAGCTTCAAGCGCGTACAGCACATCATTTGCATCGTCAGTCTTAACAATCTCCTCCACGAATTTGTCCAGGACTTCGTCTGTTTTCGCAAGAGTAGGCGCGTCCTTCTGACGCAAGACCGGATTGCTGCTCATGAACCAAAGCATTTGCGCCGCAGTGCGGAGACTCGGCGGCTGTGTTTTGTATTCGCCGCCGTTCCAAGCGGGATCATTCCGAATTGCGTCGATGACCATGCGGCGCCACGCCCGGTTGCGCCCGGAAATCTGCGTGGGCAAACTCGCCAGCGGCATGAGTGCGTCCACGAAGTCGGGATGCAATTCACCCCACAGCCAGCTATGCATTCCGCCCATCGACGTTCCCATCACAAGCCCCGCGTGATTTACGCCTAGTCCGTCTGTTACCAGCCGGTACTGCGCTTCCACCATGTCGAGATAACCGTAGCGCGGGAATTTCGCGTGCATGCCGTCGCTCGGTTTGCTCGATTTGCCGTGGCCAATCCCGTCTGGCAACACGATGAAAAACTTCGTCGCATCGAGTGGCTGATCTTTTCCAAACAGCTCACCGGCAAATTCAGGGCGAATGAATTGCGCGCCGCTACCGGTAGTCCCATGCATGATGAGAACAGCGTTCGTCGTTTTGCCCTGCGCGTCTTTCTCCGGTTTTCCCAACGTGCGGTAGTGAATCCTTAGCTCCGGCAAAGTTTCGCCGGATTGAAATTTGAAATCCCGAATCGTGAAATCGCCTTCGGTCGGGGTCGGGTAATCTGCGGCGCGCGCGACACTAGCAATCGCGACCAGCAAGGGAATTACGAACATTCGGATGAAAGCATTCATGTTAATGATTCCGCTGTCGTTCGGCCTGAATTCGTTTGAGCAGTTCGATGTGCGTTCGTTCAAGCTCGGTGGCAAATTTCACTCTCACATCCAGAGCATCGGGATAAATCTCGAATCGTTTCCGCAGTTTCTTTGTGGCCGGATCGTAAAAGAAAGAAAAGTCCTGATCCAGGTTCGGCACGATTAAGTCGTCGCTGAGTTTTTGATACCACGCCATGCGGCTCAATCCCCAGCGGATAACTGATTCATCCTTGCGCACAGCCATGAGCGTCTGCACGTCCAGCAGTTGGATCCCTCCGGATTGCAGCATCGTAGCCCAGTCGCTTGGGCTGTAATCGGTGGTGAAAACAAACGCCTGCAGCGGCGGCATCTCACCAGCGTCGAGAGCGCGGTGAAACTTCGCGGCTTCCTGTTCCTCTTTCGCGCGGTTAATTTTTCCGCTTTCAATGCCTTCGCGCAATTGCTGCTCAAGCGAAGCCAAAATCTGGTCGCGCCGTCCCGCATCCTCCCGGTGCTGCTGATAGGTATTCAGCCAAAACGCCGCGTAAACGCCTACGAACACAAGGACCAGTTCCGCTGTCCATCGACCGATGCGTGAGAGAAGCGAACGCTTTCCGGTTGTTTCACTCATTCTTCAATCCGAATGCCTTTACGATGCTTAACACTATCAGCCTTCGGATTCCACCAAGCGCACGAACTGCGGCGATCCTTTCCGCCTCTCTCTTTGCGCCAGTGGAGAGGACTAAGGCGAGGGGTTGAGAGCATCCGGACTTTTGTTCCAAAAAACCTCACCCTCACCTCCCCTTGGAAAGGAGAGGCGGCCCATTGCGATCTTGCGCCGCACGAGGGCGTTCCTAAATTAGGCTCGCTAGGGAACATCCAATGGAAAAATCCCAGTCAGCTCTTATCCAATTCGTTGTCGACTCAGTACGACAGGCCCCCGCAGATGATGCACCGTTCCATCATTTGCAATTTCACCGCATTTTTCCCGATGACTTCTACGCGCAGATGGTCGAAGCAATGCCGGTAGCCGAGGATTACCGGGCGATGTCTGGCAAAAGCAAGATTGGCAGCAGCAGGCCCGATGGAAAACCAACGCGCGCGAAGATCGATCTGTTCCCCGAATACATTCGGCATTTGCCGCCAAAAAAACGCGGAGTCTGGGATGCGACGGGTCGCGTGCTGCGTTCCCAGGAGTTGCAATCTGCTTTCGTCCAACGCTTGGCGCCAGGCTTGAAAGGCCGGTTCGGAGAAAACTTTGCGAAGGTAAACATGTATCCGGTACCGATCCTGACTCGCGACATTCCTGGATACCGCATCTTCAAACACACCGACAGTTTGTGGAAAGGGATCACCGTCCAATTTTACCTACCGGCAGACAATTCCACGCCGCACATCGGCACGATCTTTCACGAGGTGCTGCCCAACGGACGCAAACCGATGAAAGCAAAGATGCCGTTTTCGCCAAATACAGGTTACGCATTCGCCGTAGCCGACGACACCTGGCATTCGGCCGATCCGGTCGGGCCGGAGGTGAAAACGCGCGACAGCATTCTGCTCACTTATTTCGTCGATGCCGGGCCGTGGCGATTTGTTCGCAATCGCGGGCGTCGGTTGGCCAATTTTGTCCTTAACGAGGCGCGCAATTTAAAGCGCAATTAAAATCGCCGCGAGTGACCCGAGCTTGTGCGGACAGATCATGGCCCGCCAGAAGCACGCGTCCCGGTTGCGCAAAGCGGCAGGGATTGTAGGGCAAGCGCCTCGCTTGCGGGGGAAGACGGGGGCAGAAATTCCGAATGGCTCCTATAACCAATCGTCAAACCCGATTTGGTACGGCCAATCTTTCGAATGTCTGACCACTCCAGCCCGGACGGGATTCTCTTGCACATACAGCCATTTGTCGTGAAGCGATTCGTCGGAACGCAAAAGACGGTCGAAACACCCAGGCTGCCAAGTCCATGATGCCTTTAGCTCCTGACGCATCCAGCGTTTTAGCGCGGCTGAAAAGGTTCCGAGCTTCGCATCGCGATTGTTTGTTGGTGCGGCGATCACATGCAAATGATCAGGCATGAGCATTGCCGCAAGAACCCTTCCAATTGTCGAGTTTGCCGACGGCCGCCTTGAACGCTTTGAACGCGGCTTCGTTCGCCAGAATCCGTCGACGATTCGCGACACAAATCGTCACGAAATAAATCACGCGTTGTTCCCGTGGTATCCAAACAGGTACGCGCGGCGGATGACCCACCCGTGCAGTTTGGCAGGCGGAGCACCTGGCCTACAATCTGTTTCTGCTAAACGCGAGTGGCCAAACGCATGCCGTACTTTGAGTCTTACCGAGGCAATGGTCTTTCCATGTTCGCAAGCCCATACGCAAGGATTGCGACGACGGCGGAATTCTCGGCCAATGCTTTCGGCACGATCTTGTCGAGCGTATCAGCGGCAGTGTGGTGATAATTGAAATAGAAACGGCTGTCCTGGATCGGACTGAAAGCAGGCACTCCGGCTTTCTCCATCGGCGCAATGTCAGCGCCACAATGTTCGACCAAAGTAAGCATGCCCGCGCCTGACGTCTGCAAAATCGCTGCGATTGGCGCGAACATCTGTTTCACTTCTGGCTTTCCATTGATGTTGATGCCAAGCGGATGATCGGCGCCGCCGTCGGTTTCCACAGCGGCGAAATGGTTCATCCATTCTTTTTCGTGATCTTTTGCGTACTGCTTCGATCCGGCCGAGCCGTTCTCTTCATTCATCCACGCAATCACGCGAATGGTGCGCTTCGATTTGAGATCAAGTTTTTTGATCAGGTTCGCCGTCTCCATCGAAACTGCGACGCCTGCGCCATCGTCGATCGCGCCCGTGCCCAGGTCCCACGAATCCAAATGACCGGAAACGATGACGACCTGTTCGGGATGTTCACTGCCTTTAATGTCGCCAATCACGTTCGCGCTTTCGACGTTCGGCAGAGTCTGGGGTGTGAGAACCAGTTTCATTCTGACCGGTCCTTGGGGGACCAGAGCAGCAATTAAATCTGCATCCTCCGATGTAACCGCACCGGCTGGGATTTTCGGCGCATCATTTGCGTAGTCGGTTTCACCAGTGTGCGGCAGCCGATAGTCAGCGCCACCCACTGAACGGATCAGACACGCGACGGCACCCAGGCGCGCCGCTGTGCTTGGACCATTGCTACGATAAACGACTGCTTCCCCGTATGCTTCGCCGCCCCGACCTTCGGCGGCCATTTGTTTGTCGAACGGGTAATTGAACAGTACGATCTTGCCCGCGATCTTTTCGCGAGCCATCGACTTCAACTCATCAAAATTTTTGACCACAAGAACCTCGGCTTCGATCCCGTTTTTTGGCGTAGCTACACTGCCTCCCAGCGCACACAGCACAATTTTCTGAGTTGTGCTTAGCGCCTGCCCGGGAAATTGAACCAGCGCTCCTGTTTCTTCACCGCGCACCCAATGGGGCACAATGACTTTCTCGAGTTGGACCTCGCAGCCCAGTGTTTTCAATTCGGCCGCGACGTACTCGACTGCTTTTGCCGCCTGTGCCGATCCACTTAAACGCGGACCGATGTTGTTGGCCAGATGGGCGACTTGCCGGAAAGCATAATCACTTTCCAGAGCTGCCTTCTGCAATTGCTTCAGTTCCGACAGTGTCTGTGGTGAAAAGACAGGTGGCGTCGGCGATGGCGATCCGTTTGCACTTGATGCGGGTGGTGTTTGCTGCGCGGAGAGCCGTACCGCCCAAACCAACGGCAACAAAAACGCGAGACATACCGCGCAAAAGCCATTTCCCAATCGAGGCATCGCAAACTGTGTCAGAAAACCTGTGATCATCAATGGACGGAAAAATCCGGTGTCGGACCCAGTTGTTTGTAGGGCAGGCGCTCCGCCTGCCATCTAATTCCATCCAGCTATTTCTCTTTCCGAAACTCGATCTCCTCGCCCAAGAGCTCAGGATTGCGGGCGTTTTTTGTCAGGAGCGCAACGACCGTGACCGAATCTTTGGTCTCTTTGGATATCACTTTATCGCTAACATTTCGTAGACTTAGATGCTTGCCATCATCTGAGAGTTTCCAAACCATGTAAGCGTACTTGCGATCGTTCGAGTTGAGATCCTGGACAGTCGCGAAGGGTGTTTCTGCTAGGTCGGAGTGGTAAGCGCGAAAAAGATCACCGTCGTAGTAAACGATGTAAATGCTGTCGTCGAGCCGCCGCAGTTTCAGTTCTTCTTTGCCATCACTCGACCTCCAATTGCCAAGCAATTGTTCCTGCACTTTTCGGGTCGGAGCCGATGTGATTGGGACTTCATATTGGCAAGC
>DATFXP010000015.1:0-5435 GCA_035315785.1 Candidatus Udaeobacter sp. | reverse complement strand
AGGCGATTGTGCGTGTCCGCGAGAACGAACACGCGTCGAGCTTTTTCGGAATTTGGCTGCGTAACCATATTGAGTCTGAGCTTTCAAGTCGCTAAAGCCGGGAAGAATATAGGCGGGCTCTTGACGAGAACACAGTTTGCGTGGCCAGTACGGGGTGGCGTTCTCTCGGGGGCCCAATGGCTAAGTAGTCGAACTTTGGAGGATTAAGCTGGTTACACCCCGCGCGTGTATAGCTAATATGCGCGTGAGCTTTGAATGCCCGTCCGTCATCGGGTGGCTGACGCATGGTTGGCACCTGCGTAGGCCTGTTTTGCCTTTGCAGGGGGACTTTGCTGCGGTACCTTTGGAGTTTGCCATGCGACCGCTGGTTTTCTTGCTCGCCGGTTTGTTTGCGAGTGCCGGTTTGATCTACGGAGAAATAAAAACTCCGGAGAACGGCCCCATCGAAATTACTTCGACTGGACAAACCACATATGAAAACGGCTTGGCAACCGCCCGCGATAACGTCGCGATTCACATCGGGAATACAGATATTTACGCCGACTACGCACAGTACAATTCCTCGACACATGATGTGACGTTGAGGGGTCACGTCCGAATTTATCGCGATCTTAGCCTGTACAACGCGGACAGCGGAATTTACAACACTGACACGAAAAAGATCCGGGCGGCCAGCGCACGGACGGAGTCACAACCTTACTTTCTGGGCGGCCGCGATGTGACTTCGATCGAAGGGAAAGAGGACGCGTATCTCATCAACGGCGGCATCTTCACGACGCACGATTCATCCAACCCCGATTTTCACCTGCGCGCCCGGAAGATTCGCGTTTACGAGGGCGATCGCGTAATTTTTCTGAACGTAACAGCCTACGTTGGAAAGGTGCCGATATTCTGGTGGCCATATCTGTACCAATCGCTCGACAACGCGTTTAGTTTTTCCGTTTCGCCAGCATATTACAGCACCTGGGGACCATCGCTGCTCACGCAAGTCACGTTCCCGATCACAGACCATATTGAAGCCCGACTTCGGCTGGACTATTTCGGCCGGCGCGGTCCCGCCATTGGTTTTGAGCCCACGATTGAATATGGAAAGGACCACAGCAGCGTGGCGCGGATAAAGACCTTTTACATCAACGACCAAAACCCGGACATCAATCAAACCAACATACCGCGGACAAACATTTCTGAGTCCCGATACCGGCTTACCCTCGAGGACCACACAAATTTCACCGACTCCATCTACGGCATCGCCAACATCACCAAGATGAGTGACCAATACGTGATGCAGGACTTCTTCCAGGGCGAGTTTCGGATCGATCCTGTTCCGGACAATGTGGTGGCGGTGGCTAAAACAAACCCGAATTTCACTCTCACCGGGATCGAGCGTTTTCAGGCGAACGATTTCTTCACGACGACGGAACGGCAGCCGGAAGTTGTACTCGACATCAAACGGCAGCCACTCTTCGGAAGCCCGATATTTTACGAAGGCGAAACCGGCTTTGCCAATTTGCGGCTACAATTCCCCGAAGACTCAGGTATCAAGAATTATGGTACGCAACGTTTCGACACGTTCCATCAACTGGTTTGGCCCAACACATTATTCGGTTGGCTGTCGTTTGTGCCCCGGGTTGGATATCGAGGCACCTACTACGGCAAGACTTGGGATCTCGGATCAACAATATTCGTGCCGGATCCAAATCCCCTGGTACCCAACACCATCCTGCCGCCACCGACAACGATCAACCCCATCAAGTTTGATGGGGATACGTTTCGAAGCGTCTTCGATACGGGCGCGGAAGCGTCGTTCAAGATCTCTCGCAAATGGGAGGACGTGCAAAGTCGGGCATGGGGTCTAGATGGACTCATGCACGTGATCCAGCCGTTCACCGATTTCTCTTATGTGAAAGAAGACGGACCTAATCCCCTGTCGGTTTTGCAGTTCGATCGATTTGAACCTTCTACGCAGCTTCGTGCAATCGATTTTCCACAGTTCACGCCGATTGACTCGATCGCCGATTGGACAGTATGGCGCGTAGGCGTTCGCAATCGCTTGGAAACCCGACGTGACGACTCAACGGTGACGTGGCTTGAACTGGATACGTTTGTCGATAGAAACTTCGAGAATCCGTATGATCGCACGGACTACTCAAACTTGTTCAATAATCTCCGGTTTAATCCCCTGCCGTGGATGTCCTTTTCTGTGAACTCTCAGGTGCCGGCGTTCTCGAAAGGCTTCACGGAAGTCGACACATATGCGTCAGTCCAACCGCTGTCGAATTTGCAGCTGAACCTCGGACACAGATATCTGAATGGGAACCCATTCTTCGATAATAGCAGCCTGTTTGTTGTAGGCGGATACCTTCGCGTTAACGACAACTGGGGCTTGGCAGTGCAGGAGCAGTATGAAGGCGCCACCGACACTCTCCAGGAACAGCGCTATGCGGTTTACCGTGACTTGACGAGCTGGGTCGCCTCGTTCGGCGGAGTGATACGCGATAACTCGGGCGTGAAAGAATACGGCCTTCTCTTCACCGTAACACTAAAGGCGTTCCCCAAATTTGGTTTCGACTTAAACTTCGATCCTGCGTCGTCGGGCCAGTAATCCGAAGTGCGCGAATAACGCCGGAATTATTGGCTGAATTCCACCACTTGTCCTGGCGCTAATTCGCCCACACCGTTCTTGATTCATGGACATATCAATTATCGGCTCCGGCTACGTCGGTTTGGTGACAGGCGCCTGTTTCGCGGATGTCGGCCATCATGTCATTTGCGTCGATAACGACGCCGAAAAAGTGAAACAGCTCAAAGCCGGCCAGGTTCCGATCTACGAGCCGGGACTCGAAGAAATAATTCACCGCAATGCCTCAGCGCGGCGACTCCAATTCACTGGCAACATTCAGGAAGCCGTAGAGCGCTCACAAATCATTTTTATCGCCGTCCCGACTCCGCCACTGCCGGATGGCGATGTCGATCTCAGCTTCGTGGAGAAAGTGGCTCGAGAGATCGCGGGCGTGTTGACCGATTATCGAGTGATCGTCGACAAAAGTACAGTGCCCGTGAAAACCGGCGAAAAGGTGGCGGAATCAATCAAACGATATAACCGCCATGGCGCAAAATTTGATGTGGTCAGCAATCCCGAGTTTTTGCGCGAAGGCTGCGCAGTAGCCGATCTCATGCATCCAGACCGGATCGTTGTCGGCGCGCAAAGCGAACACGCGATCGATTTAATGAAAAAGGTTTATGAGCCTTTCATGGCACCGATCCTCGTGACGGACATTAGCAGTGCCGAGCTTATTAAACATTGCGCGAATTCATTCCTCGCGTTGAAAATTTCGTACATCAATGCGGTGTCGGCGATTTGCGAAGCAAGCGGCGCCGATGTGGAAAAAGTGGCTGACGGAATCGGAATGGATCACCGTATCGGGCGCGATTTTCTGAACGCTGGGATCGGATATGGCGGCTCCTGTTTTCCAAAAGACATTGCGGCGTTCATCGCCATCAGTGAGCAGCTTGGAACGCCATTCGCCCTGCTCAAAGAAGTGCAACGCATAAACGAAGGTCAAAAGGCGCGTTTCCTCAAGACCATCCGCGAGACACTGTGGGTATTGCGCGAGAAGCGAATCGCGGTCTGGGGCTTGACGTTCAAACCGGATACTGACGATGTGCGCTCATCAGTTGCAATCGAGTTAGTGGAACAATTGCTGCGCGAAAGAGCGGATGTGGTGGCCTATGATCCGAAAGGAATGCACAAAGCGCGCGCCATCAAAGCGATCGCCGATGCGGAATTTGCCTCGTCGGCTCTCGAAGCGGTCACTGGTGCCGAAGCTCTGATCATCGCCACGGACTGGAACGAATTCGCAAACGTGGACCTCACGGTGTTGAAAGAAAAAATGCGGACGCCAATCGTTTTCGACGGACGAAATCTGTTGGATCCTGAAACGATGCGGCAATTCGGATTCCATTATTACTCTATTGGGCGCGCGAGCGTGAAGCCGCAGTAACGGAAACATGGCGCAGCGTTCTGCTCGCGAAACTGCGCTGGCGGCTTTGCGGCTTTGGCGAAAAGAAAAGCGCTTCGCAGATTCAATTATCTCAGGACTTCTCGCCACCGCGGATCTCATTCCTCCCGATCGTGCGTTTGCCCTGGAACTCTTCTATGGCGTTTTGCGCAATTTAACGTTGCTCGATTTTTGGATTGGTTGCCTGCGCGGTTCGCGCATCGAGAGCAACGTCCGCGATATCCTGCGACTCGGGTTGTACCAAGTCTTCTTACTCAAAACGCCTGAGCACGCGGCTGTACACGAAACCGTTGCTATAGCCTCGAAGAAGCAGCGACCGATCATCAATGCCGTTCTTCGTGCCGCGACCCGGCAGCGAAGCGAACTGCTTGCAGACGCCAACGCGCAACCGCTGTTCGTTCGAAGGTCGCATCCGCAATTTCTCGTCGAGCGGTGGCAACAACACTTTGGCGCCCAGCACACCAAAGAGCTGTGCGAATGGAACAATCGGCCTGCGCCGATATATGGCCGGATTAATCGCTTAAAAATCAATCCCGAAACCTTCCTCCAGCTGTACCCGCATTCACGACCACTAACTGGCATCCCAGATTTTGTAGAGTTCAACACTTTGCCGGCAGCGGCTCTCGCTTCGGGTCATTGCTACATTCAGGATCCCAGCACAGTTATCGCCTGCCACCTTCTGGATCCGAGACCAGGAGAAAAAATTCTCGACGCATGCGCAGCGCCAGGCGGCAAAACGAGCTACCTGGCTCAGCTGATGCAAAACCGGGGAGAGATCATCGCCTGCGAGCGCGATTCTGAACGACTTCAAATCCTCAAGGACAATGTCGCCCGGCTCGGCACGACAGTGGTTCATCCGGTTCGTCACGATTGGACGCGCGATCATCTTCCTAAAGAAATTAGTTCAATCGCGCCATTCGATCGTGTTCTCGTGGATGCGCCTTGCACGAACACGGGAGTAATACGTCGCCGGGTGGATGTGCGATGGCGACTCCGACCCAAAGATTTCAGCCGAATGCCAAACGAGCAGTTCATCATCACGCAGGCTGTACTCGGGCTGCTGAAGCCGGGTGGCGTCCTGGTTTACAGTACTTGCAGCCTTGAGCCGGAAGAAAACGAGCAACTCGTTTGCTCTCTGCTTTCGGAGCTGCCGGGTCCGCGTTTGGAAGCGAAGCGACGTTCGCTGCCTTTTCGTGATGCTTTTGACGGCGCATTCGCGGCGAAATTGTTCAAAGTGCGCCCCGCGAGGTGATCGAGTTGCATCGCGCCTGGCTGGTGGAATGATAAACGGCTATGCACGACGAGCGGTTCGATAAACTCGCAAAACTGCTGGTGGAATATTCCATTCGCCTTAAACGCAACGAGACGGTTCTGATCGAGGCATTCGATATTCCCGATGAAATGACCGTCGCGCTT
>DATFXP010000014.1:0-12031 GCA_035315785.1 Candidatus Udaeobacter sp. | reverse complement strand
AATCGCCTGCTTTTCCTGCCGCTCACGCGCTATGCTGCCGATCCGTGAGTCGGTGCCTTGCGCGTACAGGGTTGTGCTGAGCACAGCCAATGCAATTGCGATCGCCGATACAATTTTCAGAGATTTCATTTTCATAGTTGTCCTTGGTAATATTTCGCAGCCAGGAACTCAGACGGATGCTCGACGCGGCCAATTCAAAAAAGATTTGAACAACTGCGCCGTGATCCGGCCTGCCTTTTCCGGCTTACTTAATCGATATTCTTTTTCGAAAACTCGAAACTTGTCCAGTTCAATCCGACGAAGCAAGGCCCGGTAAATGGAGGCCATGATTTCCGCGGGAGCCATCGCCCGGCGATCCTCAGGCGGGAGTTCAGCTGCCGCGCGGCTGAAGAATTCACGCGCACGAGACGCCTCGAATTCCATCAACTGGAGGAACTGCTCGGTGTATTGTCGTTTAGCCAGCTCAGCTTCCGAATAGTGGAACCGCGCCATATCTTCCTGCGGCAGGTAAATGCGCCCGGCTTGATAATCCTTCCAGACGTCGCGAATGATGTTGGTCATTTGCAACGCAAGTCCTAAATCGATCGCGTATTCCCGGCAGCGCGGATTGCGATAACCAAAGATCTCGATGCTAACCAGCCCAACCGCGCTGGCGACCCGATAACAATAGACGCGGAGCTCTTGAGAGGTCGGATATCGCGCGATGCTCAAATCCATCTCTACTCCGGCGATGATTTCCTCAAGCATGTCGGGTGCAAGCGAATACTTGTGCATTAGTTCCCTCACATCGCGGGCCAGCGGCGGTTCGTCCGGAACAGCCGTGCGAAGCATCCCGCGCCAATTTGCCAGACGAACTCGTTTCTCGATACCGCTTAGTTCCGCCGAATCGGCAATGTCATCGACCACCCGGCAGAACGCGTAAAAAATCGTGATGTCGCGTTTGCGCTCCCGGCCTAACGAAACAAAAGCCAGAGCCAGATTCGATTTGCTCTGACGCGTGATGGTGGCCGCATTCACCTTCGCCTTCTCGCAGCCGGTTTGATCAATATCGAATCCATTTCTCCTGACGAATTCTGCCTTGTTCGCATTGTCGAAACAGGCAGACCCATGAAGCCAAGAGCCAGCCCGTGACTGCGCCGCGCAGACACGCAAAAGTGAATTTCCAAAGTAGAAGCGCACCCAATCGATCTGCAATTGCGCCGCGCAGAAGTGCATCGCAAGCCATAATAAGATAGAAGTGGATCCCGCAAATCACCAGAAACCATGCGAGACGACCGGCATTCTTTTGGATGAAATGAACGTGCGCACGCATTGCTTCGATCAGGGTTTCGTTGTGGAGCACCAGCGAGATTTGGACCGAACAAAACACGATAATCAACCCGCTCATAAGAACCCGCGCAACGGGCAGGTAATCGAGCACTCGCGGAATATTGATGAAGTAGGCCAGCACGAGCGGCAGCCGCAGGATCAATGCACTGACCGCAACTACAATACCGGCCCATTCCAATACATAACTGAACCGTCGCATCGCGAACCGGAACAGCTCGCCTTCTTCAAAGCTCAACCCCCTTATCCAAGCCAGACACACAGTGATGAGATAAACCTGGATGTAAACGCCCACGAGGTATTCGAAAATAAATGCCGTCGCATCCACCGTAGCCGACACCCGCAGCAAACCGGCTGCAGGCAAAAGGCCACTCCACTCCGGTAATCGCCAGAAGACGATCGGCTTCAGCAGCGAGGCCAGCGCGCTCAGCAACAGAATCAAATAAACCAGATAACCCCAGAAGCCGTACCGTTTCCGCAGAGCTCGCCGTAACGCGCCATGCAATCCACGCCAGTTCACAATCATTAGAACCGCGGCGATGACAGAGAGGGGGTAAGTCGTAGTGGCGTTGTCGAAAATTCCAGAGACGCCTTCTAGCGCGGGCAACAGAGTCTCCATCCATATCTCGCTCAACCTTGGCCAAGCCCATCGCGGCAACGAAGTGATCTGGCTTGGCTCCAAGTCCGCCCAGTTCCGGATTGGCGTAAAAGTGACAAACTGAAAGACGAAGTAGCCGAACCCCAGCACCGCGAAAGTGATCCAAATCCTCTGGTAGCGACCGAGGCAGTGAAGACCGTCAACGAGCGCTCGCCGCACGGGCGAAAAAAGCATTACCAGCGCATAACCACCGCAAAGCCCCAGCCAGCCGTAAATGCCGGGCACTGCTTGCGCCACGCCGGCAAGGATTGGTAATGGAGTAATGCTAGTCAGAACATCACTCCAACACTCCATTACTCTTTCACTCCGTCATCGGCCTAACGAATGAGTCCCCAATGCGGGAAGAACGGCCAGTAAACCAACAACCCGCGACCAACCAAATTCTCAACGGGAACCGGTCCCCAGTAGCGGCTGTCGTAGCTGTTGTAACTATTATCACCCATGGCGAAATAGCCGTCGCGAGGCACCTCGTACGTCTGATCAGGTTTCGACAAATACTCGTGGCCGAGTGCATAGCCACGGTATGGCGGTCGGGCTGACATCACCCGTTCGAAGCCGTAGCCTTCGGCCTTTTTCCCGTTGATGTAAAGAAATGGCGGATCGATTCGTAACTGGTCGCCAGGCAGACCGGCCAATCGCTTAATATAAAAAGGCGGGCCGGCAGTCGGATCCGGGCGAATCCCCGGAATATTATTTGTTCTGAAAACGAAAACATCACCGTTGTGCGGCTTAACAAAGTTGTAGCTGCATTTATCGACAAAGACCTGGTCGCCTGTGTCGATCGCGCCGCGGGCAATCACCTCGCCGCGATGAAAAAGCCGACCGGGAAAGACGTTAAAATCCTGACGGAGCGTGTCGGGCGGGGCATATACGAGGAAATTTTGCCGCTCGCACACCAATTTCGAAAAGGTAAAAAAGAAAGCCACTTTCTTCGGAACGATCTCGAAAATCTGGTCGTCTTCGCGCGAGACCACGTCGATATAATTGCGACCTAGAAGAACGAATTCGACGATCTGCCGCAAAATATTTGGCGGCGGCTCGTTGCTGGGGTGACCGATGATTCCGTTCAATGTCGGTTGCATGGAGCCGGTCGGAATTTTGAACGGCTGCAGAAAATAGGAGCGAATTCCCACTGCGATAACGATCGCAACCAAAATGACTTCGCAGTTTTCTCGCCAATGCGATTCCCAGGTCACCGGTGTGAGTTTGTGGAGCGTCTTATCTAGTGTCTCCGCTGCGGTCTGAATTTTCTGCCGGTCTCTCGACCGCAAAGCTTCGCGAAGCATCTGCATCTCACCGACGATTTGTTCCCGATCGGTTTCGCTGAGCTTGTCGTGCTTGTAACGAAGGTACTTCCGGGCGTGCCGTAGAAGCAGCCGGCTGTGTTTAATATGGCGAGGAGTAAACATGAATTGGATCGACTACCGTTCTGTCATTCCGAACGAAGTCGAGGAATCTCTTGCTGATTCTGGAGCAGAATCCAGACATGTATCCACTTCGATTGAGATAACAAAGAACGTCATTGCGCTTTCAATACCTCAATGAACGCCTCCTGAGGGATGTTGATCTTCCCAATACTCTTCATCCTTTTCTTTCCTTCCTTTTGTTTCTCGAGCAATTTCCGTTTGCGAGTGATATCGCCGCCGTAGCATTTCGCGGTGACATTTTTTCGTAAAGCGGAAACAGTCTCACGCGCAATAATTTTCCCGCCGATCGCAGCCTGAATTGCCACAGCATAAAGCTGACGGGGGATAACTTCCTTCAACTTGGCTGCCAACTGGCGTCCGCGCGTGTCGGCGCGATCCTTGTGCACGATAGTAGAAAATGCATCGACGGGTTCACCGTTAACCAGAAGATCCAGCTTCACCAGTTTCGCCGCCCTGTAACCGGCGTGCTCGTAATCCATCGACCCGTAGCCGCGCGTAATGCTCTTAATCTTGTCGTTGAAATCGACCAGAATTTCATTGAGCGGCAATTCGCAATGCAACATTACCCGACGCGTGTCGAGCGATTCGGTCCGCTCCATCTGACCGCGCTTCTCTAGAATCAATTGCAGGATGTCACCGATGTTTTCATTCGGGCAAAGTACGTAGGCTCTTACAATCGGTTCCCGGATTTCCGCGTTCATGCTCGGGTTGGGAAGATGCGCCGGGTTATCGATCAGGAGTTTCTCGCCGCGTGTCGTTAACACCTCGTACACGACGCTGGGGCTAGTCGCGATGATGTCCATGTTGTACTCGCGTCGCAGTCGTTCCTGGATGATCTCCATGTGGAGCAACCCGAGGAACCCGCAGCGAAATCCAAAACCCAACGCCACAGAGCTTTCTGGCTGATAAACGAAGGCGGAATCGTTCAGGCGCAGCTTGCCAATCGCAGTCTTCAAATGTTCGAAATCGCCAGTGTTAATCGGATAGATCCCGCTAAACACCATTGGATGAATTTCCTGGAAACCGGGCAGCGGTTCGGACGCGGAATGGCGCTGGTCGGTGATGGTGTCGCCGATCTTCATGTCGGCAGTTGTTTTGATATTCGCAATGAAGTAACCGACGTCGCCGGGGTTAAGCCGCTCCTGGACACGCATCTTCGGTGTAAACACACCCACTTCCTTGATCTCGTATCGCGCGTTATTGCTCATCAACATAATCCCGCGGCCCGTTTCCATTGTTCCGGAGACCACGCGCACATAGCCGACTACGCCGCGGTAAACATCAAATACCGAATCAAAGACAAGCGCGCGCAGCGTTTCATCGCGAGGCGGTTCGGGGGGCGGGATGCGCTTCACGATTGCTTCGAGAATTTCTTCGATGCCACTGCCGAGTTTCGCGCTCGCCTGGATCGCTTCCTCGGCGGGAATTGCCAGAATTTCTTCAAGTTGTTTTAGCACTGACGGGACGTCGGCATTCGGCAGATCGATCTTATTGATAATCGGAACGATCGTTAGGCCCTGCTTGTGCGCCAGATGGACGTTCGCCACCGTTTGCGCCTCCACGCCCTGCGCCGCATCAATGATAAGCAGTGCGCCTTCGCATGCTGCAAGGCTACGTGAAACTTCGTACGAGAAATCGACGTGTCCCGGCGTATCGAGCAGATTCAGCCGGTAGGTTTCACCCGACTTGCTCGTGTAACGCATCGCGACCGGATGCGCCTTGATTGTGATCCCCCTCTCCCGCTCCAAGTCCATCGAGTCAAGAAGCTGATCCTGCCTCTCGCGTTCCTGAATGGTCCCCGTGCGCTCCAGCAACCGGTCCGACAAGGTCGTTTTGCCGTGATCGATGTGCGCTATGATGCAAAAGTTGCGCGTTAACTCGATCGCCATGAGAGCGGCACTATGCGAGTGCGCGCATTGTAGGTCAATCAGGAGCCCTCGCGCTTTGAATGCACTCTGGTGTCCAACTTAGAGTACCGCGAAGACCGAAATCGAAATAGATCGCGCGATCGGCTACCGTACCTTATCTCTCTGCGGTACGACGACAACAGCCAGAGCAATATTGATGAAATCGCTACATTTCTCTCTCGTTGCTAATGTCGCAGCGGTCTTTGTGATGGGCTCAATTCTCGATGCTGACAACCAAAGCGGGCGCGGCTCCTCGATTTCCGAAGCAGCATCTGTGACCCGCGCCATTCAGGATTTTATGGCAGTAGTCGCCAGGGACGTGACCCCGCAGGGATCACACGCGTGGCGCAAGTATTTGTCTCACCAACACTCCTTCGTGATGGCCTCCAATGGCCAGCTCGTATTCGAAAGCGGCGAGGCGGCGCAGCAGGGTATCGGAACGCTGGAACAGAGTATCGAGCACATCTCTCTATAATGGGGTCAAAGCCTTCAATTGGATCCGCTCAGTGACACCCTTGCGCAGGTCGGTGTTCCGTTTCACGAAACGCTCTTGGAAAAGACAGGGAAACAACTGCTGGTGGACGGCTATTTCACCGGTTTAGCAGAAAATAACGGCGCGGGCTGGCAATTCCGAAGTGCTCATTGGGTCGGTACCGCCAGGTACAACGGTGCCAAAGTGAGGAATGGCGTGAGGCGTCACTCGACACAATCGCCCGAATCGTTAACCTAGGGATCGCGGAAAATGCCAAAGCTGACTATTTCAGGCGTTACACATGAGCTGATGGACGAGGCGATCACTATCGGTCGTGGACCCGATAACACGATCGTCGTCAACGATCCCTCAATCTCGACGCATCACGTGCAGTTACTCCTGGAAGGCGACACGTACCGATTGAAGGATCTCGATTCAACCAACGGCACGCGTGTCAACGGCAAGCCGGTAACGGAAATCGTCCTCCGGTTTGATGATCGGATTCTGTTTGGCGCAGCCGAAGCGAGATACGAGTCGTCTGAAGTCGGCGGTTCAAAGCCGTTGCCGAAACCTGAGGAGATTAAAGCTCACTTAGCGGAAGCTGGCGCGGAGTTACCCCATTTGACCAGCGCGTCGCCCTTCCGGCACCAGCAACAGCAGAACGACCCGATGCGCACTGGAATTTTCATCGCACTGGGAATTGTGCTGCTTATTTTTCTCGGAAGTATCATCGCGGTGCTAATGATGCACGCGCCAGCACTTTGAGTCGCCCGGATCTCGTGGCAAAATCGGGCATGGTTCACCGGGATCCCTCGACGAAGCCTGTCCTGAGCGAAGCCGAAGGACTTGGGACAACAGCGCGAAAGAAGCGCTTATTGCTTTTCGACATCGACGGCACTTTGATCTACTCAGGCGGCGCGGGTATTCATGCGCTGATACTTGCGTTCAAAGAGCGGTTCGGAATCGAAGATGATCTGCACGACATAGAGATCGCAGGCATGACCGACTCGGGAATCGTCCTGAGCGTCCTTAACAAGCATGAAATTCCCGTAACTAACGAGAACGTGAGCGGATTTCTGGACAGCTACGTCCATTTTCTTTCGCTGGAACTGCCGCGCCGAAAAGGCAACCTGCTCCCGGGCGTGCTGGAGTTGCTCGAACGGCTCAAATCGCGGCCGCATGTGGTGCTGGCGCTTCTTACAGGGAATGTATCCCGCGGCGCGCGCCTAAAACTCGAGCACTACGGGGTCTGGCATTTTTTTGAATTTGGCGCCTTTGCTGATGATCATCGCGACCGAAACGAACTCGGTCGATTCGCTCGCGCCCGAGCAAAGGAGAAGCACGGATGGGAGTTCGCCGCGTCTGAAATCGACGTCATTGGCGACACGCCGCGCGACATCGCATGCGGCAAAGCGCTGGGCGCACGGACGATCGCGGTCGCAACAGGCAGATGGGGCCGGGATGAGCTTGCGAAGCATCAGCCGGATTTTCTGATTGATGATCTCTCGAACGTGGAAACAATTATGGACACACTCGGATGGTGATCCATTCTCGAATTGCACGGTAAATGAAAAAAGATCCAGCCTCACCAAATACCAGGCCGCTTCAGAGCCGTTCCAACGTTGTTCCGCTCAAGGGCGAAATCGATTTGCATGTGTCCCCGACGGTCACGGCGGCGCTCAACGACGTGATCGACAAAAAACCCGAGCGCTTGGTGGTCGATCTGTCCGAGGTAAGCTACATCGACAGCGCGGGGCTAGCGGCCTTGATTCAAGCGATGCAAAAGGTGGAAGGCTACGGAGGCAAATTCATGCTGTCCGGATTGCAGGAAACCGTGCGCTCGATCTTCGAAATCTCGCGGCTCGATCAGGTCTTTCAGATTTTTCCAGACGCAGATGCTGCGCTGGTTGGCTAGGCTGAGCCCCCCTTGAGCCGAGCGGACGCTACTTCGCGACGCGTGTCAGAATCTCAAGCGTTTGCGCAACATTCTTCGAAATATCGCACTGCGATGCGCGCTCGGCGTTGGTCGGCTTGGCTGCATCGCGACGCGAAAAATCCGACCAAAAGTGAATAGCGTCACGCAAACCGATCAGATTTGCCGTGTTATCGACAATCGATCCGTGCACCCTGTCTTCGATGATTTCGCTAAATCCGTTAGAACGCGTTGTGATTACTGGTAAGCCGCTGGCCAGCGCTTCGAGACAGGCATTGGAGAAGGGGTCATAAATTGTCGGCAAAATGAAAACGTCCGCAGCCGCATACACCGGCACAAGATCTGCAACTTCACCGAGAAATTGCACGGGATCCTCACTCCAACAGCGCAGGCGCGTCGTCTTATACCGCCTTGCGTCTCCTCGGCCAGCGACGAGCAGTCGAATTTTTCGATTCTTGCAGAGCGCCATCGCTTCCATTGCAAACAGCAAGCCTTTGCGCTCCCAGCCCGAACCTGCAAACAACAGCGCAATGTGGTCTCCCTTGAGTTTCAATTCTGCGCGAGATTTTTCGCGAAGCTCGGGATCGAACTTGAATCTGTCGAGTGGAACACCGTTGCGCACGACATCGATCTTGTCCTCCGGATAGCGAAAGAGATCTGTAATCTCTCCGACGACCATTTGCGAAGCGGCGATCACCCGCCCAGCTTTCCGCTTCTGAAAGAGCGATTCCTCCAGTTTTAACAAATCACGATGCTTTCTGCTGGCGCCGCGGAGAAATTGTTTCAACGGGACCTCGAATTTTCTCCTGCGCGCAAGCCAGGCGCGGTGGACTCCATCGCCGGCCCGGTAGACATCACAGCTCCAGACGCGCTCGAGGCTAAACAAAACATCGCACTGCAGCTGCGGTCGGATTTGCTCGAGCTCATCAGCAAACCCGATTGCGGTCGTGGTCGCCAGTCGCTTTATCGATCCAAATGGCCACTGGTCCTCGGGCCATTCATTTGTGGTCAGAAGCTGGACCTCGTGCCCGGCTTTGACGACTCCATCTGCAAGTCGTTTCAAGTAAGCTTCCGCACCACCGCTCCACGAATAACCGCGGCGAACGAAAGCAATGCGAATTTTCGTTGTCATCCCGAGCGAAGTCGAGGGATCCCGTCGCACTTAGTTGCAGGTCACGCCACGGGATTCCTCGACTTTGCTTCGCTTCGCTCGGAATGACAACTTTACACGCTCCAGGTTCGCCAGAATACTTGTAGGCCAATGCTGGGTGAAACCCTAAATCCTCCTGCGCCAGTGATCCGTCCGGCGCCTGTGGCCCGTACCTTACCGAAGCGTTTGTTGTATTCGATCTTCGCCCGGATCGGCGGTTCTGGTCTCGATACGGACGCTTTTGAAACGCTGCGCGCATCGTATCGCGGAGGATTTCTGGCTAAAGCGGTCGCGTATGATAATCGGCAGAAGGAGATCCCCGCTTCATTCATTCACTCGCTGCGATGGCATCCGGTGCGCCTAATCTCTTTTCTTGAGCGGCCTTACTATTACGGTGCGAAAAAGAAATATATCGATTGGATCGCTTCACGGCATCTCGCGACCGGTCGTTACGATCTGTTTCATAGCTGGTCAGGCGATTGCCTGCGCTCCCTGCAAGTAGCGAAAAAGCGCGGTATCCCCTCCATCGTAGAAATTCCGACCTGGCATCGCGACGGCGGCAAGCAGAAAATCCACCAAACGGATAAACTGGCACCGACAAGCAATATTTCGAGATTTGGAAAGTGGAAAAATCGACTATTGCTCCAGCGGAAGCGGTTTGTTAGGGAATACGAACTCGCTGATCTTTTGCTGGTCTTATCAGACCGGGCAGCTCACACGTTTCGTGTCCGCGGTTTTCCAGAGGAAAAGCTGTTCTATCTTCCACGCGGAGTAGATGTGGAGCGCTTCAAACCGAGCGCACGTCCGGTGAAATTTCGCGCAGTGTTTGCCGGCGCGTTGATCAAACGGAAAGGAATTCAACATGTGCTCGAGGCGTGGCACCGCCTCAATCTGTCAGATGCTGAGCTGTGGTTAGTCGGGTTTGTGCACGACGAAGCGCAGCCATTCTTAAAGGAGTTCTGGCGCGATAATATTCGCGTTGTCGGGTTCGTCCGTGACCCGGAGAATTATCTCAACCAGGGGACAATCCACGTTTTTCCCTCGCAGTGGGAAGGCAGCGCGAAGGTTACGTATGAAGCGGCGGCGTGCGGTTTGCCGCAGATCACCACGCGCGAGGCCGGCGATGTGGTCCGTAATGGAATTGAAGGAATCATCGTCAAGCCAGGAGATGTGAATGCAGTTGCGACGGCGGTGGAGCATTTGTACCGGCACCCGGAAATCGTGGAGGCAATGGGCACCGCCGCCAGACGTCGCGTCGTCGAAAATTTTACCTGGGATCATTTTCGAACACGATTGCTGGACGCATACGAAACCGCGATGCGCATGGTGCGATGAATTCCTGTAGCGGCGGTCTCTGGCCGCCGAACATTTCGGCGCTACGAAAGCGCCGCTACAGAAAAAAGAGCTGTGAAAATTCTTCTCCTGCAACTCAAGCGAATCGGTGATTTGATTCTGACTACGCCCGCAATCGCTGCGTTGCGTAAGAACTATCCTGCTGCGCACATCACCCTGGCGGTTTCGAACGAATGCGCCGAACTGCTTCCGGCCATCTCGAACGTCGATCACGTTCTAATCGCGCGACGCAATCTGCGGGACGTCGCAATGGTTTCTTCTGTGGCCGGCAAGAAATTTGATTATTGCATCGACTTTACGCGAAACGACCGTTCCGCTTTTTTGACTCTACTGTCAGGAGCGCGGAAACGGGTCGCCTCGCACCGGGTCCGCGAGCAGTCCAAGACGCGCGCTCGCGTTTACACTGATCTTGTTGGAGTTCGCGTGCGAGATATGCACACCATCGACTACAACCTCGCCTTGCTTGGGCCCGTCAATGTTCGTGCTGGTTCTTCCCCTCCACAGCTCGATCTTCCGCGAACGACGCGGGAAAAAGCCCACAGGCTTCAGCGTGATTGGAAAATCACACAGCCTTACGTGATTTTGCACCCCGGCTCGGCTCGCCGTGAAAAAATGTGGACTCCTACGCGATGGGCAGAGGTCATTGAACACTTTGGCGAGAACCACGAGTGCGATCTTGTTTTGACGAGTGGGCCATCCCTCGATGAGCAAACGCACATCACGGAAATTACAAAGCGCACGCGGCAGAAATTCGTCAACCTCTCTGGAAAGACCGATCTGCTTACGTTAGCGGCATTAATTGGTGACGCGCAGCTCCTTATGACAGTCGATTCGGCGCCCGTGCACTTCGCGGCCTCCGCACACACGCCGCAGGTGATCCTGTTCGGGCCGACAAATCCGTTTCATTGGCGGCCACTGGACAGTCCGGCACTGATTTTACACGGAAGATCTGAGGCACCCGTGACCGAGTTTGCGCCGGTTCGCCCCCGTTTGCCGATGAGCGAAATCTCGACGGAAGCAGTGATCAGTGCTATGGATTCGCTGCTGCCGCGTCGTGCGGCGGTGCATAGTTCATGAGCGGCGCAAAACCGACGAAGAAAAAGCAGTCCCTCTGGCAAACGTTACGCGCGGCTTCCGGTCCGTACCGGCGGCTTTACGGTTACGTCAAGCCTTACAAGGGGCGGTTTATCGTGGGGTTGGCATTAGGGCTCGCTTACGGGGGTGTGAACTCACTTTTTCCCATAGCGATTTCCCGCGTCACCAGTTCAATTTTCCAAGGGTCAGCGGGCAAGCCAATGGGCATTACCTCGAATCTTCACGCACTGGACACCGGGCCAAAGATCAATTCGATCGTTCTGATCTGTCTGGCCATCCCGGCGATCATGACTGTGCGCAGCCTTTGTTCCTACGGCAGCACCTACTGCATGCAATGGGTCAGCAACAAAGTGGTCTCAGATATCCGGGTCCAGTTGTTCAGCAAGATGGTGCGCCATTCGATGGACTTCTTTAACAAAATGCGATCGGGGTTTCTGATGTCGCGCATCACCAATGACACCCGGGTTATGCAGATGGCTTTGACCAGTGTCGGCAGCGACCTTTTTAAACAACCGATCACTATCGTCGGCGCAATCAGCGTGCTGCTTGTGATGGATTGGAAATTTACCGTAGTCACACTGATCCTTTTTCCGACCTGTTTATTGCCGTTACGAATTTACGGGCGGCGCGCCAAGAAGGCAGTTCAAAACGAACAGGAAGGCATGGCGCAAATGGTCGTGACGATGCAGGAAACGTTTGCCGGCATTCGC
>DATFXP010000013.1:0-7990 GCA_035315785.1 Candidatus Udaeobacter sp. | reverse complement strand
CACCAGCAAGCCGCAATCAGAAGCGAAAGAAGAACTGGCACCGGAATTGAAAGGGAAAGGGCTGGTTTATTTTTCCCCGATCGTCGGGCTGCGCCAGATGTTCAATCTCCATACCAACATGCGGCCGTGTAAAAGTTATCCTGGCAATCCCCTCAATTTCCGCGGGAACAAGGTCACGAATCCGAGCGGCGAAGATGTGCCAATTGATCAAGTCGTGTTTCGAGAAAACACCGAAGGCATGTACGGCGGCGTGGAATTTTTCCCGTTGCCGGAAGCGGTTTACACCGCGTTGTGCGCGAACCCGAAAATGAAAAAGTGGAAGGATAAGGCGGGATTGGAAAACATGGCGCTTTCTACACGCATCATGAGCGTGCAAGGGTGCACCAACATTTGCAAACAAGCCTTCGAGCACGCGAAAAAAACCGGTCGCAAGCGCGTGACGTTGATCGAAAAGCCGAACGTCCTGCGCGAAACCGGCGGCTTAATGATGCGTTGCTTCAAGGATGTTGCCAAAAATTATCCCGATATTCGCGCCGACGACGCAAACATCGACGCGATCTGCATGTGGATGTTTAAGAATCCACAGGATTATTCGGTCCTCGTGGCCGAGAACATGTTCGGTGATATAGTGAGCGATCTGTGCGCTGGGTTGGTCGGCGGACTTGGTTTCGCTCCGAGCGCGAACCTAGGTGACAATTACGCCGTCTTTGAGCCGACACACGGATCCGCACCAAAGTACGCGGGCCAATTCAAGGTGAATCCAATCGCGATGCTTTTAACCTCAAAGCTAATGCTCGATTGGTTGAAGGAAACCGACATGGCCACGCGTCTGGAACACGCCATTGCTCGCGTAATCAAAGAAGGCGAGGTGCGCACGTACGACATGGGTGGGAACGCGTCTACGCTCGACATGGCTAAAGCCGTCGCCGATTACGCTGGGTAGAACAAGCTGCTCACGACACACAAACAACGCCAGCCTGTCTGACTTCCGATTTCTGCATTCTGAAATCTATGGCTAGCGTAATTCGTGCGATCCGTGGGCAAGATCTGCTCCAGTGATACTAAACACACCCATTGGCTTCGCATCGGGGTGCGGTTTCTTTTTCATTACTTCGTTTTCGATGTATCGACGGAATTCGTCGCCAAACATGTAAGCCCGGTCTTTCCAGAACGCCTTGCCACCAGGCGCGCAGACGAGGTTCATGATGACAAGCTCCCAACCGAGCCACAGTGGTGACGCAAGGAGCCCTTCACGCCATTTGAGGAATGCATTCTGCGAGTAAGACAGGAACGCCATGAAGGCCGCAATAAACCGAACTCTCTCCTTTTCGGAAAGCGATGCGTAGTCGCGCAATCCGTCCGCAACGATTTGGGAAAGCTCATCATCAGCGGCGACCAAATGATACCATTTGGCGAAGTGCTCGTGCACGGTCTGAGCCGTGGCGGACCGCACTGCGTTTGTGTTCTGCCGAATTTGCAACGCGACATAGATCAGCGAGACCACGACGGCGATTGCGCCGACGACTTGCCCAATGTTGGCGAGATCGTTGAGACTCATGCGCGCAACGTCAGTTGTAGGGCAAGCGCTCCGGTTCCCAAAGCCAAAATACCGGCAGGCGCTGCGCCTGCCCTACAAAGCTCGTGTTCCCTTCACTTGCCGTGGCGTCAAAGTGGCCCCTCGATTCCGCGATCAAGGCGTCGTTGTCGATGTTATGAAGCGATTCGGTCAGATCGCCCCAATTGCTCAGTAAGAGCATGGACCGCGGCCTGGCGGCGCTCCTTAGTCTGTTCTCGAATCTGCGCGGCGAGATAGATCAACGACGGGATTCCAACGATCACCGCCGCCAATTGGCCAATTGCAGCGAGCATTTCCCAGTTCATAGGCAGAAGATCATTTCAAAGGAACAATTACCGTTCTGACGTGGTCAACAGAATCCTGGAGTGCGTCCAGTGCCGCATTGATTTGTGCGGCATCGAGGTCTACGGCATGCAATGTCTCTTGCGGAAAACGAAGTTTTCGGCTGAGCGCAAATTCGACGAGTGCTGGAATTTCAGTCGCGAGATGATCGGAGACGCCGATGATCTCCGCTTCTTTGTTGATCAACTCAGTGTACGGATGAATCGACATCGATTCGGCGGTTAATCCGACAAGAGCGGCGCGCCCGAGAGGCGCCAGGCAGAGCACGGCCTGGCGCATCGTTTTGGCAGAGCCGATCAATTCGAGCGCGACATCGACTCCTGTTCCACCGGTTGCGTCTTTGATTTTTTCGACCGGATCTTCGGAGCGTGCATCGATCGCCACTGCTCCCATGCTAGCGGCTGACGCGAGCTTCGCAGGGTTGATTTCAACCACATAAACGTCTCCGCAATCCAAAGCGCGTGCCAATTGCAATGCCGAGAATCCGAGGCCGCCGAATCCAAATATCGCAATCGATTCGCCTGCTTTGAGTCGTGCTTTGTTCAGAGCATGAAGCGCAGTTGCAGACGAGCACATGATGATTGCGCCGACTTCGAACGGAATCTCGCCCGGAAGAGGAAACGCGTTCGCGCCGGGAACTTTGATAAATTCCGCGTAACCGCCGTCCCGATGTTTGCCAATCATCTCGCCGCTGCGACAGAACTGTTCCAAGCCGCGCTCGCAAAACTCGCAACTTCCGCAGGGGACCAAATAATGCACGCAAACGCGATCGCCCGCTGAGAGGTGCATCACGTCGCTCCCGACTTTTTCCACGCGACCCGCGACTTCGTGCCCGAGAGTCAGCGGTAAACGATCGATCTTGGAAATACCTGCGCGATAATGCGCATCCGAGTGACAGATCCCGGCAGCTGCAACACGGATTAGAACGTCGGATACATCAATTCCGGGAATCTTAACGTCCTCCTCCTCAAGCGATTTTCCGATCTGCACAAGTCGCACAGCTCTCATAACTGGATGGCGCTGTCCCTGGTTACGCCAGGTTCTTAGTCTATACGAAACACGGGATGAAGAGTCTTAGGCGGATGCTTCTCAAGAAGCTGCTCAACGTAGCGCACGAACCCTGAGTGAAATATTCCCTTAGACGTCGCCCACCAATCTTGTGCGCCCTTGCTCGCCAAAACGGCAAGGTGTGAACGCTCGAAGCCATCGATGACGTCAGCATCGACGATCCCGAGATCACGCTGGAAATAAACGCCTTCAAAACGTCGAAACGTCATGATGAACCAGAAGTGCAGCCGTGCGCGTTCGACTTCGGTGAGGGCGTCGACACCGGCATTGCCTTTCAACAGGAGTGGAATGATCTGTTCGTTTTCCACGGCTGCTTGCGCGGTCGTACTGAAGTTCTGCACCAGGTTCTGGATCGACGACGAACGAACTGCCTTTGTGTTCTGCCGAATTTGAATGGACAGATAAATCAGCGTCGCGATAACGCCGACAGCGGCGAGAACATTTGCAATCGCGCCGAGTGCTTCCCAATTTATCGAGCTCACGACATTGGTCACTCAACGAATGAGCGCGTCCAGCTTTGTCTGATCGAGGCCGGCGTCGCGGTAATACTTGCGAGCTAGTTGCAGAAGACTGAATCCGTCTTCGTACGCGGCAAAGCCACCATCTTTTGCCCTGTCTAAATAGATGAGGCCGGCCGCAACGACGAACACAGTTATCATCGGTTCCGGTGAATCGTCCATGATCACCAATGTATGTGCTTCGCCTGCTGGTTCGTAAATGTAAGTTCCGGGCTTGGCAATCCAGTCATGCTCCAGGTATCGCCAGTGACCGCGCATCGTATAGCCGTGCACGGTACCAACATGGTAATGAGTTCCCACCTTGGACCCGGCGAGACCTTTCAGAACGACGCTGAATCCTCCGGATGTGACGTTAAAGCAGCAGGGCTGAAACCAAACACCGTTTGCATAAGGAACCCAGAGACGGTCATCGTCGAGGTTGGTGTTGGCGATGAAATGTTCGCGGTTCCTTTGATTTGGCTTCAGGCCGTCGGTGAAACTGTTGAAAGCAGTGATCGGCATATGTTTCCTTTTCGTGTGTGAACTATCGAGCCCGCAATTGAACTCGCCGTCAACGCTTTTCCCAATCTGATCGAGCTTCAGCGACGGCGGTGAAAGCACGCCAATTCGTCGGCCTATTTCTTCTCCGCTACGCGCGTTACAGTGAAAATTTCACTCGGAAGGACCTGACCTTCAGGCCTGCCTGGTCCCTCCTGCAAAATGATGCGGGACTTAAAAATTTGCTCAGTAAGCTCGATGATTTCTTCTACAGACGATGAATCCTCGGTTTCATCCGTGAATCGCCAAGTCTCGATCAATCGCCCGTGTTCAATACGCCATTTTCCCCGGGTATTATGACCTTCATCTGGCGGATCGAGGATCCATGTCCCGTCTGCGCGGTATTGAGTCTCGTGTCTTGGTCCCTTCCACGTTCCAATGAGAAGCCGCGATAAAGTCTCATCATCCGGAAGCGCCAGGGCGATTACCGGCAGAATCAATGCGACAATGATAAATGCAGCACGCATCAATGCTTTTGAGTAATGTAGGCGTAAATCTTCTCGTTATACCGGCGGGCGTATTCTTCTTGCCGTTCTCGAAGTGGTATATCGTTAGTCACACACCCAACTCCGGCATTAGCCCTTGGATACTTCTTGGCCACCTCCATCGGCACACCGACTGGTCCAACCCCAACACTGCCCGCCCAATAAAACTTGATGTGCCCTGAGCGAATGTCTTGCTCGGCTTCCTTGACTGCATCAGCCGGGTTCCAAGTCGGGTCGGCCGCAATGCAAAGCCCTGCAATGATCACTAATCCGACAATGGGTAAAATTTTCATTGGGTTGAAAATAATCAGGCGTCCTTAGCAAAAGCGAGAGTTTGTAACCGGATATTAGTCCACGGTTATGACTACTTTTCCTCTGGCGTGACCTTGTTCGACATAACGAATTGCGTCGGGCAGTTGTTCTAATTTGTAAGTGCGGTCGATCACCGGTTTCAATTTCCCAGACTGCATCATGTCGGCAAGAACCGCGAGGTCGTTATGATTTGCGTCCGCCATCATCATTCCCATCTGCTGAGCCACAAATTTTGAAAACACCATTGCCCACAACGCCTTGCCCAGACCTCCAAGAAACCCCTGCTCGCTGGCTCCTCCGCCGCCAATCAACACGTATTTGCCTTTCGGAGTTAAAACGCGTCTGCATTCCGAGAGTGAATGGTTGCCAACATTGTCAAGCATTACGTCGTAGCGTTCCCCGCTCTTGGTAAAATCTTCCTTCGTGTAATCAATTACGTGATCGGCACCGAGCGATTTCACAAGATCCACATTCCGCGTGCTACACACTCCGGTAACATCAGCCCCGAAGGATTTCGCGATTTGGACAGCGAATGTACCGACACCTCCAGACGCGCCGTTGATTAAGACTTTTTGCCCGGGCTGAACTTTTCCTTTGTCACGCACTGCCTGCAACGCCGTAATTCCCGCGATATTAACCGCAGCGGCATCTTCAAAAGTTACGCTGGGGGGCTTCAACGCGACTGCTCGCGTTGCCCGTGGACACACATACTGCGCAAACGCGCCGCCTCGTCCGCCAAAAACTTCATCCCCCGGTTTGAACTCTGTGACGTTTTTGCCAACGGCTTCAACAGTCCCCGCAAAATCCACACCGAGCCGTGTGTCTTTTGGTTTGCGCAGCCCGACACCCCCAATTGCGCGCATCACATAGGGCGTGCCTTCGACGAAGTGCCAGTCATAGGGATTGACTGAAGCGGCGTGAACCCGTACCAGGATCTGGTCATCATTCGGGACAGGCTTTTCAACGTCCTCAAGCTTAAGATTGGCGACTCCATAATCGCAGTAAACGATCGCTTTTATCGGATTAGTCGGAGCAGCGGTGTGGCCACAGTCGTTAGTCGATCTCCAGTAGGCGATGAATACACCGATGAACACCAGTAACAGCACAACTAAAATTGCGCCTGTAATCCATTTCAGTAGACGCTTTAGAACCTTCATATTCGACCTCTGCTTTGTTAGCTACAGATCCCGTTGTTACTCTACAGATATTACTACTTTTCCTCGAGCGTGGCCTTGTTCCAGATACTGAAGAGCGTCAGGCACCTCGCCCAGGCTTTTATAAGTCTTATCGATAACAGGCGTGACTTTTCCCGACTGGATGAGATCGGCGAGATAGGCGAGATCGTTGTGATTGAATTGCGCGATAAAAAACACGAATTTTTGTTTGCCGAACTTGGACCGTAACGGCGCGATAAACGATCCGGCGATGCGGCCGGCGGTTTCTGGATGCCATCCAGCTCCGCCGATTCCAGCGAGAACGCAGATGCCATTTTCAACGAGCACGTGTTGACGCTCCGAGAACGAGTGGTTCTGAACGTTGTCGAAAATGACGTCGTAATGCTGATCGCCCTTGGTGAAATCTTCCTTCGTGTAATCGATCACCCGATCAGCGCCGATCGATTTCACAAGATCGACATTGCGCGTGCTGCAGACGCCAGTCACGTCTGCACCAAGGGATTTCGCAATTTGGACCGCGAAGGTGCCGACTCCTCCAGACGCTCCGTTGATCAACACCTTTTGCCCCGCCTGAACGTGGCCCATGTCGCGCAAGCCTTGCAGCGCCGTGAGGCCGGCGACGCCGACGGAACCGGCCTGTTCAAAGGAAATACTAGCCGGCTTTAACACCACCCCGCGATCGGCTTTCACTGCGATGTATTCTGCGAACGCGCCGGTCTTTCCGCCAAAAACTTCGTCGCCAGGTTTGAAGCTCGTGACATTCTTGCCAACCGCTTCGACGACGCCGGAGTAATCGACACCGACCGTTGTGTCCTTCGGTTTGCGCAATCCGCCCATCATCCGCGCCAACCACATCCCGCGCGTCAAATGTCCATCGACCGGGTTGACGGAAATGGCGCGAACTCTGACCAGGAGCTGATCGTCAGCCGGAGTGGGCTTTTCGACGTCCCGAAGTTTCAAATTATCAATACCATATTCGCATTTGATGATCGCTTTCATCGGATTCGCCGGCACGGCAGTAGTTTTCCGATCGCAGTCATTGGTGGATGTCCAATAGGCCACAAAGGCCCCGACGATCAGCACGACAAAAATCGCGCCTAGAGTCCACTTAACGATGCGCTTCCAGCGCTTACGAACACGCTTTGGTCTTGGCTCACCCGTTACAGTTGTTGCTTCATTCCTTTTTCGTATTAGTTGCATCGGTTTCAGTAGCGGCGCTTGGTTTTTGATTCGCCAGAAGTCCCAGTTGTTGCATCAAGGAAAGTTGATCAAAGGCAGACCACTCCTCCTTGATTTTGCCGTTAACGATTCGCCAGATGGTGATCCCGGCCATTTCCGCCTTTTTGCCGGTCGCGGGTAGCCCGTTCCCTGTTCCGGTATTCGTGCCTCGCGCGATCCAGTAGACCGTGACCAAATCGCCTTCCGCTATCAACTTCTCGGGCACAATGCTTATGTCAGAAAATGCCTGGTGCCAGCCTTTCAAAGCCGCCTGGTCCTCGCCCAAGCCGATATCTCGATGAAGGCCATGATTGACGAAATCTTTGGCATAAAGTTGTTCAGCGACTTCGAATCGTCCCCCGCTGAGAAGTTCTTCAAACGCGCGTTTCGCGAGTGCTTTGTTTTGTTCCTGCAACGAGGAAGCACAAGCGATGCTCGCAAATAACAATAAGCCGTTGATAACAACAGTAAGTATTTTCATAAGAATATTGGGAATGTGTGATGATGAAGGTTGGCAACACGATCTGATTTTGTCGGTGTTCTTGCTGGCTGTAATCCCTTAAGCAGAAGCCACAGACTGACCACGAGTTCAAAGATGGCCATCGGCGTGTCGAAGACGTAGTCATTAACAACTTTGTTGAAGTTCGGAACGACCAGGAAGACAAAGGCGCAGATTACGCACCACGCAGATGAAATTATACCGAAAACAGCCAGGCTTTTTGGAATGTAGCCCGATCTCAACCATAGGTACGCACAAAT
>DATFXP010000012.1:0-2547 GCA_035315785.1 Candidatus Udaeobacter sp. | reverse complement strand
AACGCTAACTCAACGCTCGCTGCTGGACGCGGTCGAAGCGAAATATCCGATGCTGCGCGGGACAATGCGCGATCATGTGACGCAGGTTCGTCGGCCAATGGTTCGATTTTTTGCCTGCGGCGAAGATTTGTCTCATGAATCGCCCGATGCGCCGCTGCCTGATGCGATTGCGAATGGGGCAGAACCATTCCTGATCATCGGTGCCATTGCGGGCGGGTAGATAAACGCCTTGCTTTGGCAGCGCGGTCCTGTTCGAAGCGATCGGAAGGGCGCATCGTTTGATTGCATGGCTCGCGCGCAACCGATATGCTCCGGCGCATGTCTGCAAAAGCGGATGCAATTCGGCAGGCGAAAAGCTCACAGCAACCCGGCAGCGTGGTCCGCGCTGAATTTCCGCTGCTCATCGGATTCGCAACCGTCGCGACGTTCCTTGCACTGGGAAGTCAGTTGAACCAAATCACTACTCATGCCTTCCCGCTGGTCGGTGTCTTTGTTTGGCTTTTCGCCGTGATCCTTTGGTCGGCTATCTGCGTGGTGCGGCATGCCGACTGTCTTGCAATCAAACTCGGTGAACCATACGGAACATTAATCCTGACGCTGTCTGCGATCAGCGTTGAGGTGGTGATGATTTCAACAGCGATGTTGCACGGGGCCAACAATCCCACCCTTGGGCGCGACGCAATTTTTGCCGTCGTGATGATCGCGCTTAACGGCCTTGTGGGGTTATCGCTGTTGCTCGGCGGTCTACGGTATCGCGAACAGCATTACAACATTCAGGGTGTCAATGCCTACCTCAACGTGATCATGGCGCTGTCTGTGCTCGGTTTGGTGTTGCCAAATTTCACTACTTCGACCAGCGGCCCAACCTTTTCCACCGAACAGGAAATCTTTTTCTCGGCGGTATCGCTGCTGCTTTACGGTATTTTTCTCCTCATCCAGACGCTGCGACACCGTGGCTACTTCTTGGATTCGAAGCAAACGCCGGTCACACATTCACATCATTCGCATCGTTCGCATCATTCACCTCAAGAACGTTCTCTCGGTTTCCACGCGCTCATGCTGGTTCTGTATTTGGCTGCCGTAATGTTTCTCGCGAAGAAATTCGCCGTTCCGCTGGACAATAGCATCGAGACATTTCACATGCCGCAGGCATTTGGCGGCGCGGTCATCGCTGCGCTGGTGCTCTCGCCTGAAGGGTTGGGTGGGATTAGCGCCAGTCTGCACAACCAACTGCAGCGCTCAATAAACATACTATTCGGAACGGTACTCGCCACGATCGGGCTGACGATTCCGGCAGTGCTCATCATCGGTTTGCTAACGACACGCTCGGTGGCCCTCGGTCTACAGGGTGCCAACCTGCCTCTGCTGCTCTTAACGCTGGCTGTGAGCGTGGTTACGTTCACGAGCCGGAAAACCAATGTGCTGCAAGGCTGTGTTCATTTGCTGCTCTTCGCCGTTTTCGTGCTGCTGATTTTTGCGCCTTAACAAACGACCATTCACAGCAACGGACCCGCGCCGGCCCTTACGCCGGTCTGTGCATCACGACACCGTCCGAACGTTGTTCGACGACCTTGAATCCAAATCGCTCGTAAAGGCGCAATACCGGTTTTCCAGCCACGAAGCTGACCGAGATCCTCGATTGATCGGGATTAGCGCGGACTAGTTGCGTCAGTAGCGCCGTGCCGATGCCGTGCCTGCGGTGCTCCGGTTTCACCGCTAGTGCAAGTTCCGGAGATGCGTCAGGTTTGCCAATCGGCCGTCGGAGCCACGCTGCGCCCAGCAAAGCGCGATTTTTCTTGTCATGTGCAACGAACCCAGTATCGCCGACGCGACCCCAGCCTTCCACGTAACGGGCAATCTCTGGGCGGCGTACGACGTCGCGAGACGGCGGTTCCTTTTTCTCAGCGGACGACAAGCCATAATACAACATCTCCCAAAGAATGGGTTCATCCTGGCATGTAAGCTGGCGAATCACGTAGTCCATCGGAAACGAAAACAGAGTTTACTATAGCCCGTGCGCGCAAACAGGAAACAACGGAACGCCCACCAGTTTAGCGTAATGATGCGCATCGAAGATAAGTCTCGTCGGATAAGCAGGATGTGACGTGAACATTCGCTTGCACGGAATCTAAAAAATCCAAGTTGACACCCATCCATTCCCTGTTATGGTACTTATCCCGCGCGAAGCGGGACTCCTTCACTTTGGAGTGCGTTCTACGTACATTTTGGGACTGCAAATTGGCTCAATTTTGTCCCGCTTAACGTCCGTCACTGAAGCAAGGGCGGCCCATAGCGATCAAGATTGAGTTTTTTTTGTCGCCTGAAATGCGCGGAACAGCTGGTTCTTTGACATCTACATACAGGGTAGTAAGAAAATACAACTTTAAGAGCTGAGTCTGAAATCAAGCATCGTCGCACGACGATGAGAGAGTTTCAGTTATCACAATTTGGTCCCGCGTCTGCGGGACCTACAGATTGATCAAGCTACAAAGAGCGCATCATGGATGCCTTGGTGCCAATAGGCGATGAAGGACGTGGTAAGCTGCG
>DATFXP010000011.1:0-6647 GCA_035315785.1 Candidatus Udaeobacter sp. | reverse complement strand
AACGGGAGCCGCCGTGGGTATCGCTGCAAGCAGAATGGCCGATACGACAACAACTGCCATAGATCTCGATTGCTTACTCCTTTACGAAATTTCCAATGCCGACATCAAACAGCAGAGTTCTGCCGTCTATTAGGGAGACCCGTAGCCGCCCATGAGCGTCCAAATCCATACCTAGTCGCCAAGCGTAGTGTGACACCGTGCGAACGAGCCCCCGACGGCCAGGGAACAAATCTCTGACTGTGACGTCCCGGATTTTCGTACCTTCACGCCAAAAGGTTAGCAGGACAAAATCATCTGTGAAATCGACTGGAATAAGGTTCATGCCGTCAGGCTCAGTCACGAGATGCTTCCCATCATCAGCAACACACATCGATCTGTGCCACTCCGGCAAACGCCAAAGAACTTTTCCCTGTTTGACGTCCTCTACGCGTGTTCCCGCTTTCGGCTCCGAAATGGCGCGGATACCGCCATTCGGACTCATAGCCGTGACTTCGCTCGCGGGCGGCAGAGGCATATCGCCTTTGCAAATCCCGACGGCATATGCAACGGCGATGAACGCAAATGCGCGCATAGACCTAGACGCGCACTCAGTCATGCGCTTTCGCTTTGGATGCCAAATTCTTGACACGTTCAGGATCCAATTTTTGATGCACGAGCTTAAAAGAACTCACTAGCTCCTTTACCACTGGATCCACGTCCTTCCTAGCTGGCGAGACCGAGAGAACAAAGACCCCATCGTTTGCGGCAAGCCCAACTAAGTAAGATGACATTCGCGCGCCCTTGTCGTTGAACACTCTTATCTCAGTTACCTTTAGGCCCTTATCTGATCCCATCAGATTCCGTCGGACATTACTTTCCACTTTGCTGGCATGTTCATGCCAGTAATCAATTTCCCACTGGGCGTGCGCACTTAACAAATCCTTTTGGTCACGCAATTCTTTTTTATCTACAAAAGATACCATCAATCCAACGCCATTCCCCAGCAACACGTGATAAGCATCCTGGAGTTTAACGTCATCGCCTTTGACATGGAATTCAGCATACTCATTGCCATGCCCGTACAAACCTTTCCATCCGTCAGCAACTTTCACGTAGATAGGGTCTGTCGCCGATTGCGCCGAGATCACACTGACGAATAGGACACTGCCGAGTAGTAAGACAGATAAACGAAAAAGGCATTTCATAAATCTCCTGGCCCGTAACAAGAATTAGATTGCGACATGCAATCTATTTCTGCCTCCATGGAGGCAAGTGTGCGTTAAAAGGCTACAGAATGACAAGCCCCAATGCAGCCCAGGGAAACCCTAATCTTAATCGCAGCCCATTTGGGCTTCTGGCTCAACGCTAGTGTGCGTGACTAAGTCAACTTCCGAATATAGGCGACCTTTGAAACGCCGGCGTGACAATCTGCTGTATCCACCGGCCTATGACCGGTCAGCTGAATCGATTCTCGTCTAACCGTAACCTCCCGGCGATTGCGCCGGGAGGTTCGAACGACGGTTAGATGGCAATGTGAAGCTCGCGTTCGTCAACGCGCAGGCATTGCACCTCCCCACGCCGCAGGCGCTGGGTTAAGTGGAGCGACCAGCGATTGGGAATTGTTCGCCTTCATTTGCGGCCCCGCTGCTTGTGTCGGCGGTGTGCCGGTGATCCGAGCCAGGAATCCGTGGGCAATTCCGGAACCATCGACGTACCGACCACAGATAATCCCGCGGTCATTGATTCCGTTAAGCGATGTGAAGATTGATCCCGGATAATCGAAGATGAAGAAGCTGTTCGGCGTTTGGAAGAGGAATCCATGAGTGATTGAGCCATCAAAATATCTGCCCACCACCCAGTTCTTGTCATTAAGTCCAAACATGACTGTGGCAACAGAGCCCGGTGGATCGACTGGGAAGTGCAGTGTCCCACTTGCGTCCCGGTAGTAGCCGTGAAGGATTCCTCCGGCATCTATGAAGTATCCCACTGCCAACTGATTTGAATTATTGATCTCGTAAGCAAGTGTTAAGACAGCGCCCGGGATGCTCCACGATGTCAAGGCTCCGCCCCGGCCGACGAAAGCCTGAAAGATCCCGCTGCCCGGATCAAACCCGCCGGTGAAGGTGCCGGCATCGTTTATCGAAAGCAGATTGGTCTGGAGCGTGTTGGGGACATCGTATTCCGTGAAGGTGCCGCCCGACCAGAAAAACGAGTGAACGGTACCATCGCTGATGACGTAGTCACCGGCGACCGTGCGTAAGTTATTGATGCCTCGTCCTTCGGTAAAACCGACGGTATCGTTCGGGTCGACGATCGGATCGCTAAAGCTACCATCGCTGAACCGAACAAACGCCCGCGTCACCCCGTTCGAATCGATGTATTCGCCAACGACGTCGCCTCTTTCGTTGATCTTTTGCGGCAGAGTGTTATTTCCGGCACCGGGATAATCAAAAGTGGTGATTACTTCAATAGACCCCGAGCTCGCTGCTTGCTGAGCGAATGTCCCCATCAATGGGAACACGAATAGAACTGTCAGTACGCTGATAATTATATGTTTTGCTTTCATGCTGCTTATTGCCTCCTTAGTTGAATTTGCCCATTGCTTAAATGCGGACATGGCAAACGCACAATACCCACTTGGCGAATTTCGACGTGACCAGTTTGCTGTTACGGTTACCGTTACGACGGCACAAGCGGAGGTTCAGGTGGTGTTTGATCAAGCGACCCCGCAAAGCAATGATTGCGCGCGAGGATTCCGTAAGACGCTAAAAAATCAACACAGCCGGGGTCTAGCCTAGCGATGCCCCGCGCTGCCATCTAACCGGCCAGCTGAGCCATAGCGGCCTCTGGTTCTCCTCACCGGCCACCCGCGGGTCAAGCGATTAGTTGGCGCGGCCTGAGCCCTATTTTTCCATGATATATAAGAACCGCAGAAGGCGACGCTCTGATGTTAGCAAATGTACGCAGGTTAGGAAACGCTGAAGGCCGATAAAATTATCTTCAGTTTCTATTGCCACCAGCGCTGACTTCCTCCTGCTCCGGGCATCATGCCAGCGCTGCGAAAGCGTCGCGGCGCCCTCAGTCGTATCCCTGGCCTCCAATAACTTAAATCCGGCTTGCTTGATTAAACGCTCATTCTCACCGGGAGGGCTAAAGAAATACATTCCGATCGAGCTCCTCGTCGCAATCTCCTCATGCGAAACAAGGCCTCCAATCACAAGTGCGTCGCTAAACAGGAATCGGCCACCCGGCTTGAGGACACGAAAAACGTTCGCAAGCACTCGCGCGCGATTCTCTACGTGACACAGAACATCGTTGGAGTATACAGCGTCAAAGCTGTCATCTTTCTCAAGTAGAGGCTGTGATGCGTCAAACTGTTGGAATCGGGCGCTTGCCCCGACCTTTGCTTGCTCAGCAAGAACATTCGCCGTTCGGACACCTTCCGGATTTATATCAAGCCCGAGTATTCGGCAGCCGGCAATTTTTGCCAGATGAACTGCATAGCCGCCAGAACCGCAACCTATTTCCAAAACTGAAGACTTGTCGGAAAGCTTAAGCAGCTTCGGGATCTCATAAGATTCTGCTGTGGTCACCCAGCTGGTTTGGCCGTAGTCTTCTCCATATGTCTCCCGTCGAATCTCGCCATAGGCCTTCAGCGCGTAATGTCCATATGAGGTGTTATAAAGATCAACTTTTGCCATTTCTTACCTCCACGTCATAACAAGAACGAGATAAGCCACGGCAGGGTATCAACGCCAGATCAAACATCGCACATCAAACATCAAACGTTGCGTTGTGGTTTCATCGACCGGTTAGACGCGTTGAATCTCACATCGGTTTGAAATAGTCGCTGATATCAAAATACAATGAGCGCTTCCTACCGTGCGCATCAGTGAACATGACGATGTCGTACCATTTACCTTTATGAAGCGCAAATGCGTGCCCAATGAAACGATAACCTGGATAACGAGCTTTCAAATAAGCGTCCTGTGCACGGATCCCAACTGCTGCGCTGGATGCATGAACGACTATAGCTGTCTTGTGCGATGCTCCGCTGCCGCCGCCGATAGCCGGATTGGATGCCAGCGCTTCCCACGCAGCGAGCGCGAGGGCAGTAGCGAGGACTGCCACCGGTCTGATATAGCAACTTAGCATCTAACGAGAAGGTGATAAGCCACGCCAGGCGAAGCCTAGCTCTGCTTTGACCTCATACTTCATACTTGCCGGCAACAGCCTATCGTTGGCTGCAGCGCTTGGTTAGGCGTTTTGTGATGCAACGCGATTGGTCCTCCTAAAAATCTTTTGGCCGCGGGTCAATAGCAACACCGCCGCTGCGCGACCAATACCCGCGGCGATAAACTCGCCCCACGCCCACGAAACGACCGCAAGCCAGAGCGCATAGATACCGCCTGTCCCGAACACAATCCACGCGACAACAGCGCGCGCGGCTGGAACAGCGAAGTAGCACCAGACGATGCCTGCGAACAGCACAGCGATCCACGCGGCGAAGCAAACTATAAGCAGCAGTATCCAGCAAAGGACGCGCATAAGCCTACCTATTTGGATTCGAGTCGCGCGACAATACCGGTCACAAGCAGCGCGGAGTTCTGGGCAGCAGTCTTCTCGAAGAGGCGAACGTTCTCCTCGGCCTTGGCGCCCGCGTCGTCACTGAGGCTGCGTAGGACCAGACAAGGCACGCGCTGTTGGCAGCAAATCTGCGCCACTGCCGCTCCTTCCATTTCAGTGGCGTCGGCCTCGAAGTCTTTTCGTAGCTCCGCGCTCTTCGTGGGAGAAGCCACGAACATATTCCCTGTCACGATCACACCCGTGACCACCCGCGGGATCCGCGCGCCTTTGCTAGTTTTGATATGCGCGAGCTTGAGGTCCGCCGTGGCTTTTTCAGCTGCGGCAAGCAGGCCCGCGTCCGCGGGAAAGAAGAGCGGGTTCGGCTTCCCGGTGAGCGAATTGACAGTCGGGAGAGGGCGAAACCCATTCGGGGTCAGCTCGCCGTAGTCATAGTAAGTGGTCCGCGCGCCGATAACGATATCCCCCGGACCGAGGTCCGGGTTGAGGCCACCCGCGATTCCCGTAAAGAGCACATGCGTCGGTTGAAAGTGCTCCACGAGCAAGATGGCCGTCCTGGCGGCGTTGACCTCACCCATCCCTGAGTGGGCGAGCACAACCGTGCGGCCTTTCAGGTCCCCCGTGACGAACCGGATCCCCCGAACCGTCCGCTCCTTTTTGTCAGTCAGTTGCTGCTCCAGCGTCTCGAGTTCCACGGTCATCGCACCGAGGATGGCAATCACGGATGCAGAGGGCGTCGGCTTGGGAGTGTCGCTCCCGGTGGCCACGCCCACTGGCACGAGTAGCACGGGGAGGAAAACGAGAACGCAAAGCTCTGCACGTGTCGGTTTCATGGCGAGATAAAATACCGAACAACAAACATTTCGCTCGCTGGCTTCATCGATTGGTTAGGTCGCACGTTTCACATTCAGGAACTGTCGTTTCCTCAGCATTTGGAGAATGCAAAAGCAGCCCGTGGCTGCCCATAAGTGCTTGATCGTATGCCCAGACACTCCGCCAAGGAGAATCGCGAATACCTGTCGATCAGAAACCTCGAAGAGCTTGGCTAAAAGATAGCACGCAAGGGCAATGAGCAACATGTACCTATGCGAGTACTGACTCGGATACAGAGCTAAGAGAGCGGGAAGTATCAGGAGGGGAGCGTACTGCACCCAAGCATAAAGGCGCAGATCATCGTACCAGTGCCAATAAATGACGCTGCCTGCACCTAGCAGCAAACCTGGAAGAAGCAATATGGTTCCCAGCTTCGGATGCACCGATTCGCTCAGAATGGCCATAAACAAACCAATGAAGGCCACGGTCATCGGCAACCGGTCCCAGACGAGCGAATCGTTGTTTGGATGCCAGTGATAATACCCAGAACCAACGCTTACTAGCGACACGCCAAGAAAGAATGTAAACCAGCATATCGAATACCCCGTCAAACGCCCAAAGGCCCCCAGCATGATGCCGGCTAGCCCAACGATCAGGAACGGAGCATTGGATACCACGTCCGCGAAATTAGGGATTCCGAGGAACCGGCGACTATCGGCAAACTCGTGATAGCGCGCATCCTGATGTATAGGTGGCAGGCAAAGCAGAACCAGGAGCGATGCAGCTGCGATTAAGAAAAGTAGGTAATGGCGCCAGTGTCTCTTATGAGCAGGGGCATGCATGGGTCTAACGAGAAAGAGCTGAGCCACCGCTGGCGGAGGCGAGTACGGCAAACTCGGAGAACTGCCTCATAAAACTAAATCTGCGCATCGCGGCAGCAGCGGTTGGCTCCAGCGATTTGTTAGAACGCTCGCTACGTTTCCATGCGATGAAATATGCCGCGACAGATAAAACAAACGTGCTGATCGAAATCATGATGAGCTGCGCGTGTGAGACAGTGATACCGGTGCACGGAAGCCATAAGAAAGACGACAGCGAGGTCGCCATGATAAGGACAAGGTCAAGCCACATGATCGTCCTGTTGGGCTTCGACCGTCAGTCCGAGTGGCCGATGGAATGCCGTGAGCATCAAGGAAATGGATGCGACGTAGGCAAGCACGATTTGAGTTGCTGTAGGTTTCACGCGCTTTAGGTCTAACGAGAAGGAGATA
>DATFXP010000010.1:0-27708 GCA_035315785.1 Candidatus Udaeobacter sp. | reverse complement strand
GGCAACGCGTTTTCCGCTTCAACCTTTCAACGGTTCAACGGCCTAACGCGGCGAAGCGTGATATTCCTGCAAGCTTCGCACCTGAACTTTTCGGTTTTGCAGTGAGCGAATGCCATTCGCGCTGGCCAGTGCGGCCCGGACTGTGGTCATGATCGGAATTTTTGCCGCGAGTGCGGCGTTGCGAATAACCACTTCGTGCTCACGGGGAATTTTCCCGCTTGGCGTGTTGATGATGAAATTGATGTCACCGTTTTTGATTCGGTCGAGCACGTTTGGACGTCCCTCGTGAATCTTGAAAACCTTGGTCACTTTGATTTTTGCTTTGGTCAGCGCTTCTGCCGTGCCGCTGGTGGAAACAATTTCAAAACCGAGTTTGAGAAATTCACGCGCAACGGGAATGATTGCCTCCTTATCGGCGTCTTTTACGCTGACAAAAACTCTTCCGCGTTTGGGTAAAGGAGGCGGCGCAGCCATCTGCGATTTGGCATACGCAAGGCCAAGATCAACATCGATGCCCATTACTTCGCCCGTCGATTTCATTTCCGGCCCGAGCGAGATATCCAAACCTTCGTAGCGAAGAAACGGAAACACAGCTTCTTTCACTGAAAAATGTTTCGGCACGATTTCTTTCGTGAATCCGAGTTCGCGCAATGAGTTTCCGGTCATCACTTTGGCGGCCAGTTTTGCCAACGGGATGCCAATCGCTTTGCTGACGAATGGCACCGTACGCGAGGCGCGCGGATTCACTTCCAGCACGTAAACTTCGTCGCCTTTGACGGCGAATTGCACGTTCATTAGACCGCGCACATTCAGCTCGCGCGCCATCGCTTTCGTCGCGGATGAAATCTCGTCTAACACTTTTTGCGACAGAGAGAATGTCGGGACCACGCATGCGCTGTCACCGCTGTGGATGCCCGCTTCCTCAATGTGCTCCATGATTGCGCCGATGACGGTGGTCTCGCCGTCGGAGATGCAATCGACATCGACCTCAATAGCGTCCTCGAGAAAGCGATCGATAAGCACCGGCCGATCGGGCGTCACTTCAATCGCATTTGTCATGTAACGTCTCAGATCCGTCTCGGTATACACGAGCTCCATTGCGCGCCCCCCCAAAACGAAGCTTGGCCTAACGAGCACCGGATAACCAATTTTCTTGGCTATCGCTACGGCCTCTTTGGTGCTTGTGGCCGATCCATTGGGAGTTTGACGCAGGCCAAGTTTGTCCAGCATTGCTGCGAATAACTTTCGGTCCTCAGCGGTCTCGATGCTTTCCGTTTGCGTCCCGAGAATAGGGACGCCTGCCGCTTTCAATCCGCTGGCAAGATTCAGCGGTGTTTGGCCGCCAAACTGGACAACTACGCCCTCCGGTTTTTCCTGATCGTAAATGTTAAGCACGTCCTCGAGGGTGAGCGGCTCAAAATAAAGTTTGTCACTCGTATCGTAATCGGTCGAAACCGTTTCTGGATTCGAGTTGACCATGATTGTCTCGAAGCCTAGCTCGCGGAGGGCAAACGCGGCATGCACGCAGCAGTAATCAAATTCAATGCCCTGGCCGATCCGGTTCGGGCCGCCACCCAGGATCATGATCTTACGTTTGTCGCTTTCCCGTCGCTCGTTCTCGTCGCCGTACGTCGAATAGTAATAAGGCGTATACGCCTCGAACTCCGCCGCGCACGTATCAACGAGGCGGTACGTCGGTACGACTCTTTCAGCTTTTCTTTCGGATCGAATCGTGTTTTCCGAAGCGCTTCGCACGACTGCCAATTGTCGGTCTGAGAACCCGAATTTCTTCGCGCGCAAGAATGTCTTTGTCTTCAAACATTCGGTTTCAGCAACGACCTCAGCGATATTTCGCAAAAACCACCGATCGATCTTCGTAAGCTCGTAAACTTCATCGATCGATGCCCCTTTTTGGAGTGCTTGCGCGAGATAGAAGATTCGCTCGGCATTCGGGATCGCCAGCTTCAATCGCAGTGTTTCAAGATCGACATCCTTGTCCGCACCGTCGCCTAACAAACCGAAGCGTTTGATCTCCAGGCTTCGCAGCGCTTTTTGTAACGCTTCCTTAAACGTGCGTCCGATCGCCATTGCTTCTCCCACGCTCTTCATCCGCGTTGTGAGAGTCGCGTCTGCCTGGGGAAATTTTTCAAATGTGAATCGCGGCACTTTAACGACGCAGTAATCAATTGTCGGCTCAAAGCAGGCTGGCGTTTCGCGAGTAATGTCGTTTTTGATTTCGTCGAGCGCGTAGCCGACTGCGAGTTTGGCCGCGATTTTTGCAATTGGAAAACCGGTCGCTTTCGATGCCAGCGCACTGGAACGCGACACGCGCGGATTCATTTCAATCACGACCATGCGGCCCGTTTCAGGGTGAACAGCAAACTGAATGTTCGATCCGCCGGTCTCGACGCCAATTTCACGGATCACCGCGAACGCCGCGTCGCGCATCATTTGGTATTCCTTGTCCGTCAGCGTTTGCACAGGCGCGACTGTGATGGAGTCGCCGGTGTGCACGCCCATGGGATCGAAATTCTCGATGGAACAAACGACCACGCAGTTGTCTATCCGGTCGCGCATGACTTCCATTTCGAACTCTTTCCAGCCGACCAGCGATTCTTCGATCAACACTTCGCGCACTGGCGAAAGATCCAGGCCGCGCGCAGCGATTTCATCGAGTTCTTCGCGGTTGTAAGCGATCCCGCCACCAGTACCACCCAAGGTGAATGCCGGACGAATGATCAGCGGAAAGGTTCCGATCTCGGCCACGATGCGATCGAGATCCGCAATCGAACGGGCTATACCGGAGCGCGGCACGTCGAGCCCGATACGCAACATTGCTTCCTTGAACAATTGGCGGTCTTCACCTTTTGCGATAGCCTGCGCGTTTGCGCCGATCAATTTGACCCCGTGCCGCGCCAGAGCGCCGTTACGGTTTAATTCCATTGCGGCGTTGAGCGCGGTCTGTCCCCCGAGCGTCGGCAAAATCGCGTCCGGTTTTTCGCGTTCCATAATCGCCTCGATCACCTCGGGCGTGATCGGCTCGACGTAAGTGCGATCGGCGAATTCCGGATCAGTCATGATGGTGGCCGGATTCGAATTCACCAACACCACCTCGTAGCCTTCTTCGCGCAGCGCCTTGCACGCCTGGACTCCGGAATAATCAAATTCGCAGCCCTGCCCGATCACGATTGGACCGGAGCCGATGAGAAGAATTTTTTTGAGTTCTTTATTCCGCGGCATCTGCGCCAGCGGGGATGGTAAACGAAATCACACGAACGTCACGGGAAAACAAACGTCTCGCCTGGCTTCCTATGCCACTTGGGCCATGCGCTGGCGGTCTAGCCAGACTTTACAGATGCTCTTTATGCGTGTGAGGACGTAATACACAGTCTGGCTGCGGACGCGCACTAGTTCGGTACCAACAATGCGCGTCACGAAATCACTTGGCAGATCAAGAATTTCCTGCGGCGTCGAGCCTTCGAGCCCCTTGCAGAGAATCGCAGTCATCGCGCGAGTAAGCGTTTGCACTTCAGGGCCGAGGGTCATGCGAATGTGTGCCTTGCCCTCGTCATCCACGTGCAGGTAGACGCCGACTGTGTCTGTGCATTCCTCGTCTTTCCGGACGTCGACGAGATCAAAATTTTCGTCCTTACGCGGCTCCTGCCTTTTCGCACTGTCAGCATACGAAACGATCGTCTCGCGCCGCTCATCGTCCGGCAGAGATTCAAAAAGATTGATGATCTTGCTCAATTTACCTGGATACATCGTGCTCGAAATCTACCGCCGATCTGGCTCCTGTCATACCCGCGAAGGGAGAGGAATCGCTTGCTCTCAATAAGGTGTTTATGGCTAATTGCGCCATGAAAACTCCGATTAAAGTCACTGTGACCGGCGCCGCCGGGCACATCGGTTACGCTCTTCTATTTCGCATCGCGTCTGGACAAATGTTCGGGCCCGATCAACCGGTCAGCCTTCATCTAATCGAGATCCCTGCCGTGCTTGGCGCGCTCGAAGGCGTGGTGATGGAACTGGACGATTGCGCTTTCCCGCTCCTTGAATCGGTGACACCAACGGCCGATCTCGATGAGGGTTTTCGCGACGTCGACTGGGCGTTGTTAGTCGGAAGCGTGCCGCGCAAGGCGGGCATGGAACGTAAGGACCTGCTCGGCATCAACGGCAAAATTTTCATAGGGCAAGGTCAGGCGATCCAAAAAAATGCTGCGGCCGATGTGCGCGTGCTCGTCATCGGAAATCCATGCAACACCAATTGCCTGATCGCGATGAATAACGCGAAAGACATCCCGAGCGATCGGTGGTTCGCCATGACGCGGCTCGACGAAAACCGTGCACGCGCGCAGCTCGCACAGAAAGCTGGTGTTAGCATTCGCTCGGTTACGAACATGACCATCTGGGGAAATCACTCTTCGACGCAGTATCCCGATTTCTATAACGCCAGAATCGACGGTCGTCCCGCGAACAAAGTGATCGGAGACGAGAAATGGCTGAAGGAAGATTTCATTGCCACAGTGCAACAGCGCGGTGCCGCCGTCCTCAAGGCGCGTGGACTTTCGTCAGCTGGCTCTGCGGCAAATGCGATCGTCGATACCGTATATTCTCTTCTTAACGACACGCCGGCGGACAATTGGCACAGCGTGGCAGTTTGTTCCGATGGAAGTTATGACGTTGAGGAAGCATTGATCTCATCGTTCCCAGTCCGTTTGCGAGGCAGAAAATTGGAAATCGTGCAAGGCGTTCCAATAAACGAATTCAGCCGCTCGAAAATCGACGCGTCAGTCGCCGAGCTAAAGGAAGAAAAATCGATGGTGAGCGATTTGCTGTAGCAATACTTCGCGAGGATCGGCGTTTTATCAAGGAGTGACGCCTTCACAGCCGTCACGTTTGAATTCGACGGCCGCCCAAGCCGTCGTTCTTCGTATCCATCTCGGCGCGCCCGGCCGTCGCGTCCTCGGAGATATTCAGTTGTCAAACCGATCACAAGTCGGTCGCAGAATTGAGGGAAGAAGAGGCAACTGTCAGTGAGCTGCTGGGGTAGTTAATGTCCCCTTCCGATGCAGAACCTCGGCTGGGGCAGCAGTAACTAGGCGGATCTATCAATTCGGCCGGATTGCTCAACACTTCGTTGCGCCATAAACCAAAGTCATCATCAATCATAGAATAGCTACGGCGGCCACCGCGCTGCGACGAAAGAAGTGATCCAGGCCAACGTAGAAATGAAGTCCGCTTATGAAATGCAAGCGGCGCTAGATCATTTCGCGTGCCAGCCGATGGGATCGGCTTAATAAGGCGGAAGTTGGTGCTGCCAGCGGATCGCGAGGGCTGTCTCGGCATCATCCCCGCAAATCGAAACAACGCTGCATATCATAAACTTTATAGCCGTGGGATTCAAACAGGGGACGATCGCGAAACTCAGCTGGCCAAGCATAGGAATCGCCCGGATGAACAACGTACCAGCGAATACCAGTGTCGCGAACACTGCGCTTCAAGTCTGGAACGTTTGTCGCTTGCTGCAAACTTTGCAACCTCTTTAGTTGCTCTTGGTAAGGGGATTCTCGGAAAGCCTTACTTGCTAGCACCCACGCTTTAGGCCTAGCCGCAAAAGAAGGACGTTCACCCAATCCTGCCAGGACGAGCAACTCATCTAAACGCGAGTCCTGTGCCACAGCATTAGTAGGAGGCTGGCCCCGGATATAGTGCGCGCACTCGACCAGGCCGCGATCCACGCGTATGCTAGAGTACGCAACCGTCCACGACCATTTGGGGCGCTGTAGTCCGGAGCCATACCAGACTGGAACTAGCACTAACGCAAGAATGCCAAGGGCAATGGTCCAGGTTGGCAACTGCGGGCGAGGCCCCGACGCCATCGAAAAAAGGCGTCCCGCGGTAAGCGAGCCCACGAGCCAGTACGCCCAGACGAAGGGCCGATGTATCAATTCGTCTGCACTGCCCAAGATCTCATTGCGACTCAGACCAAAAGTCATCAGCAACAGAATAGCCACCGCGGCTACTGAGATTCCTTCCGGCGTCTGCCAAGTTTTGCGCCGCAGCACAAGTAGCCAAGTGAGCGGAGCGACCACCGCGAAAATCCCCAACGCATTAAGCAAGAGTAAACCGATCGCTTGCGCGAGGTGAGAAGGAAACGGATGAGGAGTGCTAAAAACGTGATACCAGCTCGCCAAGCCCGTGTCGCTAGCCCACATTGCCAAATTCTTCCAATGCCGAACGCTACTGGAGAAATCGAACTGGATATTCGGTCCAACGTGGAAACGGTTCGCCAACGTTAGAGGGGCGACGCCCGCCGCTACACAGACGGCGAGGACGAGCCATTGCCGGCGCTTGCGCGGAGGCCAAGCCACAATAGCAAAAGAAAAAAGCAGCGGAAATGCTGCTGTGAAGACTTGAACCTTGAAAAGAGCCACCAACGCGCCGAGTACTACGCCAGAGACAATCCAGACGCGCCGCCCTTCGCGCGTCCCCAGTACGATAAGAATCAACGCTATTCCGGCGATCGCAACTCCATAGAGACCTCCAGGAGCAACGTGTTGCAGCCAGAAATAGCCGTAATAAGGATGGGCGACACCTAACATAACGCCGTCCGGTACTAAAAATATACCCACGAGCGCCGCCAGTCCGGCTCCCGGGCCCCAGATCACCCGGCCGAGCGCATAGCTGGCCAATCCGGTAAGAAATGATCCGAATGGTGCCCAGAAACCTACTACCGTATCATAAGCCGCAACGTGCCCCACCTTAGCTAAACATGAGGCGAGAGAGTAGCTCGCGTAGTGATAGAACATTGCGGGGAAGCCTTTCCACTCATAATTGCCAACTTGATACAAAGTTTGAGTTCCCAAGCTGCGAGCCACGATAGTGGCGTGGAAGAAAAAATCCGACCACGGCTTGAAGACGATGGCACCTTCGACCGAGTTCGTTGGTAAAATAAGGTCCTGACACCAACCGGTTGCTGCAGCAAGACTCACAATTACGCCTAGCAGTCCCAAGGCAGAAACCGGGTCACGCTGATGATCCGGGAGAAACTTCGGAATGCCGGCCGCCGCGATCAGAAGAACAATCAGCAGAACCCAGAGTGAGAATGGCACGAAGATCTTCCAAGCCATCACTCCGACCGAAACAACGCCCACCCCTAACAGGAAATCTAAGGCGAAGAAGGATGGCAATCGCAGGGCTGCCGTGATGATGCCTCCAAGTCTGAGCAGGGCCCACGGCAGCACCAAGAGAAACGCTGCGGAACGCGGATCAAAGCTTCCACTGGCGAGTGTGATCCAGACGACAAGGAAGGTCGAAATCGCAAGGCAAGCTAACAAGCAACGTCTGTCGAAAGCGCGGACTGGTTGCTGCTTTTCTTCGAATCTTTTAGTCTGTTGTTGACTTTCATTCATCGCCAACCTTCTAATCTCGCGACTGATCCGATTACAAGGCTTGTGCTCATGTTGTATCGCCGCAACGATAGCCCGCTAATACGGCTGCCAACAAAAGCGCACTCCACGAATGTATCTCATGGTCTGCGATTACAAGGTTTTCGATTACTTGAAAGACGACCCAATGATCATGTTTGAGGAGCAGTCGATCGGTGATCTGGGAGAACCGACAGAGATTTGGCCATCCTCTACCGGTTGTTCCCGGAGAACGCGCGAGCTAGCTTTCGAAGCAATTGATTTTCATGGAGAGAGTGGGAACAATTTGGAGTCTTGACGACTTTCGGAGGTCTCATTATGGAAGTGGCCACGCGGAACTGGTCCTCGGGCCCGCTCCAGAAGCAAAAGCTGTACAGTTCGCCATAAACAATCCTTCACTATTTTACATACAGTTCTCATAAGGAATGAGCGTGCCTGAACAATCACTCTCAACCGGCGTCCAAAGGAAAAACGTGGATGTGTTCGATCGTGACGCAGAGATCAATAAAGGTTACTATTACACCAAGAGTGTTCGACAAAGTTGTCGACTCGCCACGCAACGTTCGACGGACGCGATTCTGGCTACAGCGAGCCTATACAATCGTTCGGTCGTGGATGTTGGTTGCGGCGACGGCTTCTACACAATTCGGTTTTGGGATAGAGCCCAACCAAAATCAATGGTAGGCCTTGACCCTGCTGGTCACGCCATCGCGGTTGCGAACACAAATAAGGAAAATCGCCTAGTGCAATTTCTTGTCGGCGATGCCCACCAACTGCCGTTTTCGGACAACAGCTTCGACGTTGCGCTTGTCCAAAGCATTTTGCACCACGACGACAACCCGAAGGATGTCATCCGCGAAGCATTTCGTGTTGCGCCGGAGATTGTCATCCACGAGCCAAACGGAAATAATTTGGGTCTCAAAGTGATTGAAAAGCTTTCCCGCTACCATCGAGAGCACAATGAAAAATCCTATACTTCCCGCCAGCTGAGGCAGTGGATCGAAGAGAGCGGCGGCGTGATCGCCTACCAACGGTTCGCTGGATTTGTGCCGATTTTTTGTCCTTCTGTGATCGCACGAATCATGAAAGCCCTAGAGCCGGTCGTTGAAGGTCTCCCTGTGGTAAACAAGTTCGGATGCGCTGTGACAGTTATCGTCGCACGGCGGAGGATGTGAGACTGGCGTTTGGCGACTGAGCTATTTTACACCTGGTGATTGCGTCAGTGTGTCTTCGCCTGAGCCCGTCCACAGAGCTACCCTGGGTCAACTCGCAGTCGCGGTGAGAAGTATAGATTGTGCGCATCCCCTTACAACCGGAACCTTCTCCAGAAAATCGCCGATTTTGACCACGGATGAAATCAACCTCGCCGGCGTGTTGGGCAATAGGAAGTCACGCGTGATAGCGCGGACCTGACAAAAACCCGCGCCCGTAAGCTTCCTTTGAATAAATCTTGGTGTGAATGCCATTTCTTCCGGCTCAAGGCGCGCCATGCGGCGTAATGCACCAACCTTAAAAATTAGAAACACGTAGGGGTTTTTTAAGTTAGGCTCCCAAAAGATCAGTCGGCCGCCTGGGCGTAGCCAAAGCGCTAGTGTTGGCAGAAACTCGTCCAGGTGGTAGTAAAGGTGATGTAGGATTCCATTGCCAACGATGTAATCATATTTTCCCTGAGCAGCTTCGCGCGACGAGTCGCTGAAATTTGCGACGAGGAAGCGAAGGTTCGGGTGATGATAGTTGGCACTCGCGTAGTCGATAAACTTTTGGGAACGATCAACTCCCGTTACGCGCGCGCCGGCGATCTTTGCGAGTTCAGAGGCGAGTTCACCCATTCCGCAGCCCAGTTCAAGGATATGCACCTCGAGCTTGCGGCTACGCTCCGCGGGCAGGCTCATTTCGGACACTATTGCTTTTGCCCGCCGCTGCAGCCGGGCTTGTTGCGCGCTGTTTAACTCGTAACCCTGATTGAACCCGCGTTCGTCAACTATGCTTGACATTGCTGCGCGCAATAGCCGTTTCTCTGCAGTCCTCGATCAGTAACTCGATTTCCGTCTCAGAGCTGATTGTGTCCGCGCCCCTTATTATTTTCGAACGTATGAAACGAGGACGGCCCTTAGCCTCCTCGAGCACTTTGCCAACGTAGTCGCCTAGGATACTGAGGGAAAGAAGCTGAACGCCGCTCAAGCCCAATATGAGCAATACGATTGTTGTGATGCCTGGCACTCGCACTGATGGATTCAAGAAGTAGTAAAACAAATAGAATAGCGCCAGAGCGATGCTGACGGCAAAAATTGCAAGGCCAAACCCCTGAATGTAATAGAGCGGTTTGAGACTGAATGAAAATATGCCCTTCTTGGCCCACCAGATATTTTTTAGAAACCTGTTCGTACTTCGCCCAAACATACGCTCCGGTCGGACATACGGCACCCCCGTCTGTTTGAAACCGATCCACGCCCGCAAGCCGCGCACAAACAAATCGCGCTCCCGAAAACGCAGCAAATGTTCAACCGCCTTCCGGTCGATCAGTGAGAAGTCGCCGGCATCGAGTGGAATTTTGACCTCGGAAAGACGCTGAAAAACACGGTAAAACGCCTTGTAAAACATCTGCATATACCAGGAAGCTTGCCGCTTAATACGTATCCCGTAGACCACTTCATACCCCTGTTTCCACTGCCGATAGAACGCTTCAACTAGCGCAGGGGGATCCTGAAGGTCGCCATCGAGAAGAATAACTGCGTCACCTGTCGCAATCTCCATCCCGCTCAGAAAGGCACTTTGTGAGCCAAAATTCCGCGAATGGGAAATGCCGATTACATGGGAATCCTGGTCACACAGTTGGCGAATCACCGCTTCATCATTTGCCGGACTGCAATCGTTAACAAAAATGATCTCATAATCTACGCCTAGTTGTGCGAAGATTTGTGTCAGGCGCTCGTACAAGATGGGTATCGCCTGCTCGTCCCCATAACATGCGACGATAGCCGAGAGGAGTTCTGGCTTGCTTGGCAAGATAGCGAAATGGATTTGCGAGTCTGCAAGGCGCTCCCATTCCGCAGTTAGCCGGAGCCCGTCCTCGAGGCTGTGCCTGTGGATCCAGCCTAGCTTTTCATGAGCCAGGCGAGGATCGCCAAACCAATTCGAAAGGTCCCATCTGCGATTCGGCATCGATCCGAACTCTGGCTCTTCGGGTATATTGAAGAGGCCACGTACCAGCAGTGCGATTTCGAGGAGCGATGTCTTGCAACCTGTGGCGATATTAAATATTTGTCCGGGTGCGGTGCGGCACGTCGTGAGCGCGGCGCGCACAAAAGCCCTCGTGCAATCATCAACGTAAATAAAATCGCGAGAGATTTCGGGATTGACTAGTGGCGGGTAGCGTCCCTGCAGTCCCAGGCTGATCAGCCGGGGCACCAGACGGTCACGTTCCTCCCAAGGTCCATAGACCGAATAAATCCGTAGGTGCGTGCAAGGAAAGTTCTCAGATCGACCGTAATAGCTCATGAGATAACTTGTCGCCACCTTCGAGACAGCGTAATCGCTATTAGGTTCTAGCGATGCCGATTCCTTCGGGCCGGCACAGTTCAGGCCATATTCGGAAGATGTACCTGCCTGAACGAAGGCCTCACATCCAGCATCGCGCAATGCCGTCACCAGATTGAGCGTGCCCAGGTAATTAATCGTGTGAATTTGAGCCACCGCATTCTGCCGCGCGTAACCGCCGTAGGCCGCCAGATTGAAGATAGTTCGGGGCCGGTGTTTTCGAATGGCAGCATTTACATCCTGCATCCGGGTAATGTCACAAGTTATCCGGTTGTCATAAGGGGAGTGTAGCAAGCGCCAACTGCTCTCAACGAGATCTGAGACCGCGAAAACGTCGGAGCGGATTCGAGCGATCGAGAAGAAGAGTTTGGCCCCAACAAAACCTGAAGCACCTACGACCCATATCGGACCAGGAAGCTTTTGAACCTCCCCGCGGTCAGCTTCAGTCCACGTGTCCGAGCAAAGGTCGCCGTCTTGATGCGTCATGGTTTGCAGAAATTCGAGCTAAACTAAGAGGACAATTGCTGGAACATTTGCTGCAACGAAACGGGATCGAGACCCGAGCGGCTTTGGTGATATGCTTGGCTGCCATACAGACCATCGGGATAGCCAACCGCGTATGTGTGATGAAGGCGGAATCTAACTCCCTGTTGTGCCATGCGCGCGGCGAGGTGTTCCCCTAAGCCTCCTCGAGCTACATGCTCCTCTATCACCCACAGCAAGCCAGAGGCTCGGAGACTCGTGACCAATTCGGCTGAAAGATCGACTAGCGGCATTTCAGAAACAGCGAAAACATCGGTCTCGGCCCTTTCTAATATCCATGGCAGCACATTCAGCAGAATCGGCCCGAGGCCAACGACCGTCGCCTTGGGGCGCTCCAGGCGACTGCAGGCCAGCTTCCTTACGGGCTTGAATCCCTCTAGCTTTCCGGCATAATCCGGCCACACGCCAAAGCCTAGCCTAAGGTAGGAAGGCCCGACGTGCTCGAAAAGCGCTGCACACGCGCCATCTACGTCCGAATTGCATAGCGGGATGTAGCAAGCGAAGTGCGGCAAGGCAGATAAGACCGCGATGTCCTCAAGAGCATGATGAGTTGCTCCCATGATCCCGTAGCCGTAGCCGCCGCCGTTGCCTACGACCTTGACATTCATTTGGTGCAGGGCCAGATCCACTCGGATCTGTTCAAAGGGCCTGAAAACCGCAAACGGCGCTATGCTATAGCAGAGGGGCATAAGCCCTCGCTGAGCAAGTCCGGCGGCCACTGATATCATGTTCTGCTCGCAGACGCCCATGTTCACGAAACGTTCCTGTAGCGCTGCCTGCACATTCTCGAGAGCGCCAAAACCAAGATCGCCGGTAAGAAAAATAAACCGCCTCTCATTTCGGCCAAAGTTCTCGATCCAGCTTGAAAATTCCTTACGCACAGGAGGTCTTAGAGCAAGGTTAATGTAGGCTAGGATCTGCAAGCTCGGATAACGCCTGCGCGTACTGCTCGTCTTTCATCGGCAAATAGTGCCATTCCACACGGTTCTCCATATACGAGATCCCGTGGCCTTTGACGGTTCGAGCGATGATACATCGAGGCTGGGCCGAGTTCTTTACTGCCTCATGGGCGCGGGAAAGGCTGCCGAAATCGTTACCGTTATCAGCTACGGCAACTGCGAAGCCGAAAGAGGTCCACTTTTCGACGATTGGTTCCAAGTTAAGAATATTCTTTGTATACCCAATCCCCTGGACACCATTTAGATCAACGACAACAGTCAAAGCGGATAGCATCTGCTGCTTGGCAAACAACGCCGCCTCCCAAGTGGACCCTTCATTGCAATCGCCGTCCGACAACACCGCGAAAACCTTGAGCGATTTCCCGGTAAAGCGGCAGGAAAACGCAATCCCGCAAGCAAGACCCAAACCGTGCCCGAGACTGCCGGTCCCGAACGGGATAGCGTGAATCGCGCCTGAACACGGGGGGTGGGCGGACAAAATGGTGCCGTCCTTGTAGAAGGTAGAAAGTTCAGTTTCAGGCAATCGGTCCGATAATGAAAGCGCGGTATAGAGTGCAGCGGCAGCATGACCCTTTGAAAGCACAAGGACATCGTCCTTTTCCATTCGACCAAAACAAAGATCGACCAAAATCTCAAGGCAACTGAGCGACGAACCAATATGGCCTGCGCCAGCCATTTTGTACAGTTCGAGAATTTTGGCCGCGCAGCGTTGCCTCGCCTGGGCCAGCCTTTTCAGGTTGTTACGCTCCGAATCGGATGTCACAATGATAAGATGGTGAAGATTGATCTCTCCCAGGGCGTCGACAAGTTGACAAGAATTTCGCGCAACACGCGAAAACCGCGAACTATTTATTCGACGCCCGACCTTCTCTGCCCGCGCAAGACAGGCAAGATGGCAATTCCTCCAGAACCGTAAAGTACGATCACCGAACTCTGAAAGCATACGTTTTCAGTACAACGTGGTGGTGCACCCTCATCCTCGTTTTCAGGCACCAACGCGATGGACATATTCCTGCCGTGATCTTGCCTCGTCATGTGAGAGGCTTTTCTCAATTCAAGAGAGGACTGTCTGCGAATACTGGCCTTGCCTCTTGAGAATAGCACGATATTCAAACGTCCATCGTCTTCAGCCAGCTGTTTCACAATGAATATAAGACATTGGCCATTCGCGAAAATCGTCCTCGGGTGCGTCACAGTGTTCTTGACGGTCTGTTATTGTGTTGCGTTGCATCTCGGGGCACTCGAACTGCTCCGCTTCGTTAGTGGAGTACTGGCTCTCTGGATGCCGCTGGGAGGCTGGTTCTATTTGTTGCTACGAAAGGAAGTGCCTGACCGAACCGTCCGAATCGCCTTTAGCGCCGCTGGCAGTTACGCGCTGACGACACTGCTCTACTTTGCCGCAGTCACACTCCACTGTAGTTGGTTTTTCTATTCGGTACAGGGTACCGCGATAGCAGGGCTGATCTATTACGTGGCTAAGAACAGGCGCCTTTTGCTCTCACGAGCAAAATGCTTCAGGCGTTTCGACTGGGTATTGGCCGCGTTTGTGGCCGCTAGCATGGTGGCAAATATTCCCGTGCAATCGGTTTGGAGAAAGGATGCCCGAACTGGCGGAAAGATCTACGACGGCTTCCCAGATCACCTCTTTCATGTCGGGCAAGCTTACGAGCTGGCCCGGCACGTTCCTCCGCGGCAGGCGACAATTCGTGGTGGTTCGCCTGAGCGAGCTTATCACAACTTCATGCATCTTACGACGATGCTGATTGACCGTTACACCGGACAGAATGACATGCTACGGGCACACTTGGTTTATCACTACGCTGTAATTCAAGTTCTCATGTGCTTGTTATTATACAGCATCGGAAAAACACTAGCAGCTTCTCGCATGGCCGGCTATTGCGCTCTGGCTCTGATGTATATCGCCGTATCTCCCGCCCCCAACATCTGGCCGGTGGCCGGATGGGAGAGCTTCCCCGGATTCTATTTCACAGTTTTCCCACACCTAACTAGTGGTCTCGAGCCCGTTACCTTAACTTCCCCACAAATGTACTCGGGCCTAGTCGTGCTTTATGCTGGCATGTTGGGCTTGTTACTATTTTTGGAATGTGATTACCGAAACCAAAAGGCCACTATTCTGATCATTCTAACTGCTCTGATTTTCGCAACAACCCTTCGTTTTAGGATCCACATCGCTCTTGCCGTCATCCCCGCCTTCCTGCTGATAACGTTGCATCTTTGGAGAAGAAAACACCAAAGCGTGTTCTTACTTGCTGGCTCTTGCGCTGCTGTTCTAGCGGGCTTGCTCTATCTTGAAATGCGATCGCCCGTTTATCTCCAAGGATCGTCGGATGTGCGTTTGGGTTTGAGCGAGTTACCGCCCTTTTTCAATTCATGGCCACTCGCTCGGCAGGTACACGATTGGCTGACGCGAGCAATCTCTCAACCGGACGTGACAAAGTGGGCTTGGGAAGCGGTCTGCATTCTCATGTTTTCCCTGCTGAACGTGATTGGCATTCCTCTCTTGGCCGCAAGTTTGATCTATGTAACGAGTAAGCGCGCCCGGCGGGTCTTCAGCCCTTTCAACTTTTTGGTTTTTTTGGCCGTGGCGACTTCCATCTGTTTGGCGATCTTTCTGACAACGGACTCCGACAGATACTCAGTGGGAGGGCAATTTCCCTTCCACACGCGCTGGTATCTGTTTCCGTTTGCAGGCGTCGCGCTTTGGAGGATAGGTTTATTTCTTCAGAAACATTTTTCCTGGCCCGCTGCGGTCTGGACGTCTCTCGTTTCGATCGTCCTAGTTGCTGGAGTGCTATATCGCATTGCCGGACCGGCATCCCTGCTGACACGCCTTGCCCGCGAAAGCCGTGTCGTAGTCAAAGCTGGGGAATGGCCAGCGTTTGTCTATCTGAGAGAGCACACGCCCCCAAATTCTGTTATCCTAACAAATCGATACTGGAACGATCGTAATTTCGTTGTGAGTGGCTTGGCCGGACGAGCCGCTTATCTGGAACTCCCTGGAAATCCTGTAGACAAACAAGCCCTCAGACTAAATCCTCGAGACGATCGCGTTGCAATCACAAAAGCTCTCTGGTCAGCCGCCAGCGACGCTCAGTTCTGCGGCCTGATCCGATCCACACCGATCACGCACATACTCGAATTCCAGGACCACCCATGGCCAGTACACCCGCCCGAGTGCCTGATTCGCCTCTGGGAGAACCGGGAACACACGTTGATCATTTGGCAAGTGGCACGAGACGCGCATTCGCAAGCTTACCTCCTAAGACCACCGGAAGGAGTGAAACCCATCGAGATACATCTGACAAGCTGCCCGATTCTCGGGCGAAGAAGCGACCTCGATATTTCCCGGGGACGCATCGGGCTCAACGCCGCAAATCCCAGTCGCCATGCATCACTCCGTGACCAGCCACTTTCATCTAGTGGTAAAATAACAGTCGGCGGTGTCTTTTACCTCCCAGGGAACAGCGAACAAATTATCGTTGCTCACGCAGGGATTAGCCGCGTCGCTCTGTACTTTGACTGGATGAATCGCCACCAAGGCGGGGAAGATGAGACTCATTGAGCCACTTTTCGAAAACTAGCGTTTTTCTTCACCGCCATGGCCCGGCGGTTTTGTCCTCTTGCAGCTTATTTTTTGCTTATAACTCTATCCAACATCGTGTTCCAGGTAAGCGGCTTGTTCTGGAACCAAGCCGTATCAAAGTTCGGCGCTGCAAAAACCGCCCATATCTGCCTGGGATGTTTCCAATCCAGAAGCTCGAATCGCAATCCGGCTTCTGCCGCCGCCTGTCTTATCGTCGTTGGCCTGTAATTCACACATTCGGGATAAACCCAGCCCCTGATTGGCGCGTCCCGCTCGCCAGGTAAAAACGTGGCGACCAAAGCTCCATCTTCAAGAAGCGAGCGCGAGATTGCAGACAGCCAATTTTTGATCAGATCCAGTCCGCAGTGGCTGAAGATCGATTGGGCCAGAGCGAAATCGAACGAGATTTTCGCCTGGGCAAGTGTCTCGGGTGAATCGGAAAAGAAAAATGTCGGGCGTTTAATTTCCAGCAATGCTCCACCGAGCTCCCGCTTAATTCCTTCCTCGACCAGCCATTCGTTTGGCTCAACGCCAAAATATTTTCCTCGATTCAGGTAGGGAATTAACAACCGCCCGATTCGAAGCGAACCGCACCCGACGTCGAGCACTGAATGATGCTGCCGCACACCAAGCGTGGTCAACAGATTGAACGTCATCGCCGCGATCAAATCGTAATCCTCTGGAGGACCGACATAGGCGCGGTAATGTGTATCCCCGGGCTTGAGACCGGCGCCCAGACTTTCCCCGGTCGTTTCCATGTCAGTTCACACGCTTCAACGTGGCGGGGTCGAAACCTTTTAATGCGTCCCGTGGGTGATCGGGAAATGCAACGACGCCACGCGAGTGATCGAATTGATAGATGCGCGTCCGCGGACGTTCGCGGAAAGGGAACGTGCGCAGCTTGTCGCCGTTGAGAGCGTCCACCGCGCCCGGCACCCGGCACGCTTGCACACCCAGAGCATGCAGCTCATTCCTCACCTTGGAGGCCGATGCAACGCAGTTCGACAGTTCGTTGAGGTCTCGCCTAAGATCGAAGAGCTGTTCCCGTCCACCGTTTGCCATGAAAATGTATTTCCACTCATCCGTCATGACCATGAGTTTGAAATCATGTGAGCCGGGCGGTTCCACCATGCCAATAAGATATTCACGCGACGCGCATTTGCCCTGCAGGACTTTGAGAACGTTCATTCCCTCGCGCATGTGGCCCTCGCCAGCCGCCTCAGTCGCAATTCCGAACAAGTCCGCAAGACTGATCAATTCAGTCCGAGCAGTTCCCTTCGACAGCACTGCCGGCCAACTAAGCAGCAAGGGAACGCGGCAGGCGGCCTCGAAGAAGTTTTGTTTCTGCCAACCGTGATGATCACCCAAAAGATCGCCATGATCCGAGAAGAAACAGATGAGTACATTCTCTGCGTTCGAGCGCGCTTCGATGGCGTCGAGAATTCGCCCAACACAATGATCCAGATAGCTGATCTCGCCGTAGTATCGGGCCTTTACGATTCGCGCCAGCGCCGGGTTGATTGCATCCGCCCAAATCGCATACCGCATAAATGGAATCTCTTCATCCAGATGATCTCCCTCCTCGCTGCCGAGAACCAGACCCGGCATTCGGTCGGGATCGTACATGCGATTGAAGGGAATCGGCGGAGCGACGGGCGGATGCGGGCCTACAAATGATATGAACCCAAAAAAGGGTCGTTGATCACGTGACTTTGCAATCTCTGCTACAGCGCGATCAGCTGTCCACCATTCGGCGCCTAACTCGGACGGAAGCGGACTGCGTTGCGGGAGGTAATACATTTCGGTGCGTTCCCCTATTGGGTGCTCAAGGAAATCGAACTCTGGATGCTCGCGCGTCAGCCATGAGTAGTAGTCGTCGCCTTCCCGCGCCGGTGGATGGTAGGTCTCTTCACAACGCCGCAACGTTTCGTAGCCCACGTCTTCATTCCACGGATATGTATGGAATTTCCCGACTCCAAAAGTCCGGTATCCCAGCTGCGACATCGTGCGCGCCAGATACCCTCCGCAACGCGCTTCCATCTCTTCCGCCTGCTCTGCCGCAGGCTTTGGCTTCGCATTGCTGAAAACGCGCGTCGTCGGCGGCTCGCATCCTGTGCGGATCGTGTAGCGAGCGGCAACGCAAACCGGACACGTAGCGTACGCCCTTGAAAAGCTAATTCCCCTGCGTACCAGACGATCCAGGTTCGGTGTATAAATGTGAGAATTGCCGAGTGCAGCGATCGTATCGAACCGCTGCTGATCGGTCATGATGAACAAAATATCAGGGCGGTTTGCTAACATTGGTTGGAACTCCCGCGCACGACTGGAGTTGGGCCCATTAGTCTACAAGGTGTTAGTCAAATGTCATTCTGAGCGATGCGAAGAATCTCTCATCACATTAGGATCCTCAATACGACAAACAGAGATGTTTGCCTTCGCTCAACATGACAATGCCACTGTACCAAATCGGGCTAAGTGTTCACCAGTTCGCTGCCCGTCAGCTGCTTGAACGCTTCGAGGTATTTCGCGGACGTTTTTTCGATGACTTCCTTCGGCAGCCGTGGCGCAGGTGGAGTTTTGTCCCAACTAAGCGTTTCCAGATAATCGCGCACGAACTGCTTATCGAAACTGGGTGGACTGTGTCCGACCGCGTATTCATCTTTCGGCCAAAACCGCGAAGAATCCGGCGTCAGGCATTCGTCGATCAAAAGCAGCTCTCCATCCGTGGTGCCGAATTCAAATTTCGTGTCTGCGACGATGATTCCTTTCTGCGCCGCATGATCTCGGCCGCGCGAATAAATTTCCAGACTCAACGTTTTTACGCGCTCAGCTAGTTCTTCGCCGAGAATCTCGGCGCACCGTTCCATATCGATGTTTTCGTCGTGACCCGTTTCGGCTTTAGTCGCAGGAGTGAAAATCGGTTCGGGCAACTGCGACGCCAAATTGAGTCCGGGTGGCAGCTTAATGCCGCAAATGCTTTGCGACTGCTGATATTCTTTCCAGCCGGAACCGGCGAGATAACCGCGCACAACACATTCCACCGGCAACGGCTTGGTTTTCCTTACCACCATCGAACGCCCGGCGAGTTCTTCTTGGAACGGCTGCAGCTGTGTCGGGAACTCGTTGAACTTTGCTGTGACAAAGTGATTCCGAATGTCATCGAATCGTTTAAACCAGAACGCGGAAATCTGATTCAGCACTGCGCCTTTGTACGGAATCGGATCGAGAAGGATCACGTCAAACGCGGAGATGCGGTCGGTGGCGACAAAGAGCAGCGTCTCGCCGAGATCAAACACTTCGCGCACCTTGCCGCTGCGCAGTTTCTTGATGTCTGGTAACTCGACGGAAGATTGTGTAGCGATTTGCATGAACGAATGCTGAACGCTCACTGCTCAAGTTTCAACTCCTTGTTCTTTTGTACTAGCAATCGAACACAAGGTATCTCTGAATCTAAAATCGAAAGGTTTCTCAACTCCGCTCGGCATGGCAGACTAGTTGGGCGTTGGTCTTGAATTGCTTATGCCCGGAATCGTTGTCAAACCGCGCGCCCGAGTTTTGCATGGACACGACTGGGTGTTTTCCAGCGAAGTGCTCAAGGTTTTCGGAAATCCCGTCGATGGCGATGTGATTTCGCTCAAAGACTGCAAAGGTCATTTGATTGGAAGCGCCATCTTCAATTCCAAATCGCAAATTGTTGCGCGCCGTTTCTCGCGTCGACGGCAGGATCTTAATCTCGATTTTTTTCGGCGCCGGATTGCGCAGGCTTCCGAGTATCGGGACCGCCGAAAGATCGATGCAAAGCTGCGTCGTGTAGTGTGGAGCGAAAGCGATGGTCTTCCAGGCGTGATTATCGATCGTTACGGCGACGATTTCGTCCTGCAAATGCTCACGCTGGCGATGGATATGCGAAAGAATTTGATCACGGCTACGATGGTCGATCTCTTCGGCGACATCGCTATCATCGATCGAAACGACGCACCGGTTCGCAAGGCGGAGGGATTGGAATTACGCAGCGGCGTCCTGCGCGGAGCCCCGTCGCAAAGCACGATCGAAGTCGAGGGCGTGGAGCTCGAAGTTGATTTTTTGCGCGGACACAAAACCGGTTTGTATCTCGATCAAAAGCACAATTACGGAATTATCACGGACTACGCTCGCGACCGGTGCGTCCTGGATTGCTTCACAAATCAGGGCGCGTTTGCATTGACCTGTGCGCACGCAGGCGCAACCGAAGTAACCGCAATTGAAGAAAATTCGGAGAACATTGCGGCCGCGAAACGAAACGCTGAACGCAATGATCTAAAGATCGATTGGGTGCAGCAGGATGTATTTCACTTTCTCCGCAGAGCAGAAAAAGCAGGGGCACAGTATGATCTAATCGTCCTCGATCCGCCCTCATTTACGAGGACGAAAAGCGGCGTGCGCGACGCATTGCGCGGCTATCGCGAACTGCATATGCGCGCCTTCAGGCTCTTATCGAAAAATGGTTTGCTGGCGACGTTCTCCTGCTCCCATCACGTGGATGAGTCGGCATTTTTGCAGACAATCACGGCCGCGCTTGTGGACGCCCGTCGCTCAGCGCGCCGCTTGCGCCGGTTCGAACAGGCGCCGGATCATCCGGTTCTGCCGACAATTCCTGAAACCGAATATTTCAGAGGTTTTCTTCTCGAGATGATGCCAGGGCGCTGACACTTCAAGTGTCATCCTGAGCAGAGCGAAGGATCTCGGATCAATTCTCCATCTAAATTTTTCTACTCACGCTCGATGGAAATCTCTGGAATTCTCGAAGGAGCCACTTAATATCCGCTACGACGAGCCTGGAAGGCGACGCGATTGTAATGGCAGAAAAACCCCGACCGCTTGAACAAATGCTCGACTTGACCGAGGAAGAGGCTTCAGCCGAGCACCTCGATAACCAGGTGCAAAAAGCGCAGGAGCAACTTCTCCAACTCAAGCGCCAGCAGGAGCAGATCGAGAAGCAAAAACGCGAACTGGAAGAACTAAGCCGTCGGCAGGATGAATTGGAGCAAGGCCGCGGGGAAATGACTGATAAACTGACGCGCGCGCTGGTTGTGCTCGAACGTGAAGCGTACAACGCGCAAAGCAGGCTCGAGCAGATCCGCGTGGCTCGCGAAAGTTTCGCGCAACATTTGGAATTGGTCGAAGCAATCGATCCCAGGAACTGGAATCCATCAGATCTACACAAGGAACTCAGCCGCGCGTTAAGCACTGTGGATGACGCCCGCACGGAGTACAACGAACACCGCAGCCGGTTGCAGGCAGCCAACGGCGGTAACGGTGATCAGTCGTTGCCCGACACGACGCCAGGCGTTTACGAAAATACCGATGGACGTTCGTTTTTCGAATGGTTGCAGATCGGTCTCGCGCTCAGTTTGCCGCTAATCCTCTTCGGCATCATTGCCGTCGTTCTTCTTGTTTGGATGAACAGTCGGTAATGGCGATGTTTCGGCGTTCGCGCAAACCGGCCCCGCCGCTTCACCGCAAGCAACAAGAAATAGCGCAACAAGAGGCGCGGTTGCGCGAGAAGGTGGAAAGCCTTGAGCGCATCGTCACACAATCGCAAGCGCCCGCCCCGAGCAAATCTTCAGTGCGAGAGCCGGACCGCAAACCATCCAACAATGTTGTCGAGAAGCGATTTCATGTGTCGATTGCAATGGAGGCCCCGCAGCTTTTCGACACTGACGAAAGGCAACGGCGGCCTCGTGCGTTGCGCAAAGAGCGACGGCATGGACAAATCGTCTTTCTGATTCTTTTAGCCGCCCTGGCAGTCGCGGTCATGTGGCTCATTAGCCATTTTGCATTCCTGAGCGCCTGACATGGCTGGAACTTCGAATCTCGATGTCGGGTACGTTGCCAGGTTGGCACGGATCAACCTGACGGAAGACGAGGCCAAAATTTTCCAGAAGCAACTCGGTGACGTGCTGAATTACGTCGAAAAACTTGACCGCGTGGACGTCGCTGGCATTGACGCGGCCGCGCACGCGCTTCCAGTGTTTAATGTGTTCCGCGAGGATGCGCCACGCGATTGGTTTACAGCGGAGCTGGCGTTGAGCAATGCACCTCGACAGACAAACGGCCTTTTTATCGTCCCTAAAGTCGTGGAATGACCGGGAATGATTTGCCGGCGCTGAACATCGCCGATCTGCAATCGCTGTTACGTCGTCGCGAAGTTTCGCCGCGCGAACTGATCAGCGCTTTGCGAGGGCGCATTGAAGCGATCGACCCAGATGTGGGCGCGTATCTTTCGCTCGATTTTGATACTGCTTCCAAAGAGGCGGAACACGCGAACGTCGATCTTCCGCTCGGCGGCATCCCGATTGCGATCAAAGACATCATCAACGTGAGCGATCAGCCGTGCACCTGCGCGTCGACAATTCTGAACGGTTACCGCGCGCCGTACGACGCCACAGTGATTCAAAAATTGCGCACAGCGGGTGCGATTCCATTCGGCAAGACCAACCTCGACGAGTTTGCCATGGGCTCGTCCACCGAAAATTCCGCGCTGAAATCGACGCGCAATCCGTGGGATCTGTCCCGTGTGCCGGGGGGATCTAGCGGCGGTTCGGCAGCAGCAGTCGCCGCTGACGAGGCCTTCGGCGCGCTCGGGTCCGACACCGGCGGTTCGATTCGGCAACCGGCTGCGCTGTGCGGTGTCGTCGGGCTGAAGCCAACCTACGGCCGCGTTTCTCGCTTCGGGCTCGTGGCGTTCGCGTCCTCGCTCGATCAAATTGGACCAGTAACAAAGACTGTGCGTGATGCTGCGCTCATCATGAACGCTATTGCAGGTCATGATCCGCAGGATTCCACAGCGCTCAGCGCGCCCGTGCCGGACTACATGGCAAGCCTCCGAAATGATTTGCGCGGTGTCCGGCTGGGCCTGCCCAAGGAGTACATGATCGATGGAATCGATCCGCAGGTGCGAGCAGCAATCGATGCCGCAGTGAAACAGCTCAATTCTCTCGGCGCCGAAATCATTGAGGTTTCGTTGCCCAGCACTGAATACGCGGTCGCGGTTTATTACATTATTGCCACCGCGGAAGCCTCCGCGAACCTCGCCCGTTTCGATGGCGTGCGTTACGGGTATCGTGCTGAGAATCCCAAAGACGTTCTCGATCTTTACGGCCGCACGCGTGAGCAAGGTTTCGGGCCGGAAGTGAAACGGCGCATCATCCTTGGCACCTATGTTTTGAGTTCGGGCTACTACGACGCCTATTACTTGAGAGCGCAAAAAGTGCGCGAACTAATTCGGCGCGATTTCGCCGGCGTTTTTGAGAAGGTCGATGCATTGATTTCTCCGACTTCCCCCGTAGCAGCATTCAAGTTTGGCGAACGCGCCGCCGATCCATTGCAAATGTATCTCGCCGACATCTTCACGATCGCGGCTAATCTGGCCGGCATTTGCGGAATCAGCATCCCATGCGGTTTCGCCGAGCTCGACGGCCATCGGCTGCCGATCGGTTTACAGTTGTTAGGCAAAACGCTGGATGAAGCGCGAATCTTGCAAATCGCGCACGCGTACGAGCAAAGCACAGACTGGCACAAAGCCCGTCCACCAATCCGCGTCGCTCCCGCCAAAAGTATAGGAAAGTTGCGACAACCGCCCGAGAGGCCCGTGTAAGTGTCGAGAGCGGCGGAGCACAGCCGCCCTCCAAGACGCACGCGATAAATTCCGTTTGGCTCGACGGCCACGTTTTCGAGTGCGGCACTGCTGTGCCGCTTTGCCATCGGAGGGCTAGGTTCGTCTAGCAGTTGGTTAGGCGTGGCGTTCGCGAATCGATTGCAGAATCTCGGCAATGGCTTCGGCGCGGGGTTTGGCGCCGAGATTGCCTTTGCCGTGGACGCGGACGCTGACCGCGTTGGCTTCCATGTCGCGTTTGCCGATCACGAACATGGTGTGCACTTTCATTTGTTCGGCTCGCTGGATCTTGCCATTGATCTTGTCGGTGCCGTCGTCGATTTCCGCGCGCACTTGATGAGCGCGGAGTTCGTTCAGAACTGATCGCGCGTAATCGAGTAATTTCGAGTCATCGCCGATAGTCAGAATGCGCACCTGCTCGGGTGACAACCAGAGCGGGAAATTCCCTGCGTAATGCTCGACCAAGAATCCGATGAAACGTTCGTGGGTGCCAAGCGGCGCGCGATGAATACAGATCGGAATCTTGTCGATGTTATCCCGGTCCTTGTAGCGAAGATCAAAATTGCGCGGTTGCGCAAAATCGACCTGATTAGTCGCGATCGAAAACTCGCGTCCTATCACGCTCCACGCTTGCACGTCGATCTTCGGGCCGTAAAAGGCCGCTTCGTTTGGCACTTCGACATAGTTGATCCCCGAGTTCTTTAGGACGTTACGCGTCATTTCCTCGGTCTTTTTCCAAAGCTCTGGTTCATCGACAAATTTTTGGCCGAGCTTCGCTGGATCGTGGGTCGAGAAACGCATCAGATATTTGTCGATCCCGAAGAGCTTAAAATAGTTCAGATACATTTCGTTGACCGCATTGAACTCCGTTTCGAACTGCTGCGGCGTCATGTAAAGATGGGCATCGTTCATTTGCAGCGAACGCACCCGCATGAGTCCAAACAGTTCGCCGCTCTTTTCGTACCGATAACACGTTCCATACTCCGCCATCCGCAACGGCAGATCGCGATAGCTCCTTGGAATCGACGCAAACAGCTTGTGGTGATGCGGACAATTCATCGCCTTCAAGTAGTATTTGTCAGATTCCAGCAGCTCGTGCTGCAGCTGCTTAAATTCCGAGTATTCGTCGGGAGACTCCCGTTTTGAGTCGACGATCAGCTGAAGCTCGTCGAACCGTTTACGTTTGTTTTGGAATTCATCGTCCTCGCGCAGTTCCATCGGCGGGAACATCGATTCGGCGTAGTACGGGAGATGGCCGCTTTTCAGATAAAGGCTTTCGCGCGCGATGTGTGGAGTGCGCACACGTTGATAACCTGCTGCGAATTCAGTTTCTTTCGCGAGCTTTTCCAATTCTTCGGCGATGACCGCGCCGCGAGGCAGGAACATCGGCAAGCCCGGACCCACATCATCGTCGAAGACGAACAGTTCTAGTTCGCGCCCAAGCTTGCGATGGTCGCGCTTCTTCGCTTCCTCGAGCATGGCGAAGTAATCGTCGAGTTCCTTTCTTGTTTTGAACGCCGTGCCGTAAACACGTTGAAGCTGCGGATTTGCCTCGTCGCCTTTGTAGTACGCGCTGGCAACGTTGGTAAGTTTGAACGCGCCGATGTCTCCCGTGTGATTCACGTGCGGCCCCGCGCAGAGATCGATGAACTCGCCGTTGCGATACAGCGAGATTTTTTCGTCCGAAGGAATGTTTTCGATGATATCGAGTTTGAACTTGCTCGGCTCCTGTCTTTCGCCCAATGCGGCGAGTCGGCCCTGCTTTCCGAGTTCAAGCGCCTCGTCGCGCGAAACTTCGATCTTTTCGAACGGATGGTTCGCTTTGACTTCCTTCTTCATCTCAGCCTCGATCTTTTCGAAATCGTCGGGTGAGATGCGATGAGGAAGATCTATATCGTAATAGAACCCGTTCTCCACCGGCGGGCCCGCAGCGAACTGCGCTTCCGGCCAGATTTTGAGAATGGCTGTGGCCAAAACGTGTGATGCCGAGTGGCGAAGCCGTTCGAGGTCCGTCATCTGCGCACGCTGCTCTAAGGTTTTGCGTTCCTCACTCATCGAAGGAGGTGAAACTAACCATGAGGCACGCGAAGGAAAGGGATTTGCTCCAGATGGCGCAACGGGCTGTCACACAATTGTAACTTGGCAGGCATCGCGGTTCTCTTTATAGCTGCGACGAGTGGAATCTGGCCTATGAATCCGGCGGAGCTCTTTCGGCAAGAAAGTAACACGGTGCAGCTGGCGGCGCGTGATTTCCTGTTCCGGGAAGGCGAGAAGGGCGACAAGATGTACGTGCTATTGGAAGGGGAAATCGACATTTTCCTCGGTGATTTTGTGCTGGAGACTGCCGTTCCGGGCGCGCTCCTTGGGGAGATGGCGTTGATTGATGACAGCCCTCGCACGGCGAATGCCGTCGCGAAGACTCCTTCGAAGCTGGCGCAAATCGACCGGCGCCGTTTTCACTTTCTGGTTCAGCAGACGCCGCATTTTGCGACTCATGTGATGAAAATTTTGGCCAATCGCCTGCGTCACATGAACGCTGTGACGGCCGTCCGATAGCAAGTCTCGAAGGGACAAAGCGCCTCTTTCGCGGCTGCGCAGGCAGCGTTACCTTTCAGTGAATGCGAATGGTCGCGCAGTATCTGCTTTTTGCAGTGATCGCTACGACGGGCTGCGGCCAACAGACCTCGACGACCGCCGATTTCGCCTTGCAGCGCCAGCAAATGGTCGAGCAACAATTGAAGCCGCGCGGTATCAACGACGTACGCGTGCTCGCAGCCATGGCGAAGGTGCCGCGCGAGGAGTTTATCCCTGTGAATGCGCGAGCCGGCGCGTACGAAGACGGGCCGTTGCCCATCGGTTACGATCAGACCATTTCACAGCCGTATGTCGTTGCCTTCATGACAGAGCAACTGCGACCGAAACAGGGCGATCGCGTCTTAGAAATCGGGAGCGGTTCAGGTTATCAGGCCGCAATCTTAGCTGAGTTGATGGCAGAGGTTTACACGATGGAGATCGTCGGGCCGCTGGCGAAAACTGCGGAAGCCACATTGCAACGGTTGGGTTACCAGAACGTGCATATCAAGGTGGGTGATGGTTACAAGGGCTGGCCCGAAGAGGCGCCGTTCGATGCGATCATTGTGACCTGCGCGCCGGAGAACGTTCCGCAACCGCTTGTTGATCAACTGAAAGACGGCGGGCGTATGGTCATACCGGTCGGCGAACGATTCGCTCAGCAGCTCTATCTGCTCGAGAAGAAAAACGGGCAGTTGAAAGAAAGCGCCACGTTGCCGGTTCGGTTTGTGCCGATGCTGCGCGAAGCACAAAAACGATAAATTCTAGCTGCTTCGCTATGTGCCGCCCACAGGGTGGCGGCTACAGCTATTTGACCGCGGCTAGTTTTTTGAGATCAACGCGCTTGATCCACCCCTGCAATTCGCCGGGCTCCTGGTTTTGCAATTCTATCTGGACGAAATAACGATCGGCGATCATCACCCACAGCGCTGCGTGCTTGGTATCTTTTTCAAAGGTTTCGAAACCGGGATTGCCATCGATGGTGACCGATTTGGCATAGCCCTCGCTCGTGTCGCTGTTGCTCTTCCACGCTGCGGTCGTAGCGCTCACATAATCAGGGTTTGAAATGGAATCGAGAACGCTGATGGCAGCGCTTGGCGCCTTTTCTCCTTCCCCCTTGTGGTAATCGCGATGCACGTTCGTGATTTTGAATCCCCCCACGTCTTCCGTCGAGCCTTCCGGCTTATCCGCACTCCAACCGGACGGCGGTTCAGGCAGAATCGCCAGTAACTTTTGATAATCGACAGCCTCCGGAACGAGAATCGGCTCGTTCTGCGCGTTTGCTGCTCCGAGTCCAATCGCAGCAAATAGCGCTAGCGCAAACAATCCGGCGCCTGCCGGAGAACAAACACGACCCGTTGATTTCATGTGAGCGCGTCCTGCGCGAATACTCTAACCGATTGACTTTAC
>DATFXP010000009.1:0-15658 GCA_035315785.1 Candidatus Udaeobacter sp. | reverse complement strand
CTTTCACTTCGATGGGAGCAGTCAGTTTGCCTAACGAGAGAAATGTCCAATCATCTGGCACATCGATTCTCGATCGTGTGGGGACTATGAAGTCCGGCCCCCATCCCTGTGTCTCGTAAAATCCTTTCGCGTTCGCGTCGGTCACTTCAACTCTCGTGAGCCATTTCACGTTTTTCTCGCCGAAGTAGCCCGGAACGATCAGGCGTAAGGGGTAACCGTGCCGGTCCGGTAGGGGCACGCCGTTCATTTCGTAAGCGAGCAACGTTGTTGGTTCCATCGCTTTCTCCAGCGGGATCGTGTCCGTGTAATTATCGACGCCGTGCAAACGCACGCGCGCCGCGCCGGATAGAACGCCGGCTTGGTCGAGCAAATCCCGAAGCGGAAGACCTTTCCAGGCAGCATTGCTGATCAGGCCCGCATCCAAGCCATTGCTGATGCACATGAGCGTGGTTTCCTGCGTGGTCGGCGTAAATTCGACAAGATCCTGGAATCGCCAGGTCGTCGGGTTCTGCACGAGGCCGCCAATTTCAAGATGCCACACATCGATGTTCACCTTCGGATCGATGACGTTTTTGGTGACACAGTAGAACAAGTCGTTAGGCGTGATCGACTGAACAATGCTGCCTTTGTACTGCGTGCCGTCGTAGCTGAATGTTGCGGCGCGATACAGTTTCCGCGCCAGCGCAACTCCGCCACCAGTTGCTGCGAGACCAATAGTGCCTAGCACGAACGCACGGCGTCCGATGCTGGGGGTGAATTCCCTAGTAGGGACATCGCGCTGCGATTTGTCGCCGCGGCGACCCCATCGGTCCGCTCGTATCGTCAAGAACTGAAAACCTGTTACTAGCGTTCGTTCGAACAAAAAGACGCACAACGCGAAGCCGATGAGTGTGACGAGTCGCGCGACCTGAATCGGCAGACCGATGTAGCTTGTGCCAAGCACGGGCCAAAGCACGATCGCAAATATCACGAACGGCAGCAAAACGAAGCTCAACATCGTCCAAATTGCCGAGACACGACCGGGAGTCCGTCGCACGAACATGCCGAAAATTGCTCCACCGATCGCACCTACCATAAGTTGACCAGCAATTGTCGACCCAACGCCAAGTTGCTTGAGATGATTGTAACCTCCGACCTTGCCCATGAGCGAAAGAAACGGCCCCGGCGGAATGAACACGGAAAGGCGATCGCCGATGATGACGAGCGGTGTGGCCACGCCAAGTGTCGCGAGCAATAACATCGCCGTTGTCATCACAACTGCGGCCACAAATCCGGCCAGCAAGCCGGCGCCGATCGCCTTTGGTCGCGTCACAGTTTTGCCGCGGCAAGAATTTTGCGCGCCCGTTCCAAGACCATTTCGGACGTGACCTGCTTCATGCAGGCGTGATCGAAAGGGCATTGGCTCAGCCGACGGTAATTGCACGGTGAACACGGCAGGTCCACGCGCACCACGGATTCCGGCCGTTGGTACGGCCCGATGTGAACCGGATTTGTCGGACCAAACACGCTGACCATCGGCTTACCGAGTGACGCGGCGACATGCATCGACCCTGAGTCGTTCGTAACCGCCACCTCGGCGCGCTGGATCACCCCCGCCAGGTCGGCTGGAGTCGTTTTACCGCAAAGATTAACCGTTCCCGGCGCGGTAGCTGCGATTTGCTCGCACCGCACTTCATCGCATTTCGTTCCCGCGAGAGCGACGGCAAACCCTTCGCGCAGATATTCGCGCGCGACACCTGCAAATCCTTCAATGGTCCAGTGCTTTGTTTCCCAGATTGTGCCGGGGACAAGAACAACGAGCGGTTTGCCAGGAGGCACGCCGTGCACTTCGAGTAGTCGCTCAACGTTGCGGATTGTTTCGGGTGAGAGATGAATCGCCAGGTCCGGCGGTTCATCATCGAAACCAAGCAACGATCCGACCCATAGGTAACGATCAATGGCGTGAACATCGAGCGTCGGAATAGGAATGCGGTGAGTGTACGCGATCCAAGAACCTTCGCGGGCACCGCGCCAGCCGCGATTCGGGACGTTCTTGAGATTGTGCTCGGCTGAAATCGTCCGCGAGAATTCGATCGGTCGATCAAATCCGATGCGCACTCGCGCGCCGCTGATGAGCGCGAACAAGGCCGAACGCACCTGGCCATGCATATCGATCACCAGGTCGTATTTCGCGCGCCGGATTTGTTTGAGTAGATCTAAGAAGCCCAGTGTCGCCGGCCATCTCCGGCCCGGCTTCGAAAAATCGCGCCGCGCAAAGAGAACCACATTCGACAGCGCAGGATGATGACGGACCACCTCGGCGTTCTCTGGCGTGATCAGCCAGTCAATTCGCGCACGCGGATAACGGGCACGCAATTTTACCAACACTGGAATCGTATGCACGACGTCTCCGAGCGCCGACGGTTTGATCAGCAAAATGCGCGAGAACTCGGCGGATTGGACTCCCGAGTGATTCTGCTCTTTTGCGTTGTCGACTTGGCTCTTCAATTCCCAAACGTAATCACAAGCAGAGGCGCTTTTCTACGGGCGCGAATGCTGTAGCCACGGCCCTGCGGGCTGTTTCCTGAGTGTGTCCACAGCCGTGCCCAGCGGACCGGCCACAGGCCGGTGGCTACAAACATTCATCAAATCGTCTACGCGGCTTTCTTCTCCGGAGACAACGCGCCTCGGATCTTTTTCATCCACGCCGAAAAGCGATGGCGGTTTTGTTCACGGCGTACCACGGCCTCGCTCGTCACCCAGTTGAACTGAATGACGCGACGCGGGCCCGAAAACGGCTTGTGCCCGTGCCATGACTTATTGCTGCGACGGAAAGCCAGCAGCGTCCCTTCCTTCGGCGGAACCTCGAGAATCATATCGTCGAGATTGTTTCCCGAACGAAGCAATCGGAGCCGGCCACCGGACGATTCCCATCCCGCATTCATATAGATCAGGATCGTGATGATTTTCGTCTCCGAGTCAGTGTGGATTTTGCCGTCTTTTTCGCTACAACGGCCGCGCACTGTGATCATGTCGGGCCGATTCGTCAGGTCGAGGCCGAACTTGTCCTCAAACGCCTTACGAAACTCATCGCTTCGCATTTGCTCGATCAGCTTTGCAAACGCTGATCCATAAGTCACCTCACCCAGAGGAAAGCTCCCGGGCCGGTCTACTTGGGGATAATCATCGTGTATCGCGGCGCGCGCATCAGCCTTCACGAATTCGGGAACAATCAAAAATTCAAACGGCTCGCAGGTAAGCGGCGTGCCACGGAAGCTTTCCAAATCGAGCATTGAAACCATGGGCGACGTTACACTAAAGACCGACTAGCTGCCACGCGGAAGAGAGTCGCAATGATGCGACCGCCAGCGACGAACGTGCCACGAAACGTTCCTGAGACTTTCGATTCGCCACCAGCGCGGGTGCGGTGATTCACTGGGATTTCAAGAATGCGCAACCCAGCGCGAGCGGCTTTCATCTGCATCTCCAAGTTCCAGCCGTACGTTTCCTCGTGCATACCAAGCTTTGCGAGCGCATCACGTCTTATGGCGCGGAATGGGCACATGTCTGTGTAACGAACGCCGTAGAGTAGTTGCATTATCCATCCGGCAATTCGCCCGGATAAAATCTGCTGGAAATTCATGCTCCCAGGTTCGCGCTGCCCGCGCGTACGCGAGCCAATTACGAAGTCGTGCGTTCCACGCGCGATCAGGTCGACGAGCTGCGGAATGAAGGCTGGGATGTCGCTGCCATCGCCATCGAGAAATACAACGATCTCGCAGTGCGGTGAAACGGCGCGAACGCCCGCCGCGCATGCACGGCCATATCCGCGCGGCGCGGTTACCACGCGAGCGCCAGCTTCACGCGCCTGCTCGGCCGTGCGATCTGTGCTGCCGTTATCAACCACAATCACTTCTGTGGGCACGCCGGTCGCCAGGCATTCGCGAACCACGCCGGCGATCGGTTCCTCCTCGTTCAGAGCGGGAATGACAACGGACACATTGCTCATCGCAAAACGACCCACGCGCTTGTGAAGTAGATCGCCAGCGCTATGAAGTCGGCCGACGCTAGCGTGACCGGTCCGGCAGCAATTTTGGGATCGAGCCTCAGCCGATGCAGGAGTGAAGGCACAGCCAGACCCAGTGCGCACGCGGTGACTAGTGAGAGTGCAATGCTTCCGCCGATAACGACTGCTGCACGCAGATCGTGGTGCCAGGCCCAGGCGACGACGCAGACAACGAATCCGCAAGACACGCCGAGAAGCGCTGCAGTTGCCAGTTCACGACGAAACGCAGGCGCGAGCCAATCCCAGGTCACGCTGACTGAGCGCAACGCATGAATCGTCACGCTCATCGATTGCATGCTGACGCTTTCGTTTAATCCCAGCACCATTGTCAGAAAAAAGGCGATGATCAGACTGCCGGCCAATGTTGCCTCGAAAAAGCCTGCTAGAATGGCCGAGAGCGTTCCGCCCGTGACCGTGACGAGCAACCACGGAAAACGGAATCGAAAAGCGCGCCAAGCCGAGGCCCCGCGGATTTGTTCGAGGCGAAAACCGAGTGCCTCGAAGATCTCCGGGTCGATCGGCACAACTTCGCGACTGCGGGATCGATCCTCGGTTTCACCTGCTCCCAAAATTTCCTCAGCAAACAAGTTGGCGTCGATGATTCCGACCACACGGCGGTGTTCGTCCACGACTGGGAACGCAAGGAATTTGTAAAGCACAAAGAACTCGCAAGCTTCGAGCACCGTCGCCTTCGCTGGAACAGCTACGACGCGCCGCACCATCACTTCGCGCAGCGCGGTTTCCAATGGCGCGGTCAAGAGCCGGCGGGTCGGCACCACGCCCACTAGTCGCTTCTCTTCATCGATTGCATAGAAATAGATCACGCGCTCGCCTACACCCTCACGCCGGATACGCTCCAGCGCTTCGCCAACCGTCATGTCCGCGTTTAGTAGCGGAAAATCCTTCCGCGCGTGCTCCACGACCGGTGTGTCAAAATCTGGAATGGTACTGGCAAGGTTCATCTGGCGACGCGATGAACAATTCCTTTGTTCTTCAAGATGTCGCTCGCTTCGCTGAAGTAATCGCGAATGTCCGATTGGTTTCTGATCCAGTCGATGTAACGCGAGATGCCTTCGCCGAGATCGACAGTTGGTTTGTAGCCGATGGACCGCGCCAGCGTCGTATCGCTGGTGAGATGGCGCATTTCGCCCGGGCGAAACTCGCCATTGATTTCAGGCGCGATATGGATCTTCAGAATGTCGGCAAGTCGTTCCGCAATCTCGCGAATCGGTGTGCCGCAAGCGCTTCCGACGTTTACGGGTAGCCCATCCAGTTTGTCGGTCCCGGCAGCGAGCAAGTTCCCGCGTGCGATATCTTCGACGAAAGAAAAGTCACGCGTTTGCTCCCCGTCCTCGTACAAAACGGGCGGCAGATTATTCAGCAGACGTGTGCAAAAAATTGCGATCACGCCGGTGTATGGATTGAAAATCGATTGGCGCGGCCCATACGTGCAGGAATAACGCAGCGCCACTGTGGGAATGCCGATCTGCTTTCCCCAAAGCAGCACGAGCCGCTCCTGGTCAACTTTCGTCAGCCCGTAAACGGTTTCGCCACCGACTGGCGCGTTCTCCGGCGTCGGAACACTTTTTGTGATCGCGCCGCAATTCGGGCAGTGCAGTTGCCAATCGCCGCGTCGCAATTGCTCGATCGAGCGCACGGTGGGAAACACCAATCCGTGCTTGGGACATTCGACTGCGCCTTCGCTGTAAACGGCCTGTGAGCTGGCAAGGACGATCTTTTTGATCGGGAGACTTTTCTCGCGAATGACTTCAAGCATCTGTGCCGTGCCGAGCGAATTCACATGCACATATTTTGCGATCTCCGGCATGTACCCGCCGTACGCGGCCTGGTGAAAAACAACGTCAATCCCGTCGAGCGCAGCAGTAATCGCGTCGCGATTCCGCATGTCGCCCTGGATGAATTCCGCGTCGGCATTTATCCATGCCGGCTTTCCACGCCGGTGCGTTTGCGGCTCGAGATTATCAAATGCGCGCACCTGCCATCCTTCGCGCACAAGAAGATCGACAACATGCGAGCCGATCAGACCCGCTGCGCCAGTGACGACTGCGCGTTTCGTCATTCTTTTTCTGTAGCGGCGGTCTCTGACCGTCGCAAATGTCAGCTCGGCATTCGGAGACGCGCCGCTACAGCTCTTTCTGCGCGGTAAGTTTGGCCAAAATTTCCCGAGTGTGCGGCGCGATATCCGCTGACGCTTTGTCGGCGAGTAGTTCGTTGCACAGACGGTGCAAGCTCACGTCGTCATCAACATCATACCCGCTCGGCAGAAGTTTGATTTGTAGTCCGATCTCGGTTGCGCGCTGGATCGTCTGATCAAGCACGCGTTCTGTGCTCCAATCAATTTGCTCGAACAAGTGCTGGTGCGGCTTCTTCACTCCGATCAAGTAATACCCTCCGTCGTCGCTCGGACCGAGCACAACGCGATCGGCGCTCGTTCTTAGCAGTCCAACGGCTTCCGCAAAGTTCTCGGCGGGCACAGTTGGACTGTCGGAATCGATCAGGCATACCGAATCAAAACCGCACGTGAACAAATCCTCGACCGCGAAATAGAGGCGGTCACCGAATTTATCCCCGCGTTGCGGCAACAAACTAAAGTCGGCCGGGAGAATATCGCTATAAGCTGACTCAGCGCTGACGGGCGTGTAAACCGCGATTCCGCAAGCCGCTGTTGCCGCTTCGCTGTGCGAAGCGTGGGCGTCAGGGCGACGGCTACAGGCGATTGAAATCGCGGCCGCTGTGTCCCGCAGGAAACATTTATTTAGTTCCGCTGCTTCTTCTGGGGTTAGTGGTGGGACCAATCGTGTTTTCACTCGGCCTGCTTGCGGCGCCTTGGTCATTACCGCTAATGCGCAAAGACCGTTCGCGCCGCGAGCAGGAAGACTTGGATCAAGAACGCAAAATGATTTCATCCGTTAGGAAAAAAGTTTTTTCACACTGAAAGAAGATGATTTGAATTTTTTTTAAAGAAAATTTCTTCTTCTAAAGCGCGTGAATAACACGAATCCATCTCGGCGTTTGCCCTCGCAAACTTGGGTGCAAAAGAGCTGTGGATAATATCTGTGCGCGACCACGACAAATGTGCGTTGTCGAAAACGGACCAGCAGTTATTCGACGTTATTCAAACTTATTAGCGAATTGCTCGAAGATGCTTTAACAAATTCGGAATGCAGAAAATTTTGCACACTGTACTGATTTCGGTTCTGCTCGGTTCGTTCTGTAGGGCACCTGTGTCAGGTGCCGACTCCAATCGATCAGCGTCTGGCACAAACGCCCTACAACTCTGGAAGATCCAAAAGATGCTAGCGTCGAAAGAATATGTCGACTTGACGCATGAGTTTGCGCCGGGAATTCCGCGCTGGCCTGGTTTTCCGGACGAAACGCGCAAAACAATTTACTGGTACGACAAACGGCCGGACACCATGGGATCCGGATTCTTTTCGGAATTCTTCACGCACGTCGGTCAATGGGGAACACACGTTGATCCACCGGCGCATTTCGTCAAAGGTCTCCGCACCGTTGATCAGATAGACCCGAAAGAAATGATACTCCCCCTGGTCGTTATCGACGTGCATGAGGAAGCCGCGAAAAATCCGGATTACACGCTCTCGCTCGACCGAGTGAAAAAATGGGAGAAAGATCATGGCCAAATTCCGCCCGGCGCCTTTGTGGCTATGCGTACGGACTGGTCTAAGCGGTGGCCTGACGCTGCAAAAATGGAAAACAAAGACGCGAACGGCGTGGCGCATTATCCCGGCTGGAGCCTGCCTGCGTTGAAGTATCTCTACGAGGAGCGCAAAATCACTGCGTCAGGCCACGAAACCACCGACACCGATCCAGGACTCGCTACGACTAAAGAGGATTACTCGTTGGAGACTTACATCCTGAGCACCAACCATTATCAAATCGAACTGCTCACGAATCTTGATCAAGTTCCCGAAGCGGGCGCGCTGGTCGTGGTCAGTTTTCCCAAACCGAAGGGCGGATCCGGTTTTCCCGCGCGGGTATTTGCGATTGTTCCATGAGACTTGTCGCATTCGCAATTGCGCTCACGATTGCGGCGAATGCCTTTGCACAGCAGCTACCCGAGTCACATGCGCGCGACACCGGCAGCGATCTGCTTTGGAAAAAGCTCGAGACCCGCATTCGAAATGTCGCCGATAAGTTCGATGGCGTCATGGGCGTCGCCATTCTCGACCTGACCGATGCCCGAACTTTTTGGCTTAACGCTGATCGCATTTTTCCAACTGCAAGCTCAATCAAAATCGCGATCCTGTTGGAATTGTACCGTCAAGATCAGGAAGCTCGCGCGGGAGACAAAGGGAAAGCCACGTTGGATGACATTTACACATTCGATCGCAAGGACGTTGTCGAAGACAGCCAGGTTATGGCTGGTCTGACTGCTGGTGTGACGCGGATTACCAATCATGACCTCGCTCAATTCATGGTCGCTGTCAGCGATAATGCGGCGGCAAATGTTCTGATCGATCACGTTGGCATGCAGAACGTAAACGCGACCATGCGAAGGCTTGGCCTGACGAAAACAGTGTTGCGCAGAAAAATGATGGACATCGCAGCCGCTCAACGCGGCGATGAAAACGTTTCAACCCCGCAGGAAATGACGCGGCTCTTGGAAATGATCTATACAGGCAAAGCATTGAGCAAGGAAGTCAGCGGCGACTTGATCAAGCAGTTGAAGACTTTGAAGAAAGACAGCTATCTGTCTTACGAATTGCCGGCGGACGTCGAACTTGCCGACAAACCCGGAAGTCTCGAGGGCGTGCGAACGGATTCAGGGATCGTGTTCGCCAAAAATCGACCATTCGCGATAAGCGTGATGACTGCTTACGACCGCGACGAACGAGCGGCCGAACGCGCCATCAGCGAAGTTGCTCTCGAAGCGTATCGCTATTTTGAAATGCGCGGCAAGACATCGCATTATGGCCGTGCATTACCGCCGACAGAAAAGCGCTAGGTTAAAGCAACTGATATGGGTCGACGTCTATCGTGACAATGACGTCTTCAGGGAACGGAAGTTTGTCGAGAGTTTCGCGGATGAGACGGCTCAGGCGCATGATCGCTTCGCCGCGGATCAAGATGTGAAAGCGGAACTGGCCTTGTAGTTTTTCCAGTGGCGCGGGCGTTGCATCGCCCAAAATGAATTCTTCGGGCAACGCTTCGCTCAATCGACGCTTTAATGTTTCGGCCGAAAGCTTCGCGCGAGCTTCGTGCCCGGAACGCACGGTGATTAGAATCGCGTGGTTGAACGGCGGGAAATCGCAGCGTTCACGAAATTCGAGCTCCTGCTGGAAATAGCCGGCAAAATCGTGGTGGCGCGCAAATTGAATCGAGGGGGAAAACGGCGTGTAGGTTTGCACGAAAACTTCGCCGGCTGTCTCGCCGCGGCCAGCACGTCCGGCGACCTGAGTCAGAAGTTGAAACGTCCGTTCGCCGGCGCGGAAATCGGGAAGATGTAGAGCGAGATCGGCGTTGATAATACCGACGAGCGTCACGTTTGGAAAATGCAGTCCTTTCGCGATCATTTGTGTGCCAACGAGAATATCGATCTTTCCGGTGCGAAAATTCCGTAGCGTTTCGCGATACGCTTCCTTCCGCGTCATCGAATCGGCATCCATGCGGCGCACGACCGCTTTAGGGAAAATTTGGGCAACTGTTGATTCCACTTTCTCAGTGCCGAAGCCGTGATAAATCAGCGCGTCTTGTCCGCATGCGGGACATTTTTTGGGAACAGCGGCAGTGTGCCCGCACAAATGACAGCTCAATCGTCCAGCGACCGATGGCTGCCGATGAAAGGTGAGCGCGACACTGCAATTCGGGCAATTGCGTGCTTCCCCACAATTGCTGCACAGCAGCGACGTGGAAAATCCCCTTCGGTTCAAAAACAAAATCGTCTGCTCTCGTTTTTCGAGTCGATCGGCAATGGCTTGCGACAATTTTTCGGACAGAATGGCGGCTTTCTTTTCCTTCCGTCGTTCCTGCCGTAAATCGACAACACGAATAAGCGGCATCTGTTTTTGATCCACGCGCTGGGTGAGCGTAACGAGCCCGTATTTTCCGATCACAGCATTGTGATAACTCTCGAGCGATGGCGTGGCGCTGCCTAAAACCACCACGCATTTTTCGATCTTCGCGCGGACGACTGCCACATCGCGGGCGTGATATCGTGGCGCATCCTCCTGTTTGTAGGTCGTTTCGTGTTCTTCATCGACAACGATGAGTCCGAGATTTTTCAGAGGCGCGAACACCGCGCTGCGCGCGCCGATTACAATCCGCGCTCGCCCAGAATGAATCTTGTGCCATTCGTCGTGGCGCTCACCCTCCGACAAATGGCTGTGCAAAACAGCGACATCATCCTGCGCCTCGGCGAACCGCCCCTTGAAGCGTTCCACCGTTTGCGGCGTAAGCGAAATTTCGGGTACGAGAACAATTGCCGTGCGTCCGCGGTCGAGTGCCGCGCGGATGGCCTGCAGATAAATCTCCGTCTTGCCGGAACCCGTTACGCCGTGGATCAGAATCGGACGCGCGTTCTCAGGGGCGTCGAGTGTTTGAGCGACTTCATTTAGTGCGCGGGTTTGTTCCTCGTTCAGAACAAGATTCGACGTCGCGATGAACTGTTCGTCACCGTGCGGATCGCGCACCACAGCTTCCTCGCGCAATTCAGCAAGGCCACGCTTTACGAGTGTGCGCAACGTTTGGTTATCAAGCGAGGTTTGCCGCAGGAGCTCTGCCGCGCGTATCGGTTTTTCCAGCTTCGAAATGGCCTCCAATAGTTCGGCCTGCCGCGGCGCGCGTCTTCGCAGTTTTTCGATTTCGCTTTGGTCAAGGTTGCCTGCAGGTTGCACAAACAACTGTTTCTTCCAGCCGACTTGCGCGTGCCGGATCACTTGAGGAAGCACACTACGCATCACAGTTTCGGCCGGGCAGCAATAGTACGTGCCGATCCATTTCGCCAGTTCGAGCAACTGCTCGCTCAACATTGGTGCTTCGCCGATGATTGCTTCGATCGGCCGGATGCCTTTGGCGTCGCTCTGCTCCGGCATGCCAACGACTGTTGCCAACGCCGATCTATCCCGGAACGGCACCCGCACCCGCGAGCCGACTCCGATGCGATCGGCTAAGGTTTCCGGCACCGAATAATCGAGCTCGCGATGGATTGCCCGATCAACGATCACACGGATGTAGCGCGTCCCATGCTCATGATTCATGCTCGTGCCTGTAATTCTGTAATCGGCTATTGTAGCACGAGTTGAATGATACAATTCCTGTTCAAACTGGTTCTGTGCGTGTTGCTGGCAATCGCTGCGGCATTTGCTTATCTCGCGCTGAAATCCGGAGATCCGCTTTACACATTTTACGAATGGATGAGCCCGGCTCGCTTTCATCAGTATGACCGTCTTATCCGTAGCGTTGCGTTAGAACATCATCTGGATCCGATGCTGGTGAAGGCAGTCGTCTGGCGGGAGAGCCGGTTCGATCCGAAAAAGCACGGCAGCCATGGTGAGCGCGGGCTGATGCAGGTGACCGAACGAGCGGCTAACGAATGGGCGCGTGAAAACAAAATCGCGGGTTTCAACGCGGACCAACTTTTCGACCCAAAGACAAATCTGAAGGCGGGCAGCTGGTATTTGCATCGTGCCATGGAACACTGGACCCATCAGTCCGATCCAATTCCCTTCGGGTTGGCGGAATACAACGCCGGCGCCAGTCGTGTACAGCGTTGGAGCGGCGGAAACGGCCTTGCTGAGATATCGGAACACCAGTTTCTTCAAAAAATCGATTTCCCCGCAACGCGTAGATACGTCGAATCAATTATCGACCGCTACAATTTCTATAAACGACGCGGGCGGATGTGACGAGAGACAACGTGTGGCAGATTATGGGATTGGTAGTCATCACGTTTTTCGGACTTGTGCGGTAAGAAACTCTAAATAGAGTTTGCGACCTTCGTTGAGGGGAAATGGGGCGCAAATTTCACATACGAATTTCTGTTTTGCTTTGCGCCCTTTTGGGACTTGCTGTGGCTGCCGGCGTCAGATTGTCAGGACAGACGACTAGTCCGGAGCCACGCCGATTCGTAGCGGGACCGGAGGTGCATGAAACGCGAGCCCAACCGGAAAGCTCTCTTCAGCTTCCAATTACGAGCGTCGTCCCAGCGGAGAGTGAACTAAAATCGCCGCCACCGCCGACTCGGAGCAGCTTTATGGCGACTTGGAAGCCCGTAAGCGGCGCGAGAGGCTACCTGCTCGATGTTTCCACCAGCAGCGCGTTCGACAATTATGTGAATGGTTATCACGATTTAGATGTCGGTGGTGCGACTGGACGTGTGGTGACCGGATTGAACCGGGGCACGACCTACTATTATCGAGTTCGCGCCTACGACGTGAGGAGCATGACCGGCTATACAGAATCCATGGCGGTCGCTACTGTCCCTACCACCGGGCTCACGATTCAGGCGACCTTCGACAGTTCTATTACGGCCAAACCAAACGCCACCGTAATCGAAGCAGCGATTAACCAAGCAATCTCAATTTATGAGTCGCTTTTCACGGATCCAATCACGATCCAGATTTATTTCCGTTACGCACCGACTCTGCCCGACGGGACTCCCTTGACCCAACTCGTGGAGAGTCTCACGGTCGTCTACGGGGTTGGCTGGAACATTTGGATCCCTGCTTTGAGAGCTGATGCGAAGACCAGTAATGACAGTGTTGCGATCGCGAGTCTGCCTGCCGATGCATTAGATTCAAGCTTTGTCGAGTCGAGCGCGAATGGGAGGGCTCTGGGGCAGAACACTCCAGCGGCGATGAAGGCAGACGGCACTTTAGGTGGGCCCTATGATGGTGTTGTCACACTTAATTCGGCGAGGACGTTTCAGTTCAGTCGGCCTACCGATGCCAGCAGATTTGACGCGCAACGTGCAATTGAGCAGGGAATCGACAGCATCATGGGCCTTCTCTACAATTCGGACGTTTTTACGCCTAATGATCTGTTCAGTTGGTCGTCGCCAGGCCAAAGAAACACTATTACTTCAGGTACGCGCTATTTTTCGATCGACGGTGGTGTTACTAACATCATCAATTTCAATCAGGACTCAACCGGAGATCTCGCTGGTTGGCAAAGCGAGACGTGTCCCCAGGCCCATCCGTACGTGCAAAACGCATTTCCGTGTATGGGACAGTATTCCGACATCTCCGCGACATCGCCTGAAGGCATCGATCTCGATGTTATCGGCTACGATCTAGTTCAACCCCAGACGGGTCCGCCAAGGTTGGGTAACATCAGCACGCGCAGCTTTGTTCAAACGGGCGACAACGTGATGATTGGCGGTTTCATTGTTCAAGGCACAGGACCAAAGAGAGTCATCATTCGTGGCATTGGCCCTGAGCTCACCCAATATGGTGTGCCCAATGTGTTGGCCAATCCGATATTGGAACTGCACGACGGGACTGGAACACTGATTGCCACCAATGATGACTGGCAGACGACGATAACCGGCGGAATTATCGGCGGCAGTCAGGTCAGCGATATTCAAAACAGCGGTCATGCTCCGACTGCGGCGAGCGAGTCGGCGATCATTGCAGATCTACAACCGGGCAACTACACCGCGATCCTGCGTGGCGTAAACAACGCCACCGGAGTTGCTCTGGTCGAGGTGTACGATTTGAGTCCTGCCGCGAGTTCGAGTTTGGGTAATGTGAGTACTCGCAGCTTTGTTCAAACAGGCGATAACGCGATGATTGGCGGTTTTATTGTTCAAGGCACAGGACCAAAGAGAGTCATCATTCGTGGGATTGGTCCTGAGCTGACGCAACACGGTGTCCCCAATCCGATGGCCAATCCGATATTGGAACTGCACAATGGGACTGGATCATTGATTGCTACCAATGATGACTGGCAGACGACGATAATCGGCGGAATTATCGGCGGCAGTCAGGTCAGCGATATTCAGAACAGTGGTCATGCTCCGACTGCGGCGAGCGAGTCGGCGATCATTGCAGATCTACAACCGGGCAATTACACCGCGATCCTGCGTGGCGTAAACAACGCCACCGGAGTTGCTCTGGTCGAGGTGTACGATTTGCATTAATTGCCGCATCGACTCTGGCGTAATTCAGGTGATATTGGGACTCAGTACGCGTCTTGTTTTTCGCTTTGTGCAGTAAGAATGTCTAACTAGAGTTGCCGGGCTTCGTTGAGGGAGATGGGACGCGAAATTTACATACGAGTTTCTGCTTTCGTTTGCATCCTCCTGGGACTCGGCGTTGCTGGGGGCATCAAATTGTCAGGACAGTCGACGGCCCCAGAAACGGACCGATTCCAACCGGAAGCTGGCGTCCATGTAACGCACGCCCAACCGGGAAGCGGGTCTTGGCTTTCAAACAGGAACGAACTCTCAGCGGAGCCTGAACCAGCCTCGCCGCCACCGCCGACACGCAGCACCTTTATGGCAACTTGGGATCGCGTAAGCGGCGCAAAGGGCTACCTGCTCGATGTTTCCACGACCAATTCGTTTACCACTTACCTGGATGGCTATCGCGAATTGGACATTGGTGATGTGGCCGGACGGCTAGTGACCGGGTTGAACCGAGGCACTACGTACTACTACCGGGTGCGGCCTTACAATGCCGCTGGCGCGGGCAATTACTCAGTTGTGAAGACTGCCACGACCGTGCCGACAGTGGGATTAGTTATTCATCCGACATTCGATAGTTCGATCACAAACAACCCGAATGCGGCAGCCATCCAGGCGACAATTAACCGAGCTATTTCATATCACGAATCGTTGTTCGCCGATCCGATTACCGTTCAGATTCGTTTCCGCTATTCCACGACGACTCCTGACGGGCATCCTCTGCCAATGGGGACTCTCGCGCAAACTGAGTTCGTGATTTACCCGATTCCATGGAGCACTTATATCGGCGCGCTGCGAGCGGATGCACTAAGCGGCAACGACAGCCAGGCGAACGCAAGTCTGCCCGGCACGGCGCTCTCTGGTAACATCACGCCATCCAGCGCAGACGGCAGAGCTGTGGGACTGGACACGCCGCCAGCAATGTTTGCGAACGGCAACGTCGGGCAGGGTGGACCGTATGACGCGATCGTGACCCTCAATTCTGCACCGCCATTTCAGTTCAACCGGCCTCCCAGCCCAGGCAACTTCGATGCTCAACGTTCAATCGAACACGAAGTTGATGAGGCGATCGGTCTCGGTTCGCGCCTTGGCGGAAATGGCAACGACCTTCGTCCGCAGGACCTGTTCAGTTGGTCTTCGCCTGGAAACAGAAACATCAGTAGTTCCGGCACGCGGTATTTCTCGATTAATGGTGGCGTGAACAACGTAGTGAATTTCAATCAAAATCCGGACGGAGATCTCGGCGACTGGTTCAGTGAGCAGTGCCCTCAGACCCACCCATACGTGCAAAATGCTTTTGGCTGTGCCGGGCAGTATTCCGACATTTCGGCGACATCGCCCGAAGGCATCAATCTCGATGTTATTGGCTACGATCTAGCTCAACCTCAGACAGGTCCGCCAAGATTGGGTAATATCAGCACCCGCAGCTTTGTTCAAACGGGCGA
>DATFXP010000008.1:0-13362 GCA_035315785.1 Candidatus Udaeobacter sp. | reverse complement strand
AACCGGTCGCGCATCAAGTACACACCCGGCTTGTGTGGCACCTCGTGCACTTTCTTCTGGAGATCAGGCTTCTCTTTTTTCGATGCAGGCACGCGTCTGCAAAATACCCGAGAAGGACGCAACGGGAAACAATGGTAGGGGTCGGCGCGCTGCGCCGACCGGACCCGCAGCGCGGCGTCCCTACCAAAAACGGCAGGGCAGAGGACTGCCCGCCCTATCAAACTGCAAAAAAAAAGCGCCCGCGAAGTTTTCGCGGGCGCTCACAGTTCCGACTTGGAAAACGACTCTATAGTTACGGTCTCGTTGTAGTGGTCGTCGTCGTTTCCTCGTGCTTAATTACAGCCGGAGCCTGGGGCCGAGCCAATACGACTTTTCGCACCACAACCCGATCGCCCACTGTGGAGTAGTAAACAGTGGCTGGCATATCAGGGCGGATTGCTGACAAACTTACAACTCGACCGGCCGGATCAACCACGGTTGTGTCCTTCGTGTAATAATACCTTACGGGCGCCGCAGCTGACTCCGTTCGGAACATGAAGTAATCCGAGTCTGGGGTGTAAGTGACAATGTTTCCCGCAGCGCTGGTGGTGGTCTGCTGGGTTGTCGTTGTCCCCGTTACCGGGTCTGTGGACGTTGTCGTTGTTGTCGTTTGCGCAAGCGCTACTCCCAGCGAGGCCGCGCAAGCCAAGCTTGCTGCTAATATTTTAGTTAATCTGATTTGTTTCATATTTCTCCCTCTGCTTTGATTCAATGAATGTTCTCCATCGTGTATCTTCCCGATCCATTAACACGGGAGGTTTTTCAGGTTTGCCATCATATCGTAAATTATGTCCCGTCTGGTTGTGTCTGCGGCGATGATCAAAGCGCCTATGTCAGACCAACGTAACGCTCTGACTATGCAGGCTTTACCCGGTTTTCGCGATTTCCTGCCCGATCAATGTGCGGTGCGGAATTACATCTTCGCACGCTGGCGTGAGGTCGCCGGCCGTTACGGGTTCGCGGAATGGGAAGGTCCGCCTCTCGAAGCGACCGAGCTGTACAAGAAAAAAAGCGGCGCGGAGATTGTCGAGCAGCTTTTCAATTTCACAGATAAAGGCGAACGCGAGGTCGCGCTGCGCCCTGAACTCACGCCGACGCTTGCCCGAGTGGTTGCGGCGCGCGAACGCGAATTTAAAAAACCACTCAAATGGTTTTCGATCGGACAATTTTTCCGATACGAAAAGCAACAGCGCGGCCGGTTGCGCGAGCATTTTCAGCTCAATTGCGACATCATCGGCGAGACCGATCTTGCTGCCGACATCGAACTGGTTGCGCTTTGCATCGATATCCTGCGTGCGTTCGGATTCACCGAAAAGGATTTCGTCGTCCGGATTAGTGACCGCGAATTCTGGACTGATTTTTTCCGCGAGAAGAAGGTGGCCGCTGAATGGTGGGATAATTTGCTGCAAGCGATCGACAAATCCGCGCGCGAGCCGCGTGAGAAGACGGCAGAGAAACTGGGGGACCTTGCCGATCCCGTTTTTGCGACGCTGAAGAGTGGCGGCAAAAGCGCAAAACTAGAGCAACTCGTTGATGGGCTCCGCGCTCGGGGTCTGGGCGAGTTCGTGGCGATCGATGTAGGAATCGTTCGCGGTCTCGCCTATTACACTGGTGTCGTCTTCGAGGTGTTCGATCGTGCCGGGAAGTTTCGGGCAATCGCTGGCGGCGGACGCTACGACAATTTGATAGCGCAACTTAGTGAGGGCGCGGTTTCGATGCCTGCCCTTGGTTTTGCAATGGGGGATGTCGTGCTTGGGGAATTGATCAACGAAATCCCGCGAGTAGGCGAAGGGATGCAGAAAGCGATAGCGGACGATAGGAAAATCGACATCTACGTCGTTATCGCAAAGGAACAACGGCGTGCCGACGCGCTCGCACAAATCCAGCAACTCCGCGACCGCGGTTACCGAATCGATTATTCGCTCACGTCAACGAAAGTCGCCCGACAGTTCCAAGCTGCCGAAGATTTGGGCGCACGCGTCGCGCTCCTTTATGGAGATGAGTGGCCGCAGGTGAAAATCAAGACTATGGGATCAGGTGAGCAAGAGCTTGTGGCGCACGATCGTCTGCTTGCGCACTTGCAAGCGCAATCAACCTTGTCATCCTGAGCGGAGCGCAGCGCAGTTGAAGGATCCCGCGGCTTGACCTCCCCGTTTACCCAACGGGATTGCTACGTTACTAGCCATGATGCTAGTAACGTAGCCAGCGGGCTATGGGCATAGTCCTTCGGCCCTCGGCTTCGCTAGGAACGACAAAAACATGTTTCGCACACACGACTGCAATTCACTTCGCAAAAGCGATATCGGAAAGGAAGTCACGCTTGCCGGATGGGTGAACGTTACCCGCGATCACGGCGGTGTGATTTTCATTGATCTGCGCGACCGCGAAGGCCTGACCCAGGTGGTTTTTCGTCCGGAGGAAAATGCAGAACTTGCTAAGCAGGCACACTCGCTGCACGGCGAAGATGTCGTTCAAGTGTCGGGAACGGTCGCCGCGCGTTTGCCCGGCACAGAAAATCCAAATCTCGCGACGGGCGATATTGAAATAATTCCGAGCGAACTGCGTATACTAAATCGGGCCGAGCCGTTGCCATTCCCACTCGATGCCGAACCGCAGAATGAAGATTTGCGGATGACGCACCGTTACTTGGATCTGCGTCGGCAACGGCTCGCGCGCAATTTGCGGGTTCGCCATCGGGCCACAAAGGCGACGCGCGATTACCTCGACAGCCAGGGGTTCGTCGAAGTTGAAACGCCGATTCTTTCTAAGAGCACGCCGGAAGGCGCGCGGGATTTCTTGGTACCGAGCCGAATCGCACCGGGGAAGTTTTACGCGCTGCCGCAGGCGCCACAGCAATACAAACAGCTGCTCATGGTCGCTGGCGTGGAAAAATATTTTCAGATCGCAAAATGTTTTCGCGACGAAGATTTGCGCGCTGATCGGCAACCAGAATTTACGCAGATCGACATCGAAGCGTCATTCGTCATGCCAGACGATATCTTCGCGCTGGTTGAAGGAATGCTTGCGGCCATCTTCAAAGCGACGCGCAATGTTGAAATCAAAACACCATTCGATCGGCTTACATATCGTGAAGCGCTCGATCGCTACGGCAGCGATAAACCCGATCGTCGGTTTGGAATGGAGCTTGTCGATCTTGGTGAAACTTTTCGTCAAAGCAGTTTCAAAGTTTTTCGCGGCGCCCTTGATCATGGCGGCGTCGTGAAAGCGATCAACGCAAAAGGCTTTGCCGGCATTACCATCGGCCAGGCCGATGAGCTTACTGAAATTGCAAAGCTGTACGGCGCCAAAGGTCTCGCGTTCATCAAGGTTGAGAACGGCGAATGGAAATCACCGATCCTGAAGTTTTTTAGTGATGCTGAGAAGACTGCATTGCAATCAAAGCTGAACATCGAAGAGGGTGACTGCCTCTTTTTCGCGGCCGACAAATGGGAAGTCGCTTGTGAGGTCCTCGGGCGATTACGGCTGCGCATCGCAGAGATGCAAGATTTGCTTGGTAGGGCGCGACCCGTCCGAGCCGGACTGGCATCTGGCGCACTGGATTGGGATTTTCTCTGGGTTACAGAGTTTCCACTCTTCGAATGGAGTGCTGAGGACAATAAATGGAACGCCATGCATCATCCATTTACTCGACCGAAAGCCGAAGACATGCCGCTGTTTGAGGCAAAAAAGTATCCCGAGGTTCGCGCCGAGGCTTACGACGTGGTTTTGAACGGCGTTGAGATTGGCGGCGGGAGCATGCGAATTTATGAACCCCAGCTGCAGGAAAAAATGTTCGAGGCGCTTGGGATCAGTCCGGAAGCTCGAGAATTACAGTTCGGCCATTTGCTCCGCGCCTTCCGCCTCGGCACGCCGCCACATGGCGGAATTGCATTCGGCCTCGATCGTTTGGTGATGCTGATCTGCGGCGAACAGAGCATTCGCGACGTGATGGCTTTCCCGAAAAACAACCGGGCAATGGACCTCATGTCGCAGTCGCCTTCAGACGTCGATCAAAGACAGCTACGCGACTTGGGAATCAAACTATCCAAAGACACAAAATTGTAGCGGCGGCGGTGTCAGCCGCAGTTTTTTCCAGCGCAGTCATGCGTGCAGCGCACGTTGAAGCAGAGTTGAATCAGGAAGGCAAAAACGCATGAAAACCAATCCAGAAGATGCTTGCCATCGGCGAGTGAACTGCTCATTATGACGCCCCGATGATTCGAGCGAATTGTCGGGCGCGGTTTACCGCAGCCGATTTCGACTTCATCGTGCGCACGCTGGCGCGTTCGCAAAGCGATCAAGTTTCTCTGGTCGATCTGTTGAGCGATGTCGAGACACGCGATTCCATTCTGGATCACCCGCGGTTGGTCGACGCGATCCTGAACCACTGCGGGCACCTTCGGATTTCATCGCAATTCTATTTTTACGTGCTCGCTCGCCACGTCCTGCAGCAGGGCGGAATCGGGGACCGAAAGCTTTGCGATTACGTTGCATCGTTGCTGGAAACATTTTCACGGGCCAGCAGGCTCCAGATTTCCGACGAGACACATCATCTGGCCGAACAATACATTTCCGATATTCTAATCGCGCTAAATCGCGCCACTCCGGAGCAGGCATTCCTTCTTCGGGCGCATATTGGTAATTACTCGCTGTTCATCAGCGGAATTTTTCACGAGAACACCCAACGGCGCAGTCTGCGTGGCGGACCGGACATTAAGTTTTACGAGCAAGTCGGCCGGACGAACTATCAACTTGTTTCCTCGCATGTGGTGGCTCGCCGCTGGGAACTGGATGATGTGTTCGAAGGATTGGCGGATCGATTTCGCGAGATCCGGCTCGCACTCAATCAACTATCCGATCAGTTGCTGAATCTGGACCAAGACGCGCGTCCCACGCTTTCGTTGTGAACGAGACGCTCTTCAGTCAAATCCAGCGATTATTCGAACGCACGTACGCGCAGGTCGGAATCAATCTGGAAGATTGTCTGATTGATCGGACGCGCTGCGTGCAGTTGTCGATGCTCGCAGGGACATCGGCCCGGGAACTGAGCGAACTTGCGCGCACATTTTTGCGGCGAGCCGGCGACCAACTCTACGTCGGCATTTATTATTCCCGCTGGCTGATTGAACAACTCGAACAACACGATCCGCGTGCGGGATTGGGGGATCGCAATATCCGATCTTTGATTGCGTTTGTTGAAGAATTGAATCATGCGTTACACGCCGCGCTGCAGTTCAAACGCGGAGTACGCGAGATCGCGTCGGAAGATTTTGCGCGTAACCTCGAGCTCCAGGCGCAGGTAGACACTTATCTGGTTCTTCTTTTGTTTGTCGCGTTTTTCCGAAAAACGCAATGCGTGTCGATGACCGACCGCCGCTGGTTGCGTTTTCACCTTTTCGCGCGGCAATGTCCCGAGGCATTTCGCGATGCAAACCTTCGCGCCCGCTATCTTGAAACTAGCCAGCTCGCGGCGAACTACACGCGTTATCTCGACACGCTCAATGCCGTTCGTCGTATTGATGAAATCCGGCGCTTTCATTCTCTAGATTACTGTGGGAAAAGAGAGTGGATTCTGGCGCTGATGGAGAGAACGACCAAGTAGAGCAAAAGTCGGTCGCGCGGATTCGACTCGCAAAACGAGTCATGATGGATCGCGCCGCAGAATTGTTGCATCCAGACTCGACGATTAGTCGGATCACTGGATAAATTATCGGTTGCCGGTGCCTGTGGGAGAAACTCAAGCGGAACTGACTGAACATGGCCGGAACATCTTCAGCGCAGGAGATGCTGGATCAGCAAATGATCGCGCAGATTGGCCGGCGCGATCAAAGCGCCTTCAGCGCCCTTTACGATCGGCTGAGTGGCCCGCTCTATTCTTTGGCGATGAAAATGCTCGGAGACCCTGCCGAAGCGCAGGACGCTCTGCAGGATGTGTTCCTTCAAATATGGTCGCGTGCCGCAACTTATCACCCGGAACAGAGCAGCGTTTTCAGTTGGACGGTGCTGCTGACCCGGAGCCGCGTCATCGATCGACTGCGAGCGCGCGGCCGGCGTTCGCGAGTCGTAGTCGCCTCTACTGAAGATACAGCCGCCGGCGTGACCGATGCATCCACTGTCGAGAGCGCTGCGGATACCGTTGAGAAGAATGATGAGGCTGCACGTGTGCGACACGTATTAAACAATTTGCCTTCTGAGCAACGCGAGGCGATCGAATTGGCTTTTTTTGAGCATCTCAGCCATCACGAAATCGCGGCGCGGCTTGGGCAACCGCTGGGCACTGTAAAGGCCCGAATCCGGCGGGGACTGCTTAAATTGAGGGAACGACTTAGCAACTTATGATTTCCGAAGAACAACAGGATCAGGCGGCACTCTACGTTCTCGGGCTACTGGAGCCACACGAGGCCGCTGCGTTCGAATTCGAGTTAAACGCGAACGCTGAATTGCGAGATATCGCGCGCGAATTTCGGGAAGCAGCAGCGGCGATGGCGCTAACTGCGCCACCGCGGACGCCACCCGCTTCATTGAAGCAACGCATCATGCGCGAGATTGCGACGAAACGGGAAGAGCGAACGGTCGTTCCACTGCCGCGCGCTCCCTTTGGCTGGGTGCCGTGGGCAATCGCCGCGGCGTTGGCGGTGTTTTGCGGCCTGCTTGCTATCGATCGTGTTCGGCTGGAGCGCCAACTTGCCGATGTCCGCGCAGCCGATCCATTGATGCAAACGACGTTTTATACGCTGGCGCCATCTGCGCCTGCTCCAGCGGATGCGAAAGCGACGGTTGCGTGGCAGCCCGGACGTCAAAGCGGCGTGATTCGCATCAGCAATCTTCCTTCGCCGCAGCCGGGGAAGGATTATCAGTTGTGGGCAGTCGATGCCGAGCACAAGGATCCAATTAGCGCAGGTGTTGTGCGGGTAGATAAGAATGGGGTTGCGCAAATTCGCTTCAAGCCCGTTGAGAAGGCGGAACACGTAAAGGCTTTTGCGATCAGCTTGGAGCGCGAGGGCGGCGTTCCGAAGAAGGAGGGGCCGATCCTGCTCGTTGGAAGTGCCTAAGTAAATCGTAATCGTCTGCTGTTCAGACCCGGCGTGGTTCTTAGCAGACGTTTGAGAAAGACAACTTTTTAAAGGCAGATTGCCGCGCATCTGACGGGACGACGCCAGCGTATCACGAAATCAAAGATCAGAATGTCATCAGGAGGTTTGAATTGAATGAAAGGCAATGAATTCGATGAACAAATGCGAGGCACGACGATGAACGGGCTTGCGTCAAGATCCGCGAGGCGTTCGCTTTTGGTGGGGCCGTTAGTCGCGCTTTTTCTTCTTAACGCTGCCGCGGGCTGGCCGCAGAGCAGCAATTATGAGTTCAACGATTCCCATTTTCACCTCACCAACAATATTCAGGAAGGACCTGGCATTCGCGATTTTCTGGGCATGATGGGAGACAAGGCCGGCCGGGCCGTGTTATCCGGTATCCCCCTTCAGCAGGAGTGGTCCTACCGCGTGGACGGAGATCGTGCGCCCTCGTATTACTTGCACTCGGACGCTCCGCTGTACTACTACTCATTCACGGATGCGACGGTCGCCATGGCGTACAAGTCCTTGACGAAGGAACAGCAGGCACGTCTTGATCCCATGATCACCGGGTTCAATCCCGCAGATATGTTCGCGGCGGATCATGTTCGCCGGGTCCTTGAAACTTTTCCAGGTGTGTTCACCGGCATCGGCGAGTTCTCGATTCACAAAGAGTTTGTGTCAGGAAAGATTCCCGGCGAGGTCGCGAGCCTTAAGAATCCGGCTCTCGATCGGTTACTCGACTTTGCCGCGGAAGTTGGCCTGGTTGTGTTGATCCACAACGATATCGACGTTCCTTTTGCGAAGGAGGGAGCTGAACCCGCCTACCTTGGTGAGATGAAGTCTCTTTTCAAGAGGCATCGGAACGCGATCATTATTTGGGCCCACATGGGCCTGGGACGCACAGTCCGGCCAGGCAAGAACCACGCGACCCAGATCGAACAGATTCTGAAGGATCCCGACTTTGATCACGTTTACTTTGATCTCGCTTGGGACGAAGTCGCCAAATATTTTGTCGGCAGTCCAGAAGCGACAGCAGCGATCGCCGCTCTTATTCAGCGCCACCCGCACCGCTTTCTGTTTGGCACCGATGCGGTGGCGCCGGCCGATCAATCCAAATACCTATCGGTCTTCAATCAATACCAGCCTTTGTGGAATTCTCTCGATGCGAAGACTTCTCGGAAAGTGAGGCTGGAAAACTACGAACGAATTTTCGATGAAGGACGTCGTAAAGTGCGAAGCTGGGAGAGTGCCCACGTCGCAGCGCTAAAATCGAACATGGCCCGGGAGACGCGAATCAGTTCGAACTGATTCGCGGCGACGACCGACTCGAAACCGCGAGAGAAGCGGAAGCGCTCAAACAAACCAAGAATGGCGTCGCACAAATTCGGTTCAAGTAGAGAACGTGGAACATGTAAAGGCCTTTGCGATCAGCCTGGAACGCGAAGGTAGAGTTCCCAAGAAAGAGAGAATCATTTCGCTCGTCCGTACTATCTGACATGTTCGTACTCTTTTCGCCTAACGACTGAAGCTGTCGTTAGCGAGCGTCGGGGGAAGCATCCAAACGAATGACCGCGGCGTATTACCGGTCATTTGAAACTACGAATCCTTATTTTCATACTGGGCATGTTTTCCTCTGGATTAGTCTTCGCGGAGGAAAACAGTGCATTCTCCTCGCGGACGTCCACGACCGCAGAGAGTGGTTTTAATCTCGGTTACGGCAACGAGCAGATGAGCAAATACGGCATCCACGAACGCATTATCGATCGACTCGGCTTGTTCGATCGCTCCGACAATGGCCAGTCCTCCCGTTACAACGTAGAGCTCGACCTGGAGAATGAAGACAGCGACTGGAGTTTCGAAGTCACTGTCACGGTCGAATTTTGATTCGAACTGCTCACAGCGCTGCCAAGTCTGGAGCAAACATCCGAGCAATTTCTGCGGCTATAAAAATTTTTCGTCCTGACTGCATCCACTCGCCGTGTTGCGGCGTAATGCTCGCCGAACCTGAAAAGATGAAAATCCTCAAGCAAAGTTTCGGCGATGGGAGAATTTTGATTTGCGTTGCGCTGGTCTTCGCCAATGCAGGTCTATTTATCTTTGCTCCTCGTCCAAAAAGCAAAAGCGACGCAGAAAAGACTCGCGCAAACGCCGCAATTGTCGTTAGTCCGCTGGACTTGGTGCTAACGCCGCAGACGGGCGACAGTCACACCGACAGAGAAATTTCACAGCTCCAGCAGCGGATTCGTGAAGGCAGAAATGTCGAACTCTGGCTCGACCGATTAGGCTGGGCGTTCGTCGCGAAGGCGCGCGAAAGCTTCGACTCCGGGTTCTACAAGCTGGCGGAGGGATGCGCGCGATCCATCGAAAACCGCGACCCACAAAGTCAGGAAGCGATGCTGTTGCGTGCACACGTGCTGCAGAATCTGCATCACTTCAAAGAAGCTGAAACGCTAGCGCGGCGTCTCGTCCAGCAGCGGGGACTCAGCTTTGACTACGGACTTCTGGGCGATGCTTTGATGGAGCAGGGAAAGCTGAACGACGCAGTGGAGGCCTATCAGCAGATGATGAATGTGAAGCCCGATTTGCGTGCATATGCCCGCGCAGCACACATGCGCTGGCTGAAAGGCGATCTCGAGGGAGCAATCGAGGCGATGCAGTTTGCGGTGAGCGCTGCCAGTCCCAGCGACGCCGAATCCGCTGCATGGGTGAACACGCGATTGGCGTTCTACGAGCTTCAGGCCGGCCGTGTTAACGAAGCGGAAGAACGGTGCGCGCTCGCACTCTCGCTACAACGCAATTATTCCCCAACGCTATTGTTGCGCGGCAAAATTCTGCTTGGTCAGATGCGATTCGGCGAAGCGGTGGACGCGTTACAGAATGCCGTGAAGCTAAATCCGCTTCCGGAATATCAGTGGACACTAGCCGAGGCGCTGCGCGCAGCTGGCAGGGAGAACGAAGCGTGTGAGGTTGAAGCTCAACTTTGCCAACGCGGCGCGAGCGGCGACCCGCGGATGCTAGCGCTCTATCTCGCGACGCGACACGAGTCTCCTGAAACGGCGCTTCGACTAGCGCGAGCAGAACTTGACTCGCGCGGTGATATCTTCACTCACGATGCCCTGGCCTGGTCTCTGGCTGCGGCAGGCAAGTTGACTGAAGCCCTGAGCGAGATGCAGCGCGCATTGGCGGAAGGCACACAAGACGCACGGCTGTTTTTCCATGCCGGCGTCATCGCTTCACAAGCCGGTCAGTCAACCGATGCAGAGCGTTGGTTAGGCAACGCGAGCGAACTCTCGCATCTGCTCTTGCCGTCTGAACGCAATGAACTTCAAAACCTGGCAGCACATGGCGCTGGAAAGAAGGCCTCCGCTGCCTCGAGCCCGGAACGAACTTTTTCGCGCGGACCAAGTGCCGCGCGGAAAACCCAACCCAAAACCAAAACCTGAAACAGATGAAAAAAATAACATACCTCATGTCGCGCTGTGTCATGGCACTGCTTGCGGCACAATTAGTCGGAGCGGCGCAAGCTTCCAGTCACATGGATGCGCCGCTGATCACTCGCGATCCCGCAGCCAACACCACGGACGTTTACGCGTTCGTGCAAAATGAAAATGGAATGAAGAGTCTTGTCACCGCGCTGGGCGTGTACCCCCACCAGGAACCTGGCATCGGACCTAACAAGTACAACTTCGATGATAATGTGCTCTACCAAATCCACGTTGCGACCGGAAATGACGTAGCGGCGGGCAGAGTCACGTTGAGCTACGAGTTCAAATTCAACACGAGGTTCAGAAACCAGAACACGATCCTGCAATCGTACCTTGGTGTCATTAACAATGTCGGGGACGGTAATCAGAATCTGATACAGACCTACACAGTCACTAAAGTAGACCACCGGCAAAGCAACTACCGTACGGTGCTCGGAACCGGTACCGTTCCACCCAACAATCAGGGCATTGCTACTCCGTTTTATAATCAGGGCAATAACGGCAACAACCCTGCCAAGGACGGCGTCGCCACAGAAGGCCAGCTCGATCGTTACACAACGCAAACGATCAAAAACCTGGGCGGGGGTTACTTCTCATTCGCCGGTCAACGTGACGATGGATTCTACGGCGACATCAATGCCATCTTCGACCTCTTGCAGCTTCGTTCGCCGGGCAAGGACTCACAGGGCGGGTTCAACATTCACCTCATGGCGCTTGTCATCCCCCTAAGCGAATTGGGCGGTGATCGGCAAATCGTGGGGGTTTACGCAACCACCAGTCGCCGACAGATACAAGTACTGCGCGACAATGGCGATCCGCAAATAGCCGGCCGATGGGTACAGGTCGCCCGGCAAGGCAATCCGCTCTTTAATGAAGGCTTGGTTGCCATCGCCGACAAGGATCGTTACAGCCGCACTACTCCTCAGGTTGATAGCGCGTTGTTTCGAAGATACGCGCAGACACCCGAACTGGCGAGACTGATCAACCAAATTATCTTCAACGGGCAATTACCCGACGTTGAGACAGGCCGGACTGACATTGCCGGAATTTTCATTCCTGATTTGATCAAAGTTGATTTATCCACGGATCCCTGCCGCCTGGCCGGGAATGGTACCCACCAGGGTCCCAACCCCGATGATCCTGGATTTTCTCGGCTGAGCATTTTCGGTGGCGACACCCTGGTCAGCCAGATCCAACCAGGATTCGGCGGTGGAGTTATTCCAGGGGGCTGGCCGAATGGCCGCCGTTTTGGCGATGACGTTGTGGACATCGCGGTGACAGCGCTAATCAGCAACCTACGCGTGAACCCACCAATCATTCGCGGCCCGGCAGGCGACAACGTGGACTTCAACGACGTGGCCTACAACAAGGTCTTCCCGTACGAATCCACACCGCAGAACGGCCGCAATCACTCCCATCCGTAATGCCCTGACGCGTCCCGGTCCGTCATTCTCTTATGGACTCTCGGAATCCCGGCCAGGCGGCGTCGCGCCTGGCCGGGTTGCGTGCTGTTCAAGGCGCGATTCTTGCGGTTGTGATTTCGCTGTTACCACTTCAAGACGTGGCGGCTCACGATCCCGGGCTTAGCAGCCTAACGATCCGCCAACAAACGAACGGCCTTGAGGCAACATTGACGCTAGCGGTTAAAGACGCCGCGCAAATTGCAGAACTCGACGAAAATCAGGACGGGACTGTGACGCAAGCCGAGTTCGGTCGAAACCAATCGCAATTCAACGCAGCTGTAGCGAGTCAAATTGTTATCGCGGCGGATGGCAAAGCCGTCAAAGACAGCTCCATTCACAGCCGTCTCGACGAGAATAACAACATAGAAGCTCGTCTGAATTTCCACGCTGCCGGTTTTTCGAGTCTGGAGATTCAATCCAAAATCATCGCGTCCCTGCCGCTTGGGCATCGTGAATATCTCCAGATAGAGAATTCAGTCGGCGAAAGAATATTTGAACGATTGCTGAGTGCAGCTGCGGACCGCGTGACAGTGGAAATGCCCGATGCCCACTCGAGCAATGCCGCATTCGACTCCGTTAGGTCATTTGCGAATTTTCTTTGTCTGGGTGTGAAACATATTTTGACCGGGTACGATCACTTGCTTTTTCTCTTCGGCCTGCTGCTCGTGGCGCGTGGCTTCTTCTCCTCGTTAGGCATCATCACTTCATTTACGATCGCGCACTCGATCACACTGGCAGTGGCAACGCTTGGCCTGGTGCAGATTCCAAGTCGGATTGTTGAGCCGCTGATTGCCGCTTCCATCGTTTTTGTTGGCATCGAGAATCTTTTGCGGGGCGACATTCCGAAAGCGCGCCGGGCGGTGCCCTTTGGCTTTGGCTTAATACACGGCTTTGGCTTTGCATCGGCTTTGCGTGAGGCTGGTATCGGGTCGGGCACCGGCGGCATTGTTCTGCCGCTATTCTCTTTCAACCTCGGCGTGGAACTCGGTCAAATCACGGTTGCGGCTTTAGCGCTGCCGGTCATTTGGAAATTCCGGGAGAAGCCGATTTTTATCGCGCGGTGGGCGCCGGCGTGTTCGGCAGTCATTGTGCTACTCGGCAGTTTCTGGTTCGTTCAGCGCTTCTGGATGGCTTGAACCTGTTCGTGGTTCTTGGTAAGTAGCCCGGTCAATATTGCGCGGCCGCGGATGATGCGATTCATTTGCCCATGGCTACCTATCCGAAGAGTCCAAAAGAAATGACCGAAGGCATGATGTATTTCCCGCGTATGCTGGACAAGATTCGGCTGCATCTGCGCGGCGA
>DATFXP010000007.1:0-5847 GCA_035315785.1 Candidatus Udaeobacter sp. | reverse complement strand
CTGACGGAAGCCGGTTACGTAGGTGAAGACGTAGAAAACATCATTCTGCGATTGCTTCAAAATGCTGACTACGATGTGAAGCGTGCTGAGATCGGGATTGTTTACATAGACGAGATCGACAAGATCGGCCGCAAGACCGATAACGTTTCCATTACGCGAGATGTTTCCGGCGAAGGCGTGCAGCAAGCTTTGCTGAAAATTTTGGAAGGCAGTACGTGCAATGTTCCGCCGCAAGGTGGTCGCAAGCATCCGCACCAGGAATACATTCAGGTCAACACCGAAAAGATTCTTTTCATTTGTGGCGGTGCGTTTATTGGGCTCGACAAGATCATCCAAAAACGGATTGGCCAAAAAGTGATGGGCTTTGGCAGTCCGACGCTCGAGGTCGAGGAAGCACTGCGTAAACAGTCGATCCGCCACGTGGAACCGGAAGATCTTCTCGCGTTTGGGATGATACCGGAATTCATCGGGCGCCTGCCGGTTGTTAGTTCGCTCGACGCGCTCACCGAGGATGAAATGGTGGCGATCTTGACCGAAACGAAAAACGCGATGGTGAAGCAGTATACGAAACTGTTCTCAATGGAGGGAGTCCGACTGACGGTGACCAAAGATGCGTTGCGGGCACTCGCCGCGCAGGCTGTTACCAAAGGCACGGGCGCGCGTGCGCTGCGTTCGATGCTCGAACGCATCATGCTCGATATTATGTACGACGTGCCCAGCCGCGAAGATATCGCCGAAGTCACCATCAATCGCGCGGTGGTGGAGGGCAAAAAGCTTCCGCTAATTCGCAAGAAACAGGACAAGACCGCGGCATAGGCCCGAGAGCCTTCGGGCTGGTTGAACTGTCAAAAAGTTACAAAGTTAAAACGTGTCAGTCTGCCTTTGTAACGTTTTAACTTTGTAACGGATCACTTTCTTTTCATGCCCGCGATGCTCATCAACACCGGAACCGAACTCTTGCTCGGTGACGTTCAAGACGCGCATCTTGCGTTCATAGCGCGCGAAATTCTTCCGCTCGGCCTGCGAATTGAGGAACGGCGAACGGTTCCCGATAGCAACGTGATCTGCCGCACGCTCACTGAATTATTCCCGCATTGCGAAATTCTCTTCGTCACCGGTGGTCTCGGTCCAACCACGGACGATATCACGCGCGAAATGGTTGCTGAATCGCTAGGCTTGGAGTTGCATCAGGACCCCGAATTGTTGGCTTGGCTTGAACAGAGGCTGCGAGTCCGCGGGATTAAGTGGTCTTCGGGCATTGCGCGCCAGGCCGACGTCCTTGCAGGCGCGCAGGTGTTGCCGAACGAAAACGGAAGCGCATCAGGCTTTTACTTGAAGGCGAATATCAATCCGCGCATTCCGTCGCCTCACGTTTTCGTTTTGCCGGGGCCGCCTCGCGAGCTTCAGCCCATGTTCAGAAAATTCGCGATACCGATTTTGAAATCGATTATCGAGGTGCCGCTCCAAGTCGAGCGGCGGTCGTACAGTATTGCCGGCGTCGGCGAGTCGCTGGTTGAGAACGCCATTGGCAAGAAGGTTTTGGCAATTCCTGGGATCGAACTGGGCTATTGCGCACGACCAGGTGAAGTTGAGGTGCGGATCATCGGCGATCCAAACGCGGTCGGAGCAGCCGATGCCATCATCCGTCGCGGATTGGGCGTTTCAATCTTCTCCGATGACAGCGAAACCCTTGCAGCAGTCGCCGTGAGACTGTTGAAACAACGAAACGAAACGCTAGCGACGGCGGAATCGTGCACTGGCGGTTTGATCGCGAACCAGATCACCAATGTCTCGGGTGCGTCGGAAGTTTTTTTGGTGGGTTATGTCACGTACGCGAACTCAGCAAAGAGCGACGTCTTAAATGTGGATTCGAAGTTGATCGACGAACATGGCGCCGTCAGTGAAGCGGTCGCGCGTGCGATGGCCGAAGGCGCACGTACACGAGCAGCCTCCACGTACGCGCTTGCTACGACTGGCGTTGCGGGACCGACCGGCGGCTCGGACGAAAAGCCGGTCGGAACGGTTTACATTGCGTTGGCTTCAAAAAATTCAAAGACTCTCGCCATGAAATTCCGTTTCCTAACGGATCGCGAGACGTTCAAACAATTAGCGGCCCAAACGGCACTCGATCTTTTGCGACGAAGATTACTCAAGGAATGATGGCTTGTCCGCCGTCACTCCTCGATTAAAAAATTAATAATCGCCCACGTCCACCTTGGTGCCGATTCTTACGGTATCGTAAAATAACTTCGCTCCCTCCGGCACCATCCGAATGCAGCCATGGGATGCGGGATATCCTGGCAAAATTCCGACATGCATTCCGACTCCTTCGCCGGTTAGCCGCATAAACCACCTCATCGGCGCACCGACATAATGTGTTCCGCTCGGTGCAGAATCGGCCTTTGCACTGATGCCGGCGCGAACGACCCGACCCGAGCTGTCAACGAAATCGCCATAGATGCTCGAACGATGATCTGGATCTTTTTCCAAAACGGAGAAATGCCCGCTTGGAGTACTGTGCCCGGCCTTGCCGGAAGAGATCGGACTATCGGCTGCGATTTGCTCGCCGACCATCAGATAGGCGCGCTGCTTGGGAAGTGAAACACGAACGTGCACGTTGTCCGGCGTTGCCTGGTTGAGTACAGATTGATTTACCTTCAACGGCGGCTGCCGGCTAATGTAAGCCGAAGCGCTGCGCATCTTTGGTTGCGGCGCTGGCCTTGGTGATCTGGGTCCGAAAAGGCGGAACTGTGCGCTAATTGAAGAGGCAAGAGCCGTCAACAGAAGCGCGCTAAGGAATATTCGAAGAGCTCTCGGCATAATTATCAGCCGCCACTGTAGCTATTTACGCGCCGAAGCCAACCCGTTAACCAACGTGATTCATGGCGGTCGGCAGGAGCGTTCTGGACACGGCGCGTCAAGACGGCTTTGGCCGCGCGTGCGAATTCATCAGGCGCGCCTGAATCGGAGTTACCATGCATCGCTTCCAGCACTTGGAGCAAACCCCATCCTTGTCCCTGGTAGCGCTCCGTGTGCAAAACGCCTTCGCCTTTAAAGTTGACGTAATCGATCAGGGCATAGCATCCCTGCGGTGTTTTCGTCAGGCGTTCAAATTGTTGTTGCACGTTGGTTCGGTCGGCAGGGGCCGCTTCGGCCAGCATCTTAGGCAGAGCAGCTTGCAATCTGGCAACAAGAAATTCTGCCTGGAGATCGATTGTATCGGCTAAAAACCGCCGCAACTGATTCATCTCAGTTGAATTTTGTGCTTGCAGAAACTCGGCCCGCGAGTTCCAGGGACATGGCTTTCCACGGCCAACATTCAGAAGCAATGTCGGCAACTTCGCACCGCGATTTGATACGAACTTTACCAACTCCGGGAAACTCTCTTCGAACGGGCCGCGTTGCCCCTTCGGATACCAGATGAAATGGCCGATGCCGAGCGATGCAAAATCTTCGCCCTGGTTCCATGAAGTAAGCCCGGAAATAGTTCCGTTACATTCGTTTTGCCAGACTCTTTTCCCGACCTTCAAGGCGTCGCTGTGCGAGATCGTGATCGCCTGCGCCAGTCCCGGCCAGAGTGCAATCAGCCCAGTAGATATTATTGCCGATCGCCAAACGGCGCCGCTGAATCGATGGCAAAGCTGTTTTCTTGACGGGCGGCGTTTATCCATTAGCGTGCGGCTTTCTGCGGCGACCAACCTTAAATTAAAACGGCGCGGAAACACGATCTTATGAAACGTTTTATTGTTATTGTCAGCGCATCCTTACTTGCATTCCCATTGTTGGGGCAAGACAAATCACCACAGCTTAAAGACGAAAAAGATAAGGTCAGCTATAGCATCGGCATGCAAATCGGATTCAATCTCGGCCGCCAAAAGGTCGACATTAACCCCGACATTTTGGCTGCCGGCATCAAAGACGCTATTGCTGGCAAGCCGCAACTGACGGCCGACCAGGTCAAGGACATCATGGCGCAATTCGAAAAAGACATGGAAACGAAACAGAAACAAGTAGGCGAAAAAAACAAAACTGACGGTGCGAAGTTTCTTGAAGACAATAAGAAGAAGCCCGGTGTGAAGACGACGGCCAGCGGTTTGCAATACAAGGTCGAGAAAGAAGGAACCGGGACGACGCCCAAAGCTACCGACATGGTGACCGTGAATTATCGGGGCACTTTGATCGATGGGACGGAGTTTGACAGTTCGTACAAGCGTGGCCAACCGGCGACCTTTCCGGTTAACGGAGTGATTAAAGGTTGGACGGAAGCGCTTCAACTGATGAAGCAGGGAGCAAAATATCAGTTGTTCATTCCGGCGAATCTCGCCTATGGCGAGCGGGCAATGGGCCCAGACATCGGTCCGAACTCGACGCTGATTTTTGAGGTCGAATTACAGGACGTCAAACCGCCTCCAACACCTGTCCCACAGGGTCCGGGTTCCGCAAAGGTTCCTCCTGCTGCATCACCGGCGCCAACCAAGAAATAGCAGCGAAGCATTTGCTTTGAGTCCGGCGCGTTACTCCTGTGACGCGCCGGCTTTTTTTCTAAGGGCTCGACACTGATTCCCACTGCAGCACCGGCGCATCGCCCCACAGACCTTCCAAACTGTAAAAGGCGCGTTTGTCGCGATGAAAAATGTGAACAACCACCTGCAGATAATCGAGGACGATCCACTGGCTAGCGGGAAACCCGTCAACTGCCACAGGCCGCAGCGAATAATCCTCACGTAAGCGGGCCCCAATTTCATTGGCAATCGCTTTGAGTTGAGGCTCAGACGTGCCCGAGCAGATCACGAAGAAATCCGTGAAGCTCGAAATGTCGCGTAAATCTAACACGACAATGTCCTCTGCCTTTTTGTTCGAGGCGAGCTCAGCGCAGGTTTTGGCTAAATTTTCCGGCGTTATTGCGATTGCTCCCGATAAAGTTTTTCGCGCTGAATAATCTCGTCCACCGAGTCGGGTACGAGATAACGAATCGATTCGTTTAGCGCAACTCTCCTCCTTATTTCAGTGGCGGAAATATCGATACGACGATGGATTACCTGATAAGAATGTGAGGGCTGTTTCCCTGAGCGGTCGAGCACCACAAAGCGAACCATCTTCTCCAGTTCGGCGAAGCGATGCCACCTTGGCAGTTGCTCAACGTTGTCTTCACCAATCAAGCAATAGATGGATGCATCGCGTTCGCGTCCGCGAATATCCTCAACCGTATCGATCGTGTACGAAGGTGGCGGTCGCAGCAGCTCGCATTGATTCACTTCAAACTCCGGCTCCCCTTTGACCGCGGCTTCCAACATCGCTAACCGTACTTCGCCGCTCGCGACCGGAGCGGCCTTCTTGAGAGGGGAAATCGCCGCCGGCACCAGGATCACTTTCTCAAGACCGAGCGTCTCAATTGCCTGGCGGGCAAGAATCAGATGCGCGTGATGGACCGGGTCGAAGGTGCCGCCATAGATCGCGATCTTCTTCAATCCTCCAACGCTTAAACGCTCAACGTTCAATCTTCAACTAAAAGCGGTTATCCGAATGGCGAATGAACAAAGTGGTCAAAGTCGTTGATAAACCACATCGAGCCATCGTGAATGCAACCCTCTCCGGGAAGCTTCGTCCGTTCGGACGGGTTCTTTGGCGCGTCTGAAACGCGCACTTGAGCGATCCGTTTTCCGTTGGTCGGTGCTCAGGCTGACTGGGTTTGTGCTAGATCGACTGGGAGTCGTGAACTAAGCGCACGCCGCATCGCGTTTTCCGTGTTGTGCTTGTGCAGCGCAATCTCGATGGACACCTTCAATTCGGAGACAGTGTAAGGCTTCAACAAATACCCGAACGCGCCTGATTCCACTGCGCGCCCAA
>DATFXP010000006.1:0-7090 GCA_035315785.1 Candidatus Udaeobacter sp. | reverse complement strand
GACCAGTTGCACATTGACTCGAATTTGGTCGGCCGAACGCTGTACACTGCCTTCTAAGATGTTCGCGACACCAAGCTGCTTGGCGATCTGGGAAAGATTGGCTGGCTTACTCTGAAATTGCTGCGTCGAAGTGCGCGAAATAACCTTTAAGTCCGCGATCTTAGCCAGCCGCGTCAGGATCTCCTCTTGAATGCCATCGGCAAAATAAGCGTTGTCCGGGTCACGGCTGAGGTTCTCAAACGGAAGCACGGCGATACTCTTTTCCACAATCGGTAATGCTGAACGCGCCGGCCTCCGCAAAAGCAAGACGAAGGCAGTGGCGATCGCGGCAAGCACGAGCAGCGCGACGGCCACTTCCGCCCAGCGCACGCGGGCGCGATGCTTTTCAATCAGCCGGAGCTTCTTGGGAAGCTGCGGATTACCTACTTCGCTGTCGTAAAGATTCGCAATGCCGATGCGCAAACCATGTTTCACCTCACATTCGCCTAGATCGTGGAAATACCGATTCCAGCGTGGATGCGGTGCAAGGTCCTCCGCTACATGTTTCGAGATGAGGATGTGTCCCGAGTCGCCGCAATCCATGACCCGCTGGGCGATGTCAATTCCAGCTCCGGCGATGTTGGTTCGTTCGTTAACATCCTTGACTTCGCTCACAAGCCCGCTGTGAATCCCCATTCGTAAGTGAATCTCAGGATGAGTTTTGACTGCCTGACTGATTTCAATCGCGCATCGCAGAGGCGCCTCGACATTGTCACGAAAAATCAGCGCCATCCCGTCTCCTGTGGGAATCCGCACCAACATACCGCTCGCATCTGAGGCACGGAATTGCACAGTGTTTCTTACGATTTCATTGAGCGCTCGTAATCGCTCGCGCTGCTCGGTAATCAAAAGCTTGGAATAACCGACGATATCGACCAACAAGACGTGGCCAATCTCCAATTTGACATCTGATTCAGAAGCAATGGGCATACCGTAATCCGGCCAGAAAAGTTATACACCTTATATGCTAAATTATCAGTGAACTTTGCTGATTTGGTTGCCCAGCACGAGTGGGCACGGTGCGAGTGTGGGACGATCTAAGGATCGTATTTTTGCTAACGGTCGGTCAGCTCGAATAGTTCTCTGGGCCCAGGGTTCTACATCTTAACGGGGTTCAATCCGCCTTTGCTTGTGACCAACGGGCTTATCTTCATGCTTTTGCTGCGCGGTGAAAACGGATGAGTCGCAATCGGACTCGCTAGCGCAGGTCGCATTATGAGACCTAACCAAAGCGCTGGAGCTAACGCCCACCCGTTGTGCGTTTCGTCGGTTAAGCGATGCACTGCAGCCCGATCACACGATGTTGTGATTCGCGTTTACGATGCCGCTGGCAACGTGATCGAAACGCACGAGCATAAGGGCGAGTTCAAAGAGCTTTGCTGAGATTGTCACCGATGATTTCGCCAGCATTTCACTCTATCGGATTATCCCTGGCTTGTTCTCCGCACGTTAATAAGGAACCAAACGGAGACGCAGTTGCGAATTCCACATAGAGAGAAATCGCCTCTCATTTGCTCGTCATCCGTTTGGATGTGATCCGGATTTCCCCATAGCGGAAATAACCGGAAAAAAGGTATGTTGAAGAGGTTAATTATAGCACTCGGTCTCGCCGCGCTTTTCGGGTGCCAATCGTTCACCCTAGAGCATTCAACCCTCGCTCGCGTCACGGTTTACTGGCGCGGCGAAGGTTCAGGCGAGCATGCATCTTGGAACGGCGCACGGCTGAACGAAAAGCATTGCGCTGTCGATCCAAAGAAAATTCCTTATGGCAGCAAAGTCGTCTTTGGCGATGCGACATGTGTGGCCGTAGACAGCGGACCGGATGTGATCAATCGCAAAGCGGCACGCTCGTCAGGTCGGAATGCGGATGAGCGCAACGCCGTTGTCATTGATCGCTTCTTCGATACCAAACAGAAGGCGCTCGCCTGGGCAAAAACGCATCCACATTTCATGACGGTGCGAATTCTAACGCCTGGCACCAAAGGGGTAGCCACTAAAAATCCAAAATCATCGTCGAGAAACATTGCTAGCAGCGCTACGACAAACTGGGCAGGGCGAGCCGAATGATGGCTCATTTGCGAGATTAGGCTGTGTTGTTGGCTCCGCAGCTTTTCACCACACTCCCGGAACCAAGCGGAAGCGAACACGCTGTGCGTACGCTGCGTATCCAGGCAGTTCAGCATGCAATGTTCGGTCTTCCCAAACAGTTCGCAGTACGAGCAACAGCGAACCAAAACCCGCAGGAATCAACGCCCACCAGGAGCCCAGTGACAATGCGATGCCTACGAAGAGGAGAACCGCAGCGAAATAACCTGGATGCCGAATGAGTGCGTACGGCCCAGTATCGATCACGTGATGTCCGCGCTCTGTCTGAATGCGTACGCCCGGTTCGAAGAATCGGTTGACTGTCTCCGCCCATACAACACCGCTCCAACCTGCGAGCTGCACAAGATATCCCAAAGGCACGACCCACCATGACATCGATGACCAATGAAATCGGCCATCGTCCAACCCTGCAACCAGAGGGATGGCGAGTATCGCCACAAATAGCAAGCAAATTACTATCTTGTCCCATCGCTTAGTGTCCGGATGCACGCGGCTGCGAACAACGAACATCTCCGGATTCGCATGTGTGAAGTAGACGATGCTTGCGGCCATAAGCAGCGTGAAAACCAGCAGGAAAATCCAACCTCGCGTCCATGTGATGCGGCCAGCTGGCACGAAGAGGAGTGCCGCCAGAATGACCAACATGACGACCAGACGGCTCATAGTTGAGCGCCATTGCACGGCGCTAACTCCACTCGGGTTACGCGCAGTTGCTCATACGACCAAAAGCGACCCAAAACCCGCGGTCGAAGGAAAGATCTCGAAATCGACAAGATTGGGCTCAGTCGAACCGCTCAGGTGCTTCCTTCTGTACACGTCTCAAGCTCCGCAAATTGGAAAAATAAACTCAGCGTTCGGGAGCTTTGGCCCTTTGAATTCGCTTTGGTTTTCCCGAGTTGCCGCCCAAAGCGGCGATGATAGCCTCTCGAAAATGTCGTGCGGCGGGGTCGGAATCAATTCGAAAATGCCAAATCAGCGCGATGTCCACATTGAATCCGTGAAAAGGAACTTCGACGATCTTCAAGGGTAAGGATTTCGAAAGCGCCTCTGCTACCCGCCGCGGCACACATGCGGCATAGTCGGTCCGCGCTACTGCCAGCGCAGCCGCCGTAAGGGCTGGAACTGTCAACGTTACGCGCGGGGTCAGGTCACTTCAGCGGGAGGCTCACAGCATGGCACTGCCAGGACATCCTTAAAATGATTTCAGGTATGCCGAAATTCAGAAGGAGCACATTTAAATTCGCTTCGGAATGCCTGCGTGAAATGGGCGTGACTGGAAAAACCGAGATCAAGCGCGAGCATGGTGAGATCGGGCTTACCGTTCATCAGATGCTCGAGGGCGCAGCGCAAACGCAAACGATTTTGCTGTTGATGGAGGCTTCCCCCGGTCTCACGTCGAAAAATCCGCGCGAGATGAAACGGGGAGCTGAAGACGGCGCGCGCGAGGTCGGCGAGGCTTAGCTTTTCTCGAAATCGTCGAGCGAGCACGAAGCGAGTTGCATCGACAAGATCCCGGTGCGCTTTGCGAGTGCTCTCGCGACTCTTCCGAAGCCGCGTGTTCTGCTCCTCACCAGCGTTCGCCAGGGCTTCCGTCAATAATGAGGCGCATCTCTCTTCGATGGCCAGCGCATCACCGGATTGCGCAAAGAGTATAAATCGCCGCAACCGGTGAAGCTTTAGCGCGAGAGAAGAGGTGCTGACCGCCGCCGACGAACGAAACGGACGTTCGGGCGAGTCTGCGACAGGCGGATGTATACGTTGCAAGAAATTGACGAGCGGCGCAGCTTGGAAACGGATCGATGTGCACTTGTCGCCTCCGTCCGCGGGATGCGAAAAGCGGCAGGTTTCGTGCCGATTGAAAAACAACACGCGCGTGGAGTCGGCCACGAGTTGATCCCTCTCCGTGACCTTTTTGATAAAGACGCCGCTCCGCGGAAACACAAGTGTGTGGTCGATCATTTCCTCTTCGGTAGACGAACTTCCCTGCGGGGCATGGCAGTCCACGTCGTAAAGAGCGACAAGCGGACTGCGAAAGAGCCTATGTGGTTGCAGGTGATCGGACATACCACCAACAGCTTCTCTCTCGAAACAATATTCTCAAGTGAAACGCGCACGATTTTGAAAGCAGGAAGTTGGCAGCGCTGCAAGATTCGCTTCTAACGAGACGAGTAAGATGAATGTCACTTCGGATGGAATAAGGGAAAAGTCGCGAACGGTCGCAGTCTTTGGCGCTTCTGGACACACCGGACGTTTCGTGATCGCGGAGTTGCTGCGTCGCGGGTTTGCGCCGCTCGCTGTCGCGCGCGATAGCGGAAAGTTGGAAGCGCTGAGATTGAAAAATCGCGGGGGGCTGACCGCGAGGGCGACCATCGATGATCCAGTCTCACTTGATCGCGCCTTCGCTGATGCGGCGGCTGTGATTAACTGCGCTGGACCGTTTTTGGATACGGCGAATGCCGTGGCCGCTGCGGCAATTCGCTCACGGATTCATTATCTCGACGTGACCGCCGAGCAGGCAAGTGCGCAGGCTACTTTTGAGACCTTCGATAGTGCCGCACGCAAGGCCGGAACGGTGGTTCTCCCGGCGACGGCTTTTTACGGCGGGCTCAGCGATCTTTTGGCGACGGCCGCCGTCGCCGACTGGCATTTCGTGGACGAGATGCGCATCGGAATCGGGCTCGACAGTTGGCATCCGACGCTCGGCACGCGCATTACCGGTTACCGAAACACCGCTCGGCGTCTGATGGTTGTGGAAGGCCGATTGCAGCCGCTGCTGCAGCCCGCACCAGAGCTATCGTGGAATTTTCCTGAACCCTTAGGCCGTCAAGATGTCATCGAGTTATCCTTTTCGGAGATTGTGTTGATAAACCGGCATCTGCGGGTCGGCCACCTTCATACCTACATCAACCAAGCGCCGCTGCGAGACCTTCGCGACCCGAATACGCCGCCGCCTGTGGCAGCGGATGAAACTGGACGTTCGTCGCAGCGCTTCCTGGTTGAAGTGATTGCAAGAAGTGGAGACGAAGTGCGCCGGGCGATTGCACACGGACGCGACATCTACGCGGTCAGCGCACCACTAGTGTGCGAGGCTGCGCAGCGTATCCTGGGTGGCGAGGTTCAGGCCGCCGGCGCTCTTTCACCGGGCGAGCTATTTGATGCGAAGGGGTTCCTGCAGGCACTCACACCGAACCATTTGACCTTCGAAGTCACAACCCACTAGCCACCTATGAAAATCGTCGTCGAGAGCGGATCAAAGAAATCAATAAAAATTACAACAGCAGGAGGAAAAGTTAGCATGAATTCAGTCGAAAAAGCCGAACGTTTCGCAGCGCTGCATATCAAAGGTTCCCCGTTGGTGCTTTACAACGCCTGGGACGCAGGCAGCGCCAAAGCTGTTTGCGACACTGGAGCGCCTGCGATCGCCACGAGCAGTTGGGCGGTGGCAGCGGCTCAGGGTTATGCCGATGGTGAGAAGATCCCAATCCTCTTGGTCGAGCAGATCATCGCGCGGATCGTGGCCACCATAGACATTCCAGTCACGGTCGATTTCGAAGGTGGTTACAGTGACGACGACGGCACCTTGGCCGGAAATGTCGCGAGACTATTAGATCTGGGCGTCATCGGCATCAATTTGGAGGATCGCATCGTTTTCGGGAACGGACTGTACGGAGTTGAACGGCAGAGCCGTCGCATCGAGGCGATCCGGAAAATAGCAGATGAGCGAGGCGTACCTCTGTTCATTAACGCGAGGACAGACTTGTTCCTGGCTGCCGGGCCCCGCGACGATCACTCAGTACTGCTAGAAGCCGCGACTAGGGCCGCAGCGTACGCGCAAGCGGGCGCTTCGGGCTTCTTCGTGCCCGGCCTAAGAAGCGACGCTTCGATTGGAGAACTCTGCAAAGCATCCACGTTGCCTCTCAATGTAATGGTTACGAAAGGCCTGCCGAGCGCGCCGCGGCTTGCTGAACTTGGCGTGGCTCGGGTCAGCTATGGACCGGTGCCATTTATCGAGGCGATCGAGAAACTGAAGGCTGCGGCGAGTAGGATGTACGCTCCAAACAAGCATGGCAGTAAATGAGCACGATTTTGAAAGCGGCCCGGTTGGCAGCGCTATCAAACCCTTCGTTAAACGAACCAGTAAAATGAACTTTTGCGATGAATCCAAAACTATTCCAAATGCTGAGTATCGCGATATGCCTGGTAATGAATCCAGCAGCACGCTCTAGCGCTGAAGATATGACAACGTCGGCGATCGAGTCGGAGGTGTGGCACGAGGTCGAGGAACTCAACAAGGCTTTTGCTCGGAATGATGTCGCAAAATATTTCTCATACATCGATCCGAACATCACCGTGATTACGCCTTCGAATCCGTACCGCGTCGAAGGTATTGAGGACGACAGGGAAGAATTCGAATACGGCTTGAAGAACGGCTCAGGTCGCGTGGGTTACTTTCAGGAAATGCAGCCCAAAATCCAATTGTTTGGGGACGTGGCCGTAGTGACATATTACTCGCGCGGCAGCTACGGACCGCAAGGCCAGGAGAAGGTGCACTACTTGAAAGAAACCGATGTTCTTCACAAGATGAATGGCAAATGGAAGGTCGTGCACATCCACGTGTCCGCAACGCCGTGATTGCAGTTGGGAAATTTTGCATGATTACCGAAAGTGCGTTCTACCAATTGTGGAAAGCGGGCTTATCTTGCTTCGCAAGGAGATCCAATCCGACCAAAATCGTGATCACGACCAAAGTTCTCGAAAGCACGGACGCAAGAAAACGTTCATGAAGATTCCGTTTGCCGGCGGCTGCGCATGCGGCGCGATTCGCTACGAATGCACTGGCGAGCCAATCCTGATGTTCAAATGCCATTGTCGCGATTGCCAAAAGTTAACTAGCGGCGGATTTGCTCCCGCAGTGATTGTGCCCGCACAGGCGTTTCGACTGACG
>DATFXP010000005.1:0-6635 GCA_035315785.1 Candidatus Udaeobacter sp. | reverse complement strand
AATTGCGACGGTGCAATCGCTTTGACTAGTCACGCGTCACTTGGCACTGTTGACCATTCACTATTCCGATGCGGGCATAGCTTAATGGTAAAGTTCCAGCCTTCCAAGCTGGCTATGCGGGTTCGATTCCCGTTGCCCGCTGTTTGAATGTTCATAGGTAAATCGTGTCTCTCCAATAGATTTAGCTTGCATTTTCGGACACTTTTCGGACAGTATTTGCGCACTTAAGCGCCAAAAACATGAAAAGAGTCCGATTCCCAATCGTCGTTAAACGAGGCTCATGCGCCGTGAAAATCTACCGGGACCGCAAACCGGAAGGCACATACTATCGCGTTGCCTATCATCTCGGCGGCAAACGTCACCGACTTAACTTTCGCGATCTCCAGACCGCGGCCAACGAAGCCGAAGCGAAAGCCTCACAGTTGTCTCGGGGTGACGTGGACGCCGCACAGCTTTCTGGACGCGACCGGCTCGTGTACGGCCGTGCGCTCGATGCGGTGAAACAATTTGATCAGCCGTTGGATGCCGTTGCCATCGAGTACAGCGAGGCACGGAAACTTCTCGATGGCGTCCCTCTGCTGGATGCAGTGCGCTTCTACGCGGGACATCACCGCCGCGGCATTAAGCGTAAAGCCGTGGCTGCCGCCGTAGACGAGATGATCGCCAGGAAAACGGCAAAAGGCGTGAGCGATGTTTACCTCCGCGATCTGCGCTACCGGCTTGGCGTGTTCAAAGAAGCGTTTCACTGCGACGTGAACGCCATTGCGCCGGATGATGTGGTCACGTTCTTCGACAAGCTCAAGCTTTCGCCTCGGAGTCACAATAATTTCCTGAGAACGCTGCGAACGTTTTTCGGGTTCGCGCAAAGACACGGCTGGCTGCCCAAAGAAGCTGACTTGCTCGAGAGAGTTGAAAAGCGCAGTGAGAAGCGGGTTCCAGTTGAGATCTTCACACCATCGCAACTTGCCGCGCTCCTCAAAAGCACTTCGCCGGAAGTCACGCCTTGTGTCGTACTGGCCGCGTTCGCGGGGCTACGCTCCGCGGAGATCCTGCGTCTTGATTGGACGGACATAGAGCGCCATCACGGATATATCGAAGTCGCGGCGCATAAGGCAAAGACAGCTACGCGCCGAATCGTGCCGGTCTCGGATAATCTGTCCCGCTGGCTGGCAATTGCTCCCCGCAATGGGGTACACATCTGGCCGTACAGCAAGGACGGCTTCTTCAAGGCAATGCGCCGCGCTGCTGACAACGCAAAGCTCAAGTGGAAGCACAACGCGCTACGGCACTCGTTCATCAGCTACCGGCTTGCAGAGATTCAGGATGTGAACCGCGTCGCACTAGAGGCGGGAACGTCACCGCAAATGATCTTTCGCCATTACCGCGAGCTGGCGACGCCCGAGCAGGCGCGGACGTGGTTTGCGATAGCGCCGCAAACAGCGTCGAATGTCGTGCCAATCAGGCTCCGTCGTATAAAGGGATGAAGACCAAGCTGGACAGATTCCTCACGAACGTGCGTTATCTGGGCGACGTGGGAAAAGCCGCGGCCAAAACTCGGGTCAGCAGATCACAACTCGATCAATGGATGGCGGACTGGGCCATCGCAGCAGAAATTGATAAAGCGCTTCGCGACGCACTGATAATTTCGCACGATAGCGACTCGGCGGACGACATTTTATTTCGCGCAAAGGTCGCTCCCCAATTGGAAAAGGACGGGGAGTTTTTTCGGCAAACCGGTCAAAGGGAGCGCGAATCAAAGATCATAGCCAAACTAGCGGCGAAGGATTTGAGAAAATGGCGCTGGGACATTGCTCAGGCGGCACATAACACGGATCGAAAATTTTTCATCGACCTTGGGCGTGTCTTGAGCAGCGACGCGAGCGGAGAGCTTTACGGCAAGCTTGACGCCGACATAACTGAGATTCACGCCAAACATCCAACGATTAGCATCCGCAAGACCGTGATAGAACTAGAGAGGCGCGGACATAGTTCCGTTGAAGAACAGACGGTACGGACGCGCAAATCGCGGTTGGGCTTAACAAAACGAAAAAGCTGCAAATTGTGACAAAATCCAACCGTTTGCTGTAACCACTCTGGATGAAAACACGCGCAAGTTTTGTGCATGTTTTCGCAGGAAAATCTCGAGCAGACGATTGACCGCGCTAGCGATCGGTTGCTGAGGAAACGCGAACTAGCGGAGCGTTTGGGAGTATCGAGCCGCACGGTCGATGACTGGCAACGCCGGGGGCGAATCGCATACTTGAAGATCGGCAGAAGCTGCCGTTACCGATGGAACGATGTCATCGCGAAGCTGCAAAGCTTCCGCGTTAACTGAGGTGGTCCGCCATGAAACGCCCGAAAAGAAAAACGGGCGGCAATCGTGATGCCGCCCACAGATGGAACAACGAATCATTACGCGACCAGGCGTCCCTCGTCAACGCCGCTGGCACATATGCAACCAAATCAGAGAAGATTAAAGCCACGCTTAAGGCGAAAGCCGAGAAATTCAGGTCTCAGACGATCAAGGTGGATGAAAATTGGTCGATTGTGCGGCTGGATGAACTCAACTGGCAGATCCGGCACAAAGACCAGCGAGCGCCGTACGACAAATGGTTCTTTGGGACATTGCGTGGCGCTTTGTTGGCGCTGCCCGATAAAATGATAGGGGAGGAGGCGAAAAACGCGATAGCGGAGATCTCAAGACGTTATAGGGGCTTCTGTGAAGCCGTTCTCAATGCGCTGCCAGAAAGGAGCGCTCAGTGAGCTCGCCTGTTGCAGACCTTGTCGAGCGCCTGAACGCGAAACGTAGCGGTAGCGGGTGGATGGCGAACTGTCCTGCGCATGATGATCGCGAACCGAGTCTGAGCATATCTGAAGGCAACGACGGGAGAGTGTTGTTGAAGTGCCTCGCGGGCTGCGACACGAACAACGTGCTCAGGGCCCTAGGCATGACGCTTCGCGATTTGTTTCCGGCAATTCGTCGCAGACAGAATAGTTCAGAGCCGGTCGCGGCGTATGATTACACAGACGAGACGGGACAGCTGCTTTACCAGGTTTGCCGCTTCGAGCCGAAAATATTTCGTCAGCGTCAACCCGATGGGAACGACGGATGGATTCACAACACAAAGAATGTCCGACGCGTTCTCTACAATCTTCCCGCAGTGATCAAGTCGCAGACCGTCGGTATTGTCGAAGGCGAAAAAGATGCCAATGCACTGATCGAGATCGATATCGTGGCAACGACCAATTGCGGCGGGGCAGGCAAATGGCGCGACGAATATAGCGAAACACTCCGGGGCAAGGATGTGGTCATATTCGGTGACGATGATGAGCCGGGACAGAAGCACCTTAAGCAGGTGGTCGAGTCGCTCACTGGCAAGGCAAGATCGATCAAGATCGTTACGCTGCGGGGTTTTCACGACATCTCGGATTTCATCGCAGCGCGGCCAGCTGCAACTGCGAAGCAAGCTGTCGACAAGCTGATTGAGGAAACGCTGCAAATTAATAACCTCGTAAACTCGTTAGGCACTGAGGCGATACCGTCGCGCTTGAATAGCAATTTGCCGAAAATTCAGCTCCCAGGGGACGGCCGCCTGCTCTCCGCGTTCGCGGCTGACTGCGCAAAAGTTTTGAAAAACTGCGGCATCTACGAACGCGGTGGCGTCGCATTCATCGTTAATCAACAGGGCAACGGCCTGGACGTGATTACCGCTGTGATGTTGCGCACTTTGGCGGAGCAACACCTGATCTGTTTTCGCGTTCGGGGTTCCGGCGACAATGTCGTGACTTTGCCGCGCACAATGAGTACCGAAGACGCGCAGGGCGTGTTGTCAGCGCAGCAGTTTCTCTCACGTTTGCCCAAGGTCGCAAGAATCGCGACTGCGCGCTTGCCGGTGATGCGCGAGAACGGCGTAATCGAACTGCTCGCAAGCGGCTATGATCGAGCATCACTGACCCTAACGGTACCTTAGTGCGATTATGACGTGGCGTTGCCGATGTCGGCTGCGAAAGAGGTGATCGACGAACTACTGTCGGAATTTCCATTCGCCGATGACGGTCGGTCAAAATCTGTCGCGGTCGCAGCGATGATCGGCTTGTTCGGTGCTGGATTGCTTGGCACTACAATCGTGCGTCCGGTCTTTATCTATCTGGCGAATGCCGAAGGCGCGGGGAAAACGCTGCTGGCCAAGTGCGCGATCTCGCCGACACACGGACTGGTCAGAACCGACGGCGATCTCAAAGACAAAGCTGAAACTGCGAAAGAACTGCTGGCCGCGGTGATCGAAGCGCGTCCTTACATCTTGTTCGACAACTGCAAGCGGCACTTGGACTCGCCGTCCTTGGAGGCGTTTGTCACTGCCGTCATCTGGAGTGGTCGTATTCTGGGCGTCAGCAAAATGTTTGCGGGAGAAAATTTGGTGACCGTGTTCGTGACCGGAAACGGTTGCACCGTTTCACCGGACATGCGGCGTCGCTCGCTCTTCGTCGAGCTTTTTATGGAGGACGAGCGCGCCGAGGATCGTCAATTCCGGCGCGTTTTAGACGACCCAGCGCTGCTCGCAATGCGCCCTCGCATTCTGGGCGCGCTGTGGGCGCTTGTCCGCGACTGGGACGCGGCGGGCAGACCGAAGCCGAGCCGGCCGCACACCGCATTTCCACGATGGAGCGAGATCATCGGCGGGGTCGTCGAGCACGCCGGATACGGCTGCCCGCTTCAGACTGCTGAAATTCCGAGCGCGGCTGATGTGGACGGCGCCGACATGCGCGAACTGGTCCAGCCGCTCGACGGTGAACCGGTCAAGTTTGACGAGTTAGTGGACACCGCGTGGGAACATGGCCTGTTCGAGCGAATCATCGGCAGCGAAAGCGATGGCGACTTGAAGCCCTCGGACAAATCGACGTTCGGCAAATTGCTCAAAAGGTACGACCGGCGCGTGTTCGGTGAAGGCAAGCGCTTCGTGGTCGATGGCAAAGGCCATTCGCGGACTTTCTGCGTCGTAAACCAGACCGACGACATACATGGTCGACATGGTCAGCAAGGTCTTTCACCCTAAAATGGAAAGCGCCTTTTCCTTATACGATTGAAACACCATGCTGACCATGCAGACCATGCAGACATGCCACGCCGGTCGTTTCAGCCCATTTTCATGGGCCGTTTTTCGCCATTCTTTCTATGCTAGAAATTCAAAAAAGTAATGTTTTTGGTCTGTTTTCTTCTGAAGAAGAACCACCACCCCACCGGCACCCCGCCCAATCAGGGGATTCGCACCATGCCCCGTCTCACGATCAGATCGCGCACGTGAGAAACCATGAATGAGACAGGCAAGGGCGTGGAATTGAACTGGTGTGGCCAGCCGATCAGGCCGGGGGAATCTTACGGCGGCAGATCCGAGAACATTCCTGAAGGCTGTCCTCCGGTGCTGGGTGACCCGCGCCGCGCGCCGGCAAGAGATCGGCGGGAAGTCGTTCGTGAAGCTGATGTTGCCGCGATTTTCAAGGGCGGTCCGCTGACGAAAACCGAGGCTGCGAGGCAGCTCGGAGCCAGCACCGGCGCGAGCCGGGCCACATGCTACCGCGCTCTCGATGAAAAAGGGCGCTTCGCCAGGCACCTGCGTTTTGAAAACGGAAAGGTCAGCTGGCGTTGAGCCGCTCGTTCTCAGGGCGCCTATTGGGATGTGAGAAGTGAGAAGCGTTTTCGACCTATAATCGGTACGCGCGTGTACGGGGAGCCCTACCCAAGCACTAGGAAATCATCGCTGATAATCTCGGCAAACGGACGGGTTTCCCATGCAGCATAATTAGGAAGCCTCTTTCTCCGGCTTGATCGATTGGCGGCGCATGGCGGTCGAGCTTTGCGCTCGACTCTTGGCAGCCTGCTTGAGAGTATCGTTGCGACGGGCATTTCCAGGTGAATCCATATGGCTGCCGAGGTTAAGAAGGAAATCCAACTGGAGATCGCACATGTCTTGTTCACGGACATCGTCGGTTACTCGAAACTGCCCATCAATCAGCAACGAGCGGTAGTCGAGCGCTTAAACGAGATTGTCCGATGTACGGATGAATTCCAAGCTGCGGAAGCGGCGGGGCGCTTGATCACAATCCCAACAGGCGATGGCATCACGCTGGTTTTTTATGATAGTCCGGAAACGCCAACGGAATGCGCGTTGCAGATCAGCCGCGCACTCAAGAAGCATCCAGAACTTCAGCTGCGAATGGGCATACACAGCGGACCTGTCAGTGGGGTCATCGACGCAACCGGGAAAGCGAACGTGGCTGGCGCTGGCATCAATATGGCACAGCGGGTCATGGACTGCGGCGACGCCGGACACATTTTGCTCTCGAAGCACGTCGCTGAAGATCTCGAGGAATATCCGCACTGGCAGCCGTACCTGCATGAACTTGGCGAGTGTGAAGTAAAACATGGCGTGCGCGTCTCGGTGGTGAATCTGTACACCGAGCAGCTTGGGAATTCCGCAGTGCCGGAAAAGCTAAAGGCGGCTGCTGCACAAAGAAAACGAGCCGCATTCCGATGGCTGTTATTGGGCGCCGCGAGTCTGCTCGCTGTGATCGCCGTGATGGGTTTTCTCATTTTTCGTTATAGACAACCGCTTACCACGGCAGAGTTACCAGTTCCC
>DATFXP010000004.1:0-6342 GCA_035315785.1 Candidatus Udaeobacter sp. | reverse complement strand
CAACTCGACTTCATGAAGCCGGAATCGCTAGTAATGGCGCATCAGCTACGGCGCCGTGAATACGTTCCCGGGCCTTGTACACACCGCCCGTCACATCATGGGAGTCGCTTGTAGCCGAAGTCGGCGCGCTAACCGCAAGGAGGCAGCCGCCTACGCTATGAACGGTAACTGGGATGAAGTCGTAACAAGGTAGCCGTAGGGGAACCTGCGGCTGGATCACCTCCTTTCTAAGGAGAAGTGCTATCGCACCGAGAATCGAAATTCGTGAATCGCGATTCGGAAAACTCTTCCGATGTAACGATTCAACGATTTAACGAATCACGGATGCGAAGCATAGGTCGACGGCTAAACCCGCGGGTGAATCAATTGATCATCTGCGGATATGCCGTGAAGACTTTGGAATCGAAAGAAACCAAAGCCGAAGGAGATCACGGTAACGCACAATTCAGTCTTTGCTGCACATCGACTGCAATGCCGGATGACGAATCGTAAGATCGACATCCGGCATTTCGTTTGGATTGAATTAGGAACGCCGAGGCGGTGTAGAGGCGGCTGTGTCAGCCGCAAACGTCACGCGCTACTTCTCAATCCGTGAAACGTGTCCGGCAACAAGTTGCCAATGCCCATTGCGCTTGATGAGAGTGTCCGTGAACCGCACGATTCGATCAAACGGTTTACCGTCCGCTGTTCCTTTGACGCGGGTTTTTCCGAGAACAACTGCTGTCTCATCGCCGTAAAGCCGCGCTAACATGTCGTAGTTTTCAAATACGTTGTAATGAACTTTCCGGCTGTGTAGCTCGTTGATCTCATCCGCACGCGTGCTCACTTCCCCATTCGACAGCGTCAGCGTGAAGTCGGGAGTCAGCACGCGCTCCAGTGCGGGCACGTCTGCGTCCAGAAATGCGTTACACGCATCGCGCTCGAATTGGAGCACCTCTTGCTGAGCCGATGTTTGCGCAAGCGAGAATCGGCAGGCCAAAACAGCAGCAAAAACAATGAGTGTCGCAGTTTTCATATTGTATCCGAATCCCTGACTATCGGATTAGTTCGCAAATCCAGTTTGTCTCCCACGTTTTTCCGCCGTCAGCCGAGAACGATTGTTCCATCCGCGCAGATTTCGGCGAAATATTCAACCACACGTAGCGCACAAAAATCGCGCGCCCTTTATATTGTTCCTGATCGTAGAACTCGCCCCGGTTCCCATTGAATTCGCCGACAACCGGCGGCATGGGAAGAAGGCCTTTGTCCAAGTCGAGCAGATAAATACTCCACTGATGCGTCTCTGGATTGTAGAGCCTGAGTGTCTGGGCTTTGATGTGTAAGTGCTTCTCAGGATTGTCGACTTCGAATTCCTCGAAGTTCGCGTTGCTGTCGAGAAGCTTCTTGTGATTCGAGATGCCGTTGTACTCGATCCAATTGTTGGAGCCGACGAGCCGGTCGGGAAGCCGGCGTACATGAGCTTTCCAATTGCCGATGAGAAAATCAAAATCGTGCGATCCATCACGCGCGGTAGGAGGCGATTCCCCTCCGAATGCACAGGTTGACGTGAATTGCAGAATCGTTAGCCAATAAAGTGAGCGTAATTTCATGGCAGATGGTGCGTCTGGCCTTTAGGAGAAAGCTGGCTTTCTTCCTTCCTCGGCATCATGCAAATCCATCCATGTTTGGATGTCATCGCGATCGCCGAAACCCGCTTCGGTCTTCGACTCAGCGAGTTCCTCGCTGGCATCATCCCGCCAGCCACGTTTTCGAAGGAACGCATTCCAAATGGAAATCTCTTCGTCGCTGGGCCGCCGGCCATGGGCGAAACACCATTCGAGGATTTCATCATCCGATCCGCCTTTCAGCGTTCGATCCACAAGCTCGTCGTAATTCACGCCAAGAAATCTCGTACAACGCGCATCGAAGTGAGTTGAATCTTCGACGCCGGTAAAATATTCCGGCCGCAATTTGCCGGCGGCCTTTAGCCGGATCTTGTCCAGCATCCGGGCAAAATAAATAAGTCCTTTGGTTTCAATGTAATCGGTACAAGGAGTTTTAGTCTGCATTTGAGCGAAAGGTTCTGATCGTGTGATCAGGTGTCAACAGTCCACTTGGAACGAAATGGCCAGACCACTTTCGATGGATGGTTGCTCTTACCCGCGCTCGTGCTCATGCTCTTGTTCATGAGCGGAACAAAACGCCGCAATTCGAACGCCGAATATGCAACGCAAAATCCTCATGGGAAACGGCGTCGGCATTCAATAGTGGCTTTTGAAATGGTCCGGTTGGATCGCGCAGCGGCCGAACCACTGCATCAACAGCTGTATCGGCAGATTCGTGATGAACTTGCCTCAGGAAGTTTCAATCATAACTCGTCGAGACTTCCCTCTTCTCGCGCGCTGGCCGCCGATTTTGGAGTGTCTCGTTTCACGGTGAACCTCGCGCTCACAAGGCTTCATGCGGAAGGATATCTTCAATCAAAAATTGGATCAGGCACCTTCATTTCCGCGCCCTTGCCGGAAACCTTCCTAAGCGCACGAACGACAATAGCGGCAGCACTCAAAGAACGTCCGTCACGGCTTTCTAATCGGGTAAAAGATATTCCCGATCACAGGATCGGTAAGCAGTTCGATTTCGGAATCGCAGGGCCACCCGGCGTATCCTTTGTTCCAGCTGTTGCTGCGCTGGATGAATTTCCGATCGACATTTGGGAACGACTCAGAGCAGAAGTTCTCGCACAAAAAGGAGCGCATCTGCTCCAGTATGCGTCAAGCCGTGGCGATCCTGAGTTGCGCAAGGCGTTGGCAACTTATTTGTGCGACTACAGAGGCGCACGCTGCGACCCAGATCAAATCATTATCACCGCCGGAACACAGCAGGCAATGATGATCAGCGCGATGGCGCTCGTAAATCGCGGTGAGGTCGCGTGGATTGAGGACCCGGGATTTTATCAAGCTCGGCGAGTGTTCGGTTTTGCAGGGGCGAATGTTGTGCCGAGACCTATTGACGAAGAAGGAATCACAATCGCACGACCGCCAAAACAGCGCTGGCCAAAAATAATTTACGTAACTCCTTCCCATCAATTCCCCCTCGGCATGACAATGAGTCTCTCGCGAAGGACGGCTTTGATCGATTTTGCGCGTGCGTGTGACGCTTACATTTTCGAGGACGATCACAATTCGGAATTTCGTTACACCGGTCCCCCGCTCCCGTGTCTACAGGGCTTGGATAACGTGGGTCGTGTTATCTACGCAGGCACGATGAGCAAGATTTTGTATCCATCGTTGCGGCTGGGCTATATCATCGCGCCACATCAACTGGTCGAACCGATGATTAAGATTCGAGCGGTGATGGACCAACATTCGCCGGCTATCGATCAGGCAACACTTGCCCGGTTCCTAACGGAGGGCTTTTTCCTCGCTCACATCAAACGGATGCGAAAATTATATTCGGACCGAAGAGACTTTTTTATCGAACAATTCAACAAGTTGCTAGGCAATTACTTCATCCTGGAGATTCCCGAAGCCGGATTACATTTTGTGGCCTGGGTGCGACGAAAAGAGCACATGCTACTGATCACGCGCGTCTGCAGTGACGTCGGTATCAGGCCATCGCCGTTGTCGTCGTGCTTTATGAAAGTAGAGCCGAAGCCCGCCCTCACATTTGGATTTGCCGCGTGGTCGCGCGCTCAGATCCGTGAAGGCCTTAGCAAGTTCGCCGCAGCGCTTAATTCAAAATTGAATTAAAGAAACGCGTGTTTCAGCCTTTTCCACCGTATTTTTTCAGCAAAGCCTGAAAACGCGGATTATTTCGCAGCGGGTCCCAAACGGGATCTGCTTTCAGACCCCCTACCGTGATCCAGCTCGGACGGCTCAATAGTTCCTCCAGAATTTTGACTGCGTCTGCGTTGTTGCCGAGGATCGCGTGAACCTCCGCTGCTGCGGCCGTAATTTCAGGCCCGCCAAACGCATCCTTGTCTTCTGGAAGCAATTCCCTTGCACGCTGAGCCTCAAGCAGCGCAGCATTTTTTTCGCCGAGCCGCGCAAGCACTTTGGCTGACTGTGCGTGGATTCTTGCGTCGTCGGGGCTTCGTTTGAGTTGCGCGCTCACGACATCTTTTGCTTTTAGAAAGGCCGTTTGTGCGCCGACAGAGTCATTCAGCGCTTGTTGCGCAAACCCGATCACATAATATTTCCCACCAAAGTCCGGTGGCACGTTGTGCGGAGGATTATCCGGAAGGCTGTCTGCGACCTGCAACAGCTCCCCGTAATTGCGTAGCAGGACGAGGATGTTCGCGCGCGTGATAGCGATCTCGCTTTTCTGTTCACTGCTGTTTGCTGGCAGGGAGTTAATCGTCGCGAGCGCATTTTCCGCCACGCTGAAATCCCCTCTTTCAGCGATGGCCAGGCGGGCCTTGACCTCCCAGAGTCCCAGACCTTTCGGCTCCACTTCAAGAGCGCGATCCATGATTTTATTGGCCGCGGCAAAGTTCCGCAGCATCTGGTAATTGAAGGCGAGGTTTTGCAGTGCCCAGGTGTCGTTAGGATCCAGATCGACAGCTTTTTTCAGATTAGCAGTCGATTCGGTCCATTTTCCCTGGCGGCGCTGGATCGCGCCAATGGCGCGATCAACCTCGGTTTCGTTAGGCAAGTCACGTCTCGCGATCTCGAATTCTCTCAGCGCTTTGTCGTAGTTGTTGTCGCAGTAATAATGGGAGAACCCCGATGCGAGATGCGCCTCCGGCAGATCCGGCTCTAATTGAAGAGCACGCTCAGCAAGGGTGCGCGCTTTTTCGCGGCGCTCTGGCGTGGCTTCAAAGGCGTGCACGATCCAGCTTTGCAACTGCGAATAGCGCGAAGCGGCAACTGCATACTTTGGGTCGAGCTGAATTGCACGCTCGTAGAGTTGTTCGGATTCCTTCAGTTTACCGAAATCTTCGTAAGCGCTCTGAAAATTGCGCGCGAGCACAAAAGCAAGATACGCCTCGCTGTTCTCGGTTGGTTTGCGCTCGATCCGCCCTTTTTCGGCTGGTGATAACTTGGCTTGCAGCTCGGCTGCGATCTTCTTGGCCAGGTCGGTTTGAATGGCGAAGACATCTGTTAAGTCACGGTCATAATTTTCTGCCCAGATGGCTTGTCCGCTTTCGGCGTTGATCAGTTCCACGTTCACACGCACTCGATTGCCGGCGCGGCGAACGTTTCCTTCGAGAATCGTGGAAACACCTAGCGCTTTACCAATCTCTTGGATGCTGTTCGTCTTCCCTCGATAACCCATTACGGAAGCGCGGGCGATCACCTTCAAAGCGCCTATCTTTGATAGATTTGTGAGGATATCGCCTTGAATGCCGTCGGCAAAATAGGCGTTCTCTGTTTCTTCGCTGAGATTGTCGAAGGGTAACACCGCGATCGAGTGCGTCACAGCCGCGTGGGGCGGACTTGTTTGAATTGACTTCGGCCAGGCAAATTTGTTTCGTAGTGAAAATAAAAGAGCCGTTGCCAACACGATTGCCGCGAGGCTGGCAGCCGCGAACTGCCAACGCTGCCAGGAAATGCCTCCGGAGGAACGTTCGGAGCGAGGCGCTCCCCCGTCGAGATATCGTTCGATATCTTTGGACAGTTCAGCGGCGGAGGAATATCGCTGTGCTGGATCGCGTCGTATTGCCTTTGCGACGATTTGACAGAGCTGACCCCGTAACTGGCGCTTCGTCTGTGGATCAGGAATGACATGACTGGGTAGCGGCTCGGTTAGATGCTTCGATAGATTGTTCTCTAAAGAATTACTATTCGAGCTGCCAGGAGGCGGTTTGTTAGTCAGTAACTCGTAAAGGAGCGCACCGAGGGAGTACACGTCGCTTGCGATTGTGGCTGCTCGCCCAGCGCTCTGTTCGGGTGCTGCGTAAATAGGCGTAAACCTGCGCTCGGCCGCGACTGTGACTTCCTCATTATCAGGCTGCACGCTAAGTAACTTTGCAATTCCAAAGTCGAGTAACTTAAGTTCACAATTCTCGTTAGCGAGCACGTTACCGGGCTTAATGTCTCGATGGATAATGTGCTGTCGGTGGGCGAGCTCGACTGCAGAACAGACCTTGAGAAAAAGCTTGAGCCGACCTCGCAAATCCATGTTTTTGCGCTGGACGAACTTCGTGATCGGCGTTCCTTCGACAAACTCCATTACGAAGTACGGTAAGCCGTCCCTTGTAGTCCCGGCGTCTAGAAGGCGTGTAATGTTTGGATGCTCTAGATTGGCCAGAATCTGGCGCTCGATTCGGAAACGTCGCAGGACCTCGTCAGTATCGGTACCTCGCTTGAGAACTTTGATCGCGACGCGCTTTTCAAATTGTCCGTCGGCGCGCTCGGCCAG
>DATFXP010000003.1:0-30915 GCA_035315785.1 Candidatus Udaeobacter sp. | reverse complement strand
CAGCAATTGCTCGTACGCTTTCGCGTTTCCACGCTTCGTCCATCCGTGCCAAATGCGTGCGATCATGCGTAGATGAATTTCCTGCTCATGCTCGTGATCATAGTCGTGCTCGATCTTGTTTCATTCGAGCAGGAGCACGAGCACGAGTAAGATTACGAGTCAGAGGAAGCGAAAGAGGAAGAGATGGGTCACATGCCCATTATCTGATACCCGCCATCGACATAGATTACCTGGCCGGTGATTGCCGCAGCTCCATTGCTGGCGAGAAAAACTCCCGTAGCTCCTAACTCATTGGGATCGCAACTGCGCTTCAGAGGCGCGCGTTCCTGGTAATGTTTCAACATTGACGTGAAACCGCTGATGCCGCGAGCGGCCAGCGTTTGCACCGGACCGGCAGAGATGCAGTTTACCCGAATTTTTCTTGGGCCGAGATCGTAAGCAAGATAACGCGTGCTGGCTTCGAGACTGGCTTTGGCGACGCCCATCACGTTGTAATGCGGCACGACTTTTTCCGCGCCGTAATAGGTCATCGCGACGATGCTGCCGCCGTTTGTCATGAGCGGCGTCGCTTCGCGTGTGAGCGCGACTAACGAGTAGGCGCTGACGTCCTGCGCGACGCGGAAGGCTTCGCGAGTTGTGCTGACGAAATCGCCTTCCAAGGCTTCTCGCGGCGCGTATGCGAGAGAGTGCAGCATCAAATCGACGCGATCGGTTTGGCTCCGAACGTTCTCGAAGAATGCTTTAATCTCATCGTCGCTCGTGACGTCGCAGAGAAACAAGGGAGTTTTTTCTCCGAACTCGCTGGTCAATTCCTCGACATTTTCTTTTAGCCGTTCGCCTTGATAATTGAAAATCAGTCGCGCGCCCGCCGCGCCCCAGGCTTTTGCGATCGCCCAGGCGATGCTGCGCTTGTTCGCCACGCCGAAAACCAACCCGATCTTTCCTGCTAAAATTTGTTCGGTCATAAAGAAGCTCAAAAGTGAAGGTAAAGGTTACAACGGTTCAGCGGATCGCAAACTGTTGGGATTATAGCGGAGAAGTTCGCCTGTCCCGCCCAACGTGCTTGCCCTGGAACGGTTCAACGCGATGATAAGCCGTCATGATGAGTCGAATTGTCCGGTGCTTTACTTTGCTTGTTTCGAGTTTGGCGATTTCGATTTTACCGGCACAAGAAACTCCGTCGCCTTCTGCGACACTCAGTCCTTCTCCATCTCTGCCACCGCTTAGCGAAGCGCTTTTTAAGAATCTGAAGGCGCGTTCGATCGGCCCGGCGGTGATGGGTGGTCGCGTGTCGGACATCGCCATCGATCCGCGCAATCCGTTTGTATTCTACGTCGGCCTTGGACACGGCGGCGTTTTCAAGACGAACGATAATGGCGTTACGTTCCAACCGATCTTCGACAAACAACCGATGCTCTCCATCGGTGCGGTCGCAGTTGCGCCGTCTGATTCCGATGTTGTCTGGGTTGGGACTGGCGAAGCTAACGATCGGAATTCATCGGGCTGGGGCGACGGCGTGTATCGGTCGACCGATGGTGGCGAGACGTGGCAGAACGTCGGGCTAAAAGAAAGCCGCACGATTCCGCGGATAGTTGTCGATCCGAAAAAACCGGACGTCGCTTACGTCGCAGCCATGGGCAACTTATGGAAGGACGGTGGCGAACGCGGGTTATTTAAAACAACTGATGTCGGTAAGAGTTGGAAATCGATTCTGCATGCACAGTCTCCGCACGATGCGCAGACGGGCTGTGGTGATGTTGCGCTCGATCCGACAAATTCGCAGATTGTTTACGCTGCGCTGTACGCGCGGCAACGCACACCGTGGAGTTTCACTTCGGGCCCTGGCGTGACCGGGGGCGAAGACGTCGGCGGAATTTTTAAGAGTACCGACGGCGGCGGAACTTGGAAAAAGCTTTCCGGAGGTCTTCCCGGTCAAACTGGCCGAATCGGTCTGGCAGTCAGCGCCAGCAATCCAAAAGTCGTCATGGCAGTTGTGCAGAGTTATGAAGGTGGGATCGGGTCTCTCGACGATCTGCGCAGTAAGACCGGCGGAGTTTTTCGTTCGGAAAATGGTGGCGAAACGTGGACGCGCATGAGCACTATGAATCCACGCCCATTTTATTTCAGTCAGATTCGTATCGACCCTGCGAATGACCAGCGCGTGTATCTGCTCGGGTTTGCGTTGTTCGTGTCGGACGATGCCGGAAAAAACTTTCGCGAGGATTTAACCGAAAAAACTCATCCCGATCATCACGCGTTCGCGATTCAGCCCGGCACAGTGCCGCCGCCTAAGCCGCCCAAGCCTGAGGAAAAAAACAAACCGCCAAAGCCTCAAGTTTGCCTGCGTGTATTGCTCGGGACTGATGGCGGCGTGTACCAAAGCTTTGCCGGCGGAAAAAATTGGGATCATCTAAACAAAATTCCCGCAGGCGAATTTTATCGAATCTCACTCGACGACACGCAACCGTACTTCCGAATCGCCGGCGGCCTTCAGGATAACGAAAACTGGGTCGGACCCAGCGCGGTGCAGAGCAAGGAAGCAATTCGCAATTGTGACTGGATTGCGCTCGCAGGGGGCGACGGTTTTTATGTGCTATTCGATCCGACGGATAGCGACACGTTCTACGCGGAAAGTCAGCAAGGCGAAGTGCACCGGATCAATTTACAAAATGGCGAGATCCGGCGTTTGCGCCCTGAGCCGGCCGAAGGCCAGCCACGCTATCGCTTCAATTGGAATTCGCCGATGATCATGAGTCGGCATAAGCCGGGCGTGATTTATTTGAGCGGCGATCGCGTGTTCCGGCTGACTGACCGCATGGAAAAATATTCGGTGATCAGTCCCGATCTGACGCGCAATGAACCGGGACATACGATTGCCGTGGGAAGCGGCGCAGAAAGCTACGGCACTGTCTTTTCGCTGGCTGAATCGCCTAAACGCACGGGGTTGCTGTGGGCGGGGACTGACGACGGACGGCTCTGGGTGACGGAAAATGAGGGCGGCAAGTGGACGGAATTGACGGACAATTTGTCTAAGCCGGCGCGCGGCCAATGGGTGTCGCGCATCGAGCCTTCTAAATTCGATGCAAATGTGGCGTACGTCGCTACCAATGGTTATCGCATGGGTGATGAACGTCCCTCGATTTTGAAAACGGCTGATCTAGGAAAAACGTGGCAGTCGGTCGCGGGCGATCTTCCATCAGCCGACCCCGTCGAAGTTGTGCGCGAAGATCCAGTGAATCCAAAATTGCTTTATGCGGGTACCCATTTCGGAGCGTTCGCGTCGTTTGATCAAGGCCAACACTGGGTACGTATTGGCGATATCCCGTCGGTGCGTGTTGATGATATCCAGATTCATCCGCGAACATCAGATCTGGTCATCGCCACGCATGGACGAAGCATTGCCATTCTTGATGACAGCGTTCCGTTCCGCGAGTTCACTCCGGAAATCGCTGCAAAGCCGGTGCATTTGTTCAGTGCTCGTTCCGTTACTGCCAGATATCTGCAACCTGGATTTGTGGACTCCAATGGCAAAGGGGTTTATCGCGGTGAAAACCCGGCCGAGGGCGCATTGTTCACAGTTTGGGTACGCGAGTTCACGGGCGACGAGATCAAACTCGCTGTCACCACAGCAAACGGACAACCAGTGGCGAATATAAAGGCGCCGGGCGCGCCAGGTTTTACTCGTTTGAACTGGGATTTACGGCCGACCAAAGACGTCAGGGTAGAATATGGCGGTGAAAAGCCGGAGCGGTTTGTTCCCGCAGGTGATTACACGGCAGAGCTAACGTTCGGCACCATGAAGATGAAACAGAATTTTCATGTCGATCTCGCCGAAGGCATCACGCCCCGGTGACGTTCGCTGTCATGCCTGCGATCGGGATTACCGGCGGAATTTCCACGGGTAAAAGCACGTTTGTAGAATGTCTGCGCGAGCTCCTGCCGGTCGCAACATTTTTCGACGCAGATGAGGCAGTCCATACGCTGCTGAATCGGCCGGAAGTGGAAAAGCAAATCCGGCGTGAATTTGGCGCGCGAGTGTTTTCAACCGCAGGCGACTTGAACCGAACCAAGCTTCGAGCGATAGTGTTCACTGACGCGACTAAAAAGCGCGCTCTCGAGCGGATCCTCCATCCGCGAATTCGCCGCCAATGGAGGACAGAAGCGAAAAGGCATCGCAATTCCCCCAAATTTTTCTTTGCTGATATTCCACTTCTTTATGAGACCAGCGGTGAAACCTTGTGCGACCAGGTGGTTGTGGTGGCGTGTTCGCAAAAGGTGCAGCTGGCGCGGTTACGAAAACGCATGTCGGTGAGAATCGCCGAAGCTAAACAACTTATTAACTCGCAAATGCCACTCGAAGAAAAAATCAGCCGCGCGGACCACGTCGTTTGGAACAACGGGAATCGAATCTCACTCATGGAGCAGGCGCGATTGCTGGTCGCATCATGGCAAGGGCAAACATGGACGAAAAAGTAGAGACACTGAGGTCGCAGGGGGAGACCGGAGAGGAAAGCGCGCCGCCTGCGCATGAGGAAGATGTGGCCGACGCGGCCGCCACTACAGCGCCGCGTACGCTTGATTTGAACGAGCTACAGGAGTTTTCGGAGAAGAAACTGAAAGCGCTGGCGCGCGATTTTGATCTACATCTGCATCCCGCTCGATCGCGGCATCAGCATATTCTTGACACTGTGCGCGCGGCCGTGGCCGGTGGCGCAGTCGTTTCGGCGGAAGGATTTCTCGATCAGGTGAGCGATTCGTTCGCGATGCTGCGCTGGCCGAATTTGAATTTTCTGCCGGTTCCCGAGGATGTGGCCGTTCCGCGCACTCTGATTGAGCAATACGATCTACGGCCCGGCCAAAGAGTTGCAGGCACAGTTCGCTTGCCGGTGCAACGCGAGAAATTTTTGTCGCTCGACAAAGTTACAAAAATCGAGAATCAACCGATCGAAGAATGGACACAACCTACCGCGTTCGACAAGCTCACGCCGCAGTTTCCGCAGGGTAGAATTATCCTGGAGAATCCAAACACGAGCTCCGTTTGCGCGCGCGCGGTCGATTTGCTGACGCCGCTCGGTCGCGGGCAACGCGGTCTCATCGTTGCGCCCCCGCGAGTCGGCAAGACCATTTTGCTAAAGGAAATTGCAAAATCGATTCGGGCAAATTATCCCGACATCGTTCTTATCCTGCTGTTGGTGGACGAGCGACCGGAAGAAGTCACCGATTTGCAGCGAGAGATCGACTGCGAGATTTATCATTCAAACTTCGACGAAAGCGTGCAACGCCATGTGCAAGTGGCGGAGATGGTGCTGGAGCGTGCCAAACGCCTGGTGGAAATGAAACATGACGTGGTGCTGTTGCTCGACAGCCTCACGCGGCTTTCACGCGGCTATAATAATCTGGAGCCGGGCAAAGGCCGGATCATGTCCGGCGGCGTCGAAGCGAAGGCGCTGATTAAACCCAAGAAATTTTTCGGATCAGCGCGAAACGCGGAAGAAGGCGGCAGCCTCACGGTGCTGGCCACAGCGTTGACTGAGACCGGCAGCCGGATGGACGAACTGATCTTTGAAGAATTCAAAGGGACCGGGAACATGGAATTGCACCTCGATCGTGGGCTACAGGAGAAGAGGGTTTACCCAGCGATTCATCCGATGCTCTCGGCTACCAGACGCGAGGAATTGCTTTATCATCCCGAGGAGTGGGAGCGGGTGCTGATGCTGCGCAAAACAATGGCCGCGTTGCCGCCGCTCGAATCGATGGAAAAACTCATCGATAATTTGCACGCGACCAAAACGAATGCCGAACTGCTCTTGAGCGGATTGCGGTGAGGAAGATGGCGCTCGCAAAATCTGCTTCACATGACGTCATCGCTTCGAAGCAGCGCTGCGCCGATTTGATTCGGCAAATCGAAGCGGCCGATCGCGTCGCGCTCGATACCGAGGCAGATAGTCTGCACTCATACCGGGAAAAACTTTGTTTGCTCCAAATCAGCGCGCCGGCTGTAGCTGGCATCGCTGATACCAGTCGGGCGCGAGATGAATTCAAAAGCCGCGGTGATTATCGATCCGGGCCACCGGATGATTTCATTGTTGATCCGTTGAGCAGTCTCGATCTGGAGCCGCTGCGCCGCGCATTGGAACCGAGAGAGATTGTTTTGCACGCTGCCGATTACGATCTGCGGATGTTACGACGCGGCTTGAATTTCACAGCGAGCAGAATTTTCGACACGGTCATTGCGGCGCGGTTGCTTGGGGTCCGCGAATTCAGCCTGGGTGCCTTGGTTAAGCGCTTCTTCGATATCGAGCTCCACAAACATTCGCAAAAGGCAAATTGGGCGCTGCGACCGCTGCCGCCGCGAATGCTGGAATACGCGGTGGACGACGTGCATTATTTGTTGCCACTTGCCGCAATCTTAGAGGACGAGCTGCAAGGAGTTCAACGCCTCGATTGGTTTCGACAATCATGTGTGCGCGCAATTGAGTCAGCCTCCGCCGCGCGCGAACGGACGGGAGATGAACCTTGGCGCATCGCCGGAGCTGGCGCGCTCGATCCGCATACGGGAGCAGTGCTTCGCGCGCTGTGGCAATGGCGGGAGGTAGAAGCGGAATTGGCAGATCGACCGCCATTTCATATTTTACACAACCGCGAGCTCTTGGAAGCCGCGGGAAATTTCGCGTCAGGGCGCGTGCCTGATTACAGACATTTTTCCGCTCGCCGGCGGCATACCTTCCGCGAAGCAGCAAAAATAGCGTTGCAATCGCCGCAATCGGAGTGGCCGGTTATGCGCCGCCGCGCTGGTGTTCGACCGACCGCCGAAATGCGCCAGCGCGCCGATGAGTTGCGCGAACGGCGAGATAGAGCGGCTGGGCAGCTGGGCTTGGAAGGATCTTTCATTGCATCCCGCGGCGCTCTTGAGGCGATCGCAGCTGATCCCGCGCGGGCAACGGTTTTGCTGGTTCCGTGGCAGCGCGAGTTAATTGGAATCTGAGATGCCATTGGATAGGGTCGGCGCGCTGCGCCGACCGGCCGCCGCCGCGCGGCCTCCCTACCTCAGCCTACGGAATTACGATCGTCTGACCGACCGTAAGATCTTTTGGATCGCGGATACTCTTTTTGTTCGCTTCAAGGATGGCCTTCCAACGTTTCGGAGATTTATAAAACTTTCGTGAAATCGAGGCGAGCGTGTCGCCCGATTGCACGACATATGTTTGGCCTCCTTTTTTTGATCCGCTTTTCTTAGCGTCGGTCGCTTTCAATTTCTCCAATGCCATGCGTGATGGCGCACGCTCTTCCAGTTGCTTGTGCAGCGTTAAATTCTCGTTGCGCAACCGCGCCGCTTCCGAACGAGTGATAACGGAATCGCCAGACAACGCCGTGAGTGCAGCGATTTCGTCCCGCCTCATCGAATCCTCGACGTCTTTTGCATGCGGGCCGTTTGGATTTAGAGCGAGATAGCGTTTGAAATGATGCAGGGCACTTACGGGATCATTGAGCTTGTCATCATAAAGCAGAGCCAGTTTGTAGTGTACCTCAGCCCCACGGGGGCTGTCGTCGAGAGCAGCTTCATAGAGGTTCACTGCCCGTTCGAAGTCGCCCTGCGCTGATTTATTATCTGCGTCCTGCATCACCTGGGAATAACGGGAGCTGCCGACCCGATCGCATCCGGTTAGCGCGCAAACAAAAAGCAGCAAGAGGCAAACCCAGCTTACGACCGCGTTTGCAGGCCATAGTGAAAAAGGACGGGACCAACGAGGCTGAGGGTTGTCAGTGCGGCGCATTCTCGGCAATTTGCTTGGTTGTGAGCACGCGTGCACTTCAAATTTTTTTATCACTCCCTGCGGCGCTCTTTCTTGTCGCCATGTCTGCACATGGCGCGCTTTCAACCGGTACCACTTATTCGATTAGCTTTGTCGATCTCGACGGCAACAAACTTTCGACCGCCGATGGACACAACACCATTGTTGTGTTGACGACACCTGCTGATCGGGAACAGGCGCGCACCGTGGGCGACCATGTTCCAGATTTTTGTCTCGGCAATCCGGCTTACAAAATGATCACCGTCGTTCATTTCACTGGCAGACACATGGAAATCGGGCGCCGGATGGCGACTGCGTTCATTCGGCATCGCGTCGGCGAAGCGGCAAAAAGGCTTCAGGCGCGGTATGATGCGCAAAAAATCTCGCGCGACGCTAGAAGCGACGTATTTGTCGTAACCGATTTTGACGGGACAATCGCTTCGCAGTTGGGTCAGCCGATGGGAGCTCCGGATTTCTACGTCTTCGTGTTTGGGAAAACTGGGAAATTGTTAGCGCAGTGGCGAAGCGTTCCGAGTTCGGACGAACTGGCTGCAGCGTTGAAGAAATCCGATTAACACCGTGGTTTTAGCCCGGTGGCTGTACTGCACATTAGACCCTCAGGCCGTTTCAATGGCTTACAAGAAATGGCAAACCGTTGAAACGGTTTGATCGAGTTTCGGATCTGACACACCGGGCTGAAGCCGCAGTGTTAATGGGATTGTCAGTATTTCGGCACAGTCGGGTCGATGAATTCCGACCAGGCATCAATTCCGCCCTCGAGATTATACACATTGGCAAAGCCCCGTTGCTTCAGAAGTCGCACGGCCTCTGCGCTCCGGCGACCGCTGTGACAATGAACGATCAACATTTGCTCGCGCTGTAGTTCGTCTGTGCGCTCAGGGATATCACCGAGCGGAATCAACTTCGCGCCATCGATTCGTGCGATCTCGAATTCGAACGGCTCTCGTACATCGATTAGGTCGAACGCTTCGCGCGCCTCCATCTTTGCTTTTAATTCCTGTACCGAAATTCCAGGAACGGTTGCGTTGTCGCGAGCGCCGCAAAACTGATCGTAATCAATCGGCGCAAAGATTGTTGGGTCTTCGCCGCAAACGGGACATTGCGGGTCGCGCCGCAACTTTAGCTCGCGAAATGCGACTTTCAGCGCATCGAAGTGCAGCAGGCGTCCAATCAACGATTCACCAATGCCGACGATCAGCTTAATTGCTTCAATCGACTGGAGCATACCGATGATGCCGGGCAGAACGCCGAGCACGCCAGCTTGCGCGCAGTTCGGGACTGACTCTGGCGGAGGTGGCTCCGGAAAGAGACAACGATAACATGGCCCGCCCAAATGCGGCGCGAACACAGTGGTTTGGCCCTCGAACCGAAAGACAGAGCCGTAGATATTTGGCTTTTGCGCAAAAACACAGACGTCGTTGGACAGATAACGCGTGGCGAAATTATCCGAACCGTCGACGATTACGTCGTAGTCATCTACAATTCGCTCCGCGTTCTCGCTGGACAATCGGCAATCGTGCAACTCGATGTCGATGTCCGGGTTGATGTCGCGCAACCGATCCCGCGCCGATTCGAGTTTGCTGCGGCCGATGTCCTTTGTTCCGTGAAGAATCTGCCGTTGTAGATTGGTGAGATCTACGCGGTCGAAATCGACGAGGCCAAGCTTACCCACACCGGCTGCCGCTAGATAAAGCGCAGCAGGGGAACCGAGCCCGCCGGCGCCGATGCACAAAACGCGCGCGGCCTTAAGCCGTTTCTGTCCCTCACCAGTCACTTCTGGCATGATGAGGTGTCGCGAATAACGTTGCAGTTCCTCCTTCGTTAGGCCTGCAGCGGAGACCCTTTCCTCGGCGATGACGCTCTTATGCATGGCTCGCAGTACGGTAGCACGCCTCCCAGCGAAGCATACCTCTACAACAAGTGGCCGGCTGTATCGAAAACGCCGGGCCTCACGATCTGTCGGGGGAGTTCCTATTCAGCTACCGTTACCGAAGTTCCGACAGGAGCGTTTTCGAAGAATCTAACGGCCATCTGGCCCGGCAAACGGATGCAACCGTGGGATGCAGCGAACGGTGGGACATAACCCTGATGCATGGCATAACCGCCCGTGAAGAACATGGCATAGGGCATCCGAGCGCCATCGAAATGGCTTCCCTTTGGACGCGTGTCTTTTCGTGAGTCGATGTTTGACCTAACGACGTTCCCGTTACCATCCACGTAATCGCCGAACACGGTGGAGACGTGCTCAGCATCCTTGGATACCACTGTGTAATGCCCAGGCGGAGTTGAAAAGCCGGGCTTGCCGGTCGAGACAGTTGTTTCGCCGACTAAAGTTTTACCCTTGTAAAAGTATGCTTTTTGCTCGCCGACGTGCACAACAATGCGCGGTTTACCAGAAGCGCCTTCGGCGTCCCACCACCCCGCGGGAGTGGCGCGGGGGTACATGCCCGGCTGATACGGCGTTGGGTATTCTTCGCAACTCGAAATGATCAGCGCTGCGAGCAGTGCACCTGTAATTCTTGCTAGGGGGCCATTATTCACGAAGCGGCGGATACTATTCAACAGGCGGTTACTCATTCAACTCTAAAGTCGGTTTTGATAGGTTGGCTGGCCGCCTCTAAAACGGGCCGGATTTTCAGCCGACGAAGTGAGTTTGACGCCTTGCACGCGCACAATACGCTGATGTTTATGACCAAAGTGCAATCGCCAATCGACGTAGAGAAGTGGATCGAAGAGAACGCCGATAAATTTAAGCCCCCAGTAAGCAATCGGTATCTTTATGACGGTCGAGATTTTTTTGTGATGGTCATCAAAGGCCCCAACGCACGAAACGATTTTCACCTGGTCGATTCGGAAGAGTATTTCTATCAGCTTAAAGGCGACATAAAGGTGCGTGTCCGCGAAGGCGATCGCATCGTCGATCATAGTGTCCGCGAAGGCGAAACGTTTTTCATTCCGCCGAATGTGCCGCACTCACCCCAGCGTCCGCCCAATACCATCGGATTAGTTGTGGAGCGTCGTCGACCACCCGGTGAAAAGGAGCACGTCATTTTCTACTGCGAAAATTGTGGAGCGCTGGTTGAAGACATTCACTTCGATTGTAAAGACATCGTCGACCATTTTAGCAAAGCAATGCTCGAATTCTGGAGTGACGACGCGCGCCGGACTTGCAAGAAGTGCGGTAAGAAAGTGGAAAAAGCAGAGCCGGTAAAGGCGCTGTAGGGTTGTCGCAATAGGCCATCTTTGTCAGACGTCTTTCGACGTTGGCGTTTCACAGAAACGCCCTACAATTCCAGCCGGTGAAAATCGATCTGCACACGCACATTTTGCCGCGCGACTGGCCGGACCTGGACGCGAAATACGGCTACGGCGGTTTCGTGCGGCTGGATCATTACAAGCCGTGCTGTGCGCGCATGATGGTCGGCGACCGGCTGTTTCGCGAAATCAGCGACAACGTCTGGGAGCCAACACGCCGAATCGAAGAGATGGATGGGGCGGGTGTTTCGATGCAAGTCCTTTCTACGGTTCCGGTGATGTTCAGCTATTGGGCAAGACCGAAGGATGCGCTCGATCTTTCCCGGCGGCTAAACGACCACATCGCCGAAGTGGTTCGCGATCATCCAACGCGCTTCACCGGTCTTGGAACTATTCCAATGCAGGATCCCGACCTCGCCGCAGCGGAACTGCAACGCTGCGTCAGCGAACTTGGCCTGCGTGGCGCTGAGATCGGAACGCACGTTGATGCGAATCCAAATTTCGGACGGGTAGATATTCTGAACCTCGATAACGCCGCGCTTCAGCCGGTCTGGAGCGCTGCCGAAGAACTCGATGCTGGAATCTTTGTTCATCCATGGGACATGCTGGGCAGCGAGCGCATGCCGAAATATTGGCTGCCGTGGCTGGTCGCCATGCCGGCAGAAACATCTCTCGCGATCTGTTCGATGATTTTCGGAGGCGTGTTCGAGAGGTTTCCGAAACTTCGCGTCGCGTTTGCGCATGGCGGTGGCGCCTTCCCATTTACCATCGGTCGCGTTGATCACGCATTTCGTGTGCGGCCTGATGTGGTGGCGGCGGAAAACACGACCAGTCCACGTCGCTATCTGGCACACGACGGAATGCCGGCACGGTTTTACGTCGATTCGCTTCTGCATGACGCAGACGCGCTAACGTTGCTTCTCAAATTGTTCGGCGCAGAACGGATCGCATTCGGTTCGGATTACCCGTTCTCGTTGGGCGAAACGCATCCGGGTAAACTGATCGAATCCACGAAGCTTCACGAAAAAGAGAAAGAGCAAATATTTTCGGGAACAGTGCGCGAATTTCTCCGGCTGTAATCGCTTTGGCTCGACAGTCGTGCTTTATCTGTCCGCGGCGCGACTCCGCCGCGGTCACATTTCGTGTCGGATGGCCCAGAGATCGTGAAAGATCGATCTGAACAGCGATTCCTTCAGAAACGGTACACCCGGCGATCCACCGGTGCCTTTCTTCGCGCCGATGGTGCGCTCCACGAGTTTGACGTGTCGATAACGCCACTCCTGCAGGCCCTCGTCAAAATCGGTCATCAACTCGAAGAGGATTGAGCATTCAGGTGAATTTTTATACAGACGCAGAATCTCTTGCTGCACTCGTTCGTCTGGTCCGTTCGGTTGCGTCACGTCGCGATTCTTCAACTCCGGCGGGATCTGTGCACCGCGCGTCTCAAGAAAATCATAAAAATGATCTACCACGGTGCGTTCATGCAGGAGCTGCTTCAGCCGATCGTAGCCCGGATAGTCAGGCTTTAGATAATTGACCGTAGCTGCGCGCTTATACCCAAGTGTGAACTCGACTTCCCGAAACTGCACCGATTGAAATCCCGATGCCGTTTCGAGACGGTCGCGAAAACTTGAAAACGATGATGGCGTCATCGTTTCGAGAATGTCCACCTGCGCCACGAGAACCTTCATGATGGTTCTGACGCGCTTGAAAGTGTAAATTGCGCCGAAAAGATCCCCCGCGGAAAAATTTCTCTTTATTTTGTCAAACTCATGCAGCAACTGCTTGAACCACAGCTCGTACGTTTGGTGAATGATGATGAATAACGTTTCATCGTGTTCCGGCGGGCTGGACCGCGGCTTCTGAAGCGAGAGCAGTTCTTCTAGCTCAAGATAACTCGCGTAGGTTAACGGCGGCGGCATGGCTCTGGTGCTGGATATTAAATGTTAGATTCCTGATCACAAAACGCGATTCTTCAGTCGCTCCTAATTGAACATTGATGTGACACTGCGGTTCCGTCATGCTGCGCCCGGAGCTTAACGAGAGGACTTTATGAGAAGAACAATGATTGGCTTCGCTATTTTGATCATAATGTGCGCCGGCGTGCGCTCCGCAATGGCTGGCGACAAAATCGAGGTCCCAAAAGTCATCACCAAATCTGATGTCGAGAAAATTCTGGGCGTGCCGGTCAAAGACGCCAAGGGTCACAACAAGAACGGCACTGGCGGCTACTATGAGTCGGAGTGGAGTTATCGAGCGGTCGAAGGCGATAAAGGGATCTATTTCGATGTTCTCTATGCGGGGCAAGACGCTCCACCGCATCTTACTCAGACAATGTTTTCCATGCTGCCCGCCGATAAAAGCAAATCGACTCCGGTAGACGGGCTTGGTGATAAAGCGATCTTTTGTCCTAACGAGACTGGCATGGCAATGATGCATGTTCTCAAGGGCGACGTCCTGATCACGATTGGATTTCACGGTCATTTTACGAACGCGGTTCTCGATTCGGGAAAAGCGATGGCCACAAAAATACTTGCCAACCTGTAGAGCGGTCAGTTTGCCCGAAGAGGATGCGAGCAGATTGTTCGAATCCGTTCTGAAGAGGCGTCAGAGATTTGGAATTTCGGGAATCAGCGGATAAGACTCAGCCCACCTGCCGCAGGTAGTACTCGTCCCATGCTGCTGGAATGCTTTCCCTCGCTGAGTACGGTCCTGGTTCGTACGCGCGTGAGGAAATCCCCTTCTGGCTCAACTCGCACACATGCCAGTCCTGCTTATTGATCATGTCCCAGAACTCAATGGCATCGTTTGGATTAAAGTCATCGCGTTTGGATGCTTCAGGATTAAAAAACCAATCGCAGAAGATCAGCGTTCGGTCCGGTGATTGCGGTTCAAGTTGATGCACCATCACGTAATCCGGATGCAAACTCAGCAGGATGTTCGGAAAAATGGAGTAGTAAAAAACGAAACGGAAATCTTCGTCACCGAAATTGCCCACCGGCAACGCGCAGGCATTGCCACTCATCGTCAGGCTTTTGTCGTTCGCGATCCGCATGAATCCACCCAGGAACGGTCCTTTGGTCAGATCATTTTCCGCGGAGTCATATGGTGAAATTTTCGACAACTCCGGATGCACGCCCAAACAGTGGTAACACTCAGAGTAGTTTTGGAACATCAACTTCCAATTGGCCTGGACGTCGTATTCGATCCGTTTCGCCGAGCGCAACGATGCCAGGTTCCAGGCTGAAAATTTTCCGTCAAGCGGCTCAAACCATTTCTCCAGTGACATGTAACCGCCTCGCTCTGTCGAGGCGTCTTCTAGATTCAGGAAAATAAAACCTTCCCAAAGAGCAAGCCGCGCCGGCTTCAATGGATATTCAGCCTTGTTGAATCCCGGCGTCTCGTCCATGTGCGGCGCGCCAAGCAATCGTCCATCCACCGCATATGTCCACGCATGGTACGGGCACTGAATCGCTGCGGCGTGTCCACTTTCCTCTTCGCAAAGTCGCGCCCCGCGGTGGCGACAAACGTTGTAAAACGCGCGGATTGCCGAGCGTTGATCTTTAGCGACGATCAAGCTTTCGCCGGCTACTTCCGCGAGGAAATAGTCGCCGGGTTCGGTGAGCTGGCTTTGATGCCCTATCAACACCCAATTGGTGGCGAAAACTTTCTGCAACTCTTCAGCAAAAATCTCCTCCGAAACGAAATATCGCTGCGGGAGCGTCTCCGCGCCGGGCCGAAAAGTGGCAACCGATTTGCGAAAATTCGATCCATCTCTGGTTTGGGTTGCAGGCATACGGCAAGCTGTATGCGCCATGTACTGGCGTCAATCCAGTTGTAGAGTCGGTCGTCGCGACGAGCGACTCATTTCAAATCGGTCGAAACAACCTTACTTCAGCACCGCCTGGTGAAACTCGCACCAATCGTCCAGATTGTTCAGGTTCACCGCGTCCTTTGGCGAAGAAGCGTCATCCGCAATCTTGCATGTGCCCAAAATTCCCTTGCGGGTTTCGTCATCATGATTGTAGCCGCGCACGGCCGCGTTGTGCTTCTCGACGGCGTCCCGATTCAACGACTTTGCATTTTTCTTTACCCAGGCCTCGAACTGCGGATAAGTCGGCTTGCTTTGTTTGATGTAGTCGCGGACAGCCTGCTCTTCGAGTCCGAGCGCTGCGAGCGTCATTGCATCGAAGCCGTGGCCGATGCCGGGATAACCGGAAGCGAGTTTTCCTGCTTCCTCAAGCGAAACCTTCTGCCAAAGACGCGGGAGATGAAGAACGCCGAGTGGACCGGCAATGCCGGAACTGATCATCGGAACATATTTGTCAGCCATAGTAATACGTTCGGTAATCCCAGGGCGAACGGAATGCAAGTGATCGCGACGAAAAACGCCTCCTCGGCTGCAAGCCCTGGGAGAATGTCATTCTGAGCGAAGCGAAGAATTTCTGGTTCCAGTTAGACGCGCTGTAAAACCAGAATTCGATCAGAGATGTTTCTCTTCGCTCAACATGACAACGATTTGTTAGGCAGAGCACTATTCGCTTCCGATATCTGGTTTGGGCGGCGGAGATGAAATCGCCACTTGAGTAACTTTACTGTCCTTCTCTCGGCTGGCCTCAAGTTCCACTTCTTGCCCCGGATTGGTGCGCGTACTGCGAAACAGGATCCGCGTGATCTTGCCATTAACATTCAATTTGTTAAAGCTCTGATTCAGATTGTTTGCTGCCGCTGCAGCCGCTTGCCAGCTTCCGCTATTTTCTCCGGAGCGAGCGATGAGGTGCCAGTCTGAACGATTTTCACTTCCGCATCGATTAGTTTTTCGTCGGCTTAGCAGCGGGTTTGAACTCTGGTGTGGCCGGCATCCAATCGGGGAATGCCACAGGACCCGGTGCATCGAGCTGTTTTTTCAGCGCAGTTTGCAATTCTTGCTTTTCGCGTTTTTCATCCTGCTCCTATTGGTCCGCTTGCTATTTCGCCATTGCTTCCAGATCCGCAAGGTTTTTCCGCGTTTCCCGCGACCCCGAGTTCTTTTGAAGGTCGCGCGCGTTCTTTTGCATTTCCTAGGACTGTTTCGGCAACTGCTGAAGGTCGGGATCGTCCATCGGATTGTCCTGCACCCGAAGGAACGGGACGAGGAGAACGCGACTGATAATGAGAATGGAAAAGAGTCCAGGTTGAGCGAGCATTGGAAAAGAAACGCTAGGCTGCCGGGTATCTTACAAATTCAAACGAATGATCGACGTCGCAGCGGCGTCGCAGCCAAATGTTTTCGTGTCGGCCGATAAAGCGTTTTCTTTGAACTCGTATTGACGATATCCGATATTACGATATCGTTATATCGAGTTGAAGATTGGTTTAAGGTGTATCGGGTTGGGCAGTTGTGAAGGGAGGCGTCCATGACCGATGTGGAATTGACGCGCGCACTCGAACGAGGTGAAATCGCGAACGAGGGCTTCCACCATGCTTCGCACTTGCATGTAGCGTGGGTTTATCTCGCCGAATCCTCATCGGTGCAACAGGCTGCCGATAAGATGCGCCAGACGTTGCGCCGATTCGCCGCTGCGGCCGGCAAACCGGAGAAATATCACGAGACTATTACATTATTTTGGGTGCATCTTCTCGCAGGGGCGCAGGCGGTCAGCCGCGCAGAACGCCTGGAAGACATTGTGCACGGAAATCCCCAATTGCTGGAAAAGAATTTTCTGCTCGCTTACTATTCAACGGAACGGCTTTTCAGTGACGAAGCGCGAGCTTCATGGATGGAGCCGGACCTGAAGCCGCTTTCAATCGATGCCATTGCAACTTGTTCACCCAGTACACCGCGCGACGCACCGGATCGGTCTTTATCTTGACGATTTGAAGGAGCCCGGGTTGACACAGGGCGAAGCGCATATCTTAGCGCTCCTGGCTCATTCCGGCCCCGCCAACGTAGCCCATCTGCATCGCGGTCTAGCGCATAAGCGATCGACGCTAACCAGCATTCTCGATCGTCTGGCAAAGCGTGGATTGATCACGCGCAAAGTGGGCGAAACAGATCGGCGCACATTCGTGGTGCGACCAACGGCAAAAGGGCGAAAACTCGCGCGTCGCATACACCATCATTTGTCCGCCTTGGAACGCGCGGTTATCCATCGCGTTAACGCTACCGACATCAAAGGTTTCAACAGAGTCGTCGTGGCCTTGGAACAGGAAGCATATCAACGCTGTGGTTCCAGAGGCATTCGACAGAGTGGGGAACGCAAGAAGGCGACTCTATAAACTCAACGGCTTGGACCGATGTAACCGCCGCTAAGAACGGCCAAGCAAAATTGCGACAATCAGGATTCCGATCATGAGAAGGCTGATGACAGCGGTGTAAAGGATTCGATCTTGCAGTCGAGCACGTCTTGCCGCTGTCGAGTAAGGAATTCTTGTGAAAGTGACCATCGTGTACAGCGGCAGATATATTCCTGGCAGGACGGCTTCCAGTGCGTGATCCACTTTCTTTTTCGCGCGAAATGTCTTAGACGCAGTCTTGTCTCGCATCTCGATGAAATTTCCGATCGCAAGATCGGCAAGCGCATCGGCGTTTTCTTTCCGGCGCCGAAAGTATTCGGCGAACGCGTGCTCGCGGTTCGCGCGAAATTCCTCAAGACACTCATCGAGCATGACGCAGTCTTCGAAGGCTGCATTCATTCCTTGGCCATAAAATGGCACAACCGCGTGAGCGGCATCGCCCACGAGGCAAACCCTGTCCCGGTAGAACCAGGGCGCACAGTGAATGGTCACAAGTGAACCGGTTGGATTATCCCGGAAATCGTGGAGCAAACCTGGCATCAGCGGCACCGCATCGGGAAATTCTTCCTCGAAAAACCGGCGCACGTCGGTGTCCGTCTTGGTCGTTGCGAAGCTGCGCGATCCTTCGAATTCCCAGAAGAGTGTGCAAGTGAAGGAGCCGTCGGGATTAGGGAGAGCGATCATCATGAAGCTCCTCCGCGGCCAGATGTGAAGCGCGTTTTTTTCCATTCGCCATTCGCCATCCGGCCCGGGCGGAATGGTCAATTCCTTGTAGCCGTGAGGGAGGTAACTTTCGTCGTATTGGAAGCCGGCGATCGCGTTCTGCATCGATTTCCGTACTGCCGAGAACGCGCCATCGACGCCGACCACGGCATCGCCCCGCGCGGTAACAACACCTTTTGCGGTTTCCAAATGAGCAATCGCGGGGTCAATGTCGACGCCGGTGCACTTGTGGTTGAAATGGACACGAACGCTGGAAAAACGTTGTGCCGCGTCGATAACGGTCGTGTTGAGCGCTGCTCGCCCGATCGAGTTAATACACTTTTTCGGATCAACGTCGTACGGCGCTAAATGCAGCGCTCCGGATTTGTCATGGATCATCCGCCCGCGCATTGGAATCGCGTTTCGCAACGCCTCATCAGCAATTCCGATCTCCTGGAGGGCGTGAATTCCGCGCGTCGAAATCGCCAAATTGATCGAGCGTCCACCGACGATGTTTCCTTCGCGTGGGTCAGCACGCCGTTCATAAAGATCCACTTCATGTCCGCGCCGTCCGAGATATGCCGCTAGCAAGCCCCCCGCCAATCCGCTGCCGATCAGAACAAATTTTGCCACTGCCCAAGAATCTACGAATCAAGAACGCAGGAAAGCAGGAAAGATTACGAAACGGGATGGCCGCTTGTTTCGCAGGCTTTATTATAGACGCCCTACAATTCCTTGAATGCCTCGCCGAGGTGATCAAGAACGTCCCTCGGCAACAGCGACTGTTCGCTCTGGGTGCCGTTGAAAATTGCGATCTCTGCTGCGCGTCCGCATAGCCATGCGCCCACTCGCCCGGCTTCGTAAGGCGAGAGGCCTTGCCCCAGTAAACCGGCGCAAACTCCGGTGAGAACGTCGCCCATTCCACCAGTGGCCATTCCAGGATTGCCCGTCGAGTTGTAGCTCAAAGGCTGACCGCATTCAGCGACGATGGTGCGACTGCCTTTCAATAAAAGCGTTACAGGAAAACGATCACAAAATTTCGTCGCTGTTCTGGCACGTGATTGTTGCCTTTCGGGGAACAGCCGTTTCATCTCGCCGGGATGTGGAGTCAGCAGCCGTTTGCCCTTGCAACGCCGCAACACCGAAGTTTTTTCGGAGACGATGTTCAGTCCGTCCGCGTCGAGCACCATCGGTTCCTTCACTTTTTCAACGAGCTCAAGGATTTCGGCGGCGTGCGATTTGCCAAGACCAGGACCCACGGCCCAAACGTCGGCTTTCTCCTTGAGCAAGTGACGATAGGACGCGACCGGCTTTACCATTGCTTCCATGAACGAAGCGCCGGCGACGATTTCGTAGATTTCTTCGAGAACAAAAACTTCCACGAGACCTGCGCCCGCTCTGAGCGCACCTTGTGATGCCATCAACGCGGCGCCGACGAATCCTTTGGAACCCGCTATGACCGCGATGCGGCCAAACTGATTTTTATACGAGTCATACTCACGTCTGGGAAGTAAACCGCGAAAACTGGCCGTGCTGGCGACAATTTCCCTGGGTTTGGTTGCCGGCTGCCGCAATTCATCGAGCGGCACAACCACGATGCGGCCTACATAATTCACCGCGACGTCCGCCACGAGACCTTGCTTCGGGTAACCAATTGTTACGGTAAAATCGGCAACTACACAGTCGCGATCTGTCTTGCCGGAATCGGTATCGAGACCCGTCGGAAGATCCACCGCAAAGACGTAGGCGCCTTTTGTGGTGTGCAGTTGATTGATGGCACGACAGGCGGCACGAATGGGTTCGCGGAGCGGTGGTTTTGCACCAACGCCAAGCAAACCATCAAGAACAATTAAAGGACCAGTGCCGAGGTACCCGTCAGTCGCAATCTTATCCTGAGCAAAAGACAACTGATCAGCTGTATATGAGAAGAGCTCCAGGATAGTGATGCCAACGTCTTGCCCCTGGCTGTTACTCCACGCGGGAATTCTGGCACTTGTGTTTCGCAAATCGTTCAGCTTTTTGCGTGTGAGATTGCTGCAATAGGCTTCATTGAAAGCCAGACGCACTTCGATTTTCCATCCGCACTGCTCTAAACACTGAGCGGCGAATAAGGCGTCGCCTGCGTTATGTCCTTTCCCGGCGAACACGATGCATCGCCCGGGTTTCTGGAAAAATTTCGTCACTGCCTGAGCGACGCCAGCACCAGCTCTGTTCATCAGCGCTTCTACTTCGACGCCACTGGCAAATGCAGCCTCTTCCGCGGCTCGCATCTGCGCCGAAGTCAAAACTGGCAGGTCCAATCAACCCTCCCGATTTGATGAGACGACGAGCGCTTCTATGTCGGCCGGTTTCGATGAAGTCTTCTTCTTCTTTCGAGTACTTTTCTTGGCTGACCGCTTTGACCGGCTCTTTTTGGAACTGCTGACCCTCGTTTGATCAATGTACGGTTGCATCGGGATGCTTTCCGCGGTCGCGACTCGGGTCGTACTGAAGGAACTGGCGACAGAATCGCGTCTACCGATGCCGGCTGCAATTTCTTCGGCAAGTTTTTGACGGTAGGAAGTGTTCTGGGCGTAGCTAGCCTCAGTTGGATTGGTGAGGAAACCGCATTCGACGAGCACCGCAGGAATGTTTGTCCTTCGCAGCACAAAATAGCCGCGCCGGCGCACTCCACGGTTTGGCGAGGGCGCTCCGCCGGCAACATAGTGATGAATCGCCGAAGCCAGCGCCAGGCTGTCCCGGCTGTAGAAATATGTTTCGATTCCATCGGCGCCCCTGCGCGTGGCCGAGTTGAAATGAATCGAGACGAAAATGGCGTTCCCGTACTGATTGGCAATTGCCGTTCGGGTCCCCAACGGAACAAACACGTCGCTGTCCCTGGTCATCACCACCCGGTAGCCGCTGGCTGCGAGCACACTTCGAAGTCGCTGCGCCACATCGAGAGTCATGTCTTTTTCTGAAACCCTCTGACCGGGAATTCCTCCGCGATCGTAGCCGCCATGTCCCGCGTCGATAACGACGGTCACGCCTGAGCCGGTTCCTCCGGAACTTCTGCTGCTCTTCGCAGCATACGAGCTAGCTGCCAAAAATGTCATCACCAGACCGGCAGCCGATAAACCGATTCGAAAAGAATTCCTGCGCATCATTGGTCCTCGATGGGCCCTCCGGGCGGGCGAGCCGAAAGTTTTGGTGCTTTGCTCCCCGCACTTTGCGCAGGCGCTTCGACCATGCCACCACGCACAGCTACTTCACCACCTCCGGAATGAACGAGGTGGGGCCGGGTTTTGGTCTCCATGAAAGAGGTATGCTCCAACAGTTGGCCGTTCAATCCAACCCGGGCATACGACCAGGAGCGTGGAGCGGCGCAATGCAAAACGTGCAATCGATTGGCGCGATCGATTTCCGCCTGTGGTTGTTCGAAAGAGATGGTACGGCCTAACGAATACGTGGCATAGACCACGCCGGTGTCTTTGTCCTGTACTCGCACGTACAGAGAAGTATGGTCTGGAAAACGATTCGTCATCAATGAATAAGTGCGCACGTCGCCGGATCCGCCTCCGTCTGGAACTCCAACGGTTTGCTGCCAAATCGGCCGCGCGTCGGTGACTTCGAACACTCGCGTTCCTGAGTAGAAGAATTTTCCCAGATCCGCGAAGTAAATGTTCGTGCGCACATGGTAAGCGCCGTATTCGTGGACGGGGTACAGTGGCGTGAGATCGATTTGGCGGGTGACTCTCTGGCCGGCTTGGATCCTTAAAGGGGGTTCCCGATTTGCACCGTTGAGTGGCCCGATCGGCTGTTCTTCGCTGCCTGTGATCTCAAATCCTAACCATGATTGCCCGTCAGCGTCGCGAAGTTCAATATCGCGCCCGGCCAGGTTTGTGATGGCAACTGTCGCTACGACAGGTTCGTAAGCGATGTATTGCAATCGCTTGAATTTGAGATCCACCTGAACCTGCGCTTCCGCTGCGGCCGCAAAAACAAAAACAAATAACCAAGGAAGTAGGCGTCGCAGAATCTCTGCCTGGCTCCATCTCGTTCGGACGCTAGGAATCCGGTCTCGAAGCAATCGCGTCATCGTGGGGAGGGACTGTTCGAGAGGGGAAACTGCTGTAGAAGGCGCGCCGGTTCTGCCTGAACAGCTTGCAGATCGTCACCGTAGTAAACGCGAACGATATACCCGAGATATTTCCGTTGTCCGACGTCCACGGAACTTTTTGAGCCGCGACCCTTTTGGCCAGGTCGAACTTTTGCTGCCGCCTCCGACAGCGATGATTCGGATAATGCGCCGCTGGTTTTAGCGCGCACGTAGCGCACGACGAGCACTTCCGGATTCGTTTCGGACCAGTCGTGTTTAGACGTGAGCCATTCGTTGCTAACGTCGGCATCGGTCAACTTGATGTCTTTGTCATTCACAATGTCGTAAAGAAATACCAGGATTTTCACTTTGTTATGATCGATAACGGCGCCTGGTTCTTTTTTGATTCCAATCTCGAGCGCAAGATTGGCTTCTGTTTCCGGGTCGGGCGTGTCCTTGGTTTTGACGTCAGAAATTCCCATGATTGGACCGTCCGGATTGCCGCCGACATCTTTGCGCGAGGAAATATCTGTTTCCGCAGGGCCGCCGCCTGGCTCGACGGTCGGCTGAGCGGGAACTCCGACCTTCAACCGACGGTCGGCTAAAGCATATGTGGCGCTATCGGACGGACTGATTTGCTTGATTCTGCGCCAGACATCGTTCGCGCGATCGAACAACTGCATCGACTCATAAGTCTGCGCCATCTCTTGAAGCACGCCAGCATTGTCTGGTTCGCTGTCCAACGCTTCCTGAAAACGTGCGAGTGCGTTTGTCGTGTCGCCACGTTCCCGGAGTTCTTTGCCTTCTTGCTGCAACTGATCAACGACTGACGGAGCCGGTGAGGTCACTGCTGCAAGTGGCGGGACGCTTGGTTGCGCCGCCGTTGGCGCTGGCGCTGGCGCTGAAGTCGACGAAGCCGCTGGCGCCCGCGTGATCGCCGCAGTAAATCCCTGCGCCGAGACGCTGTTCGCCCGCGCCCGACCGACAAAATAAGATGTCGCAAAGAAAACCTCGGCTATCGCCAGGGTGATAATGACACCCAGGGCCACGTGGAAGCTCGGATCGATTTGAATAGCCCGTGAGAGAAGAGTCCGCATGGAGCAATAAAGTCAATTCTGTACGCGCGCTATTGCCAGCCTGTCAACAATCTGCCGCGTATTTGACCGTCGAAAGGTCAAAAAGTTAGAACCCTAACCTTCACTTACCGTGAGATATCGTCCTGGCTCAGCATCTTAAATCCTTCGCCGATTAGCACGGAGGACGCGCAATCCGTGTCATCCACGTGCAGTGCAATGGCGGAAAACCCCCGCGGTCGGATCAGCAGGGGATAGGCAAAATGCACATTGACCTCTGCCATGACCAACGCGGCCAGCAGTTTTACGAGTTGCGTCGCCACTTCTCGCATCTCGACCACCACCACCTGGCTGACGCCGAAGCCAACATTGTTTTCTCTAAACAATTTTTCTACTTCCTGCGGATCGCTCGCGATGATCCGCGCAATGGCTGAGTCAGTGGATTCGGATACGCTGAGGGCGACAACATGCGTGTGATGTGCGCTCAGCAGCTTCACAATGTCCAGCATCGCCCCGACTTTGTTCGGTAGAAAAATAGAGAACTGCTTCACCAGTGGCCCTTCCAGTTTGGAACTCGTTTGCGGCAGGTTGGCAGTCATTTAAATGAGGCAGCGCGGCAGAAGCTCATTGGCCGCGCCAGATCAAACTATCACATTGTAGATGTTTCGTTGGCAAACGTAATATCTGGGTTTGGAGCCTGAAGCCAGCACCTCAAAGCAACCCTTCCCGATTTAACGTGGCGAAGCACGCGCAGGGCCTTACATTCGCTGTCCGAATATGGAAGACGAAAATGAGTTGATCGCGCTCAGACGAAAAAAACTTGAGACACTGCGCGCGAAAGGCATCGAACCATTCGGCACCGGCTTTGATGTTAGTGGATCGATCGCGGAGGTGCGCCAGCAATTCAAAGAAGATGAAACGTTTTGTGTCGCCGGCCGTATCACGGCGCACCGCGACATGGGCAAAAGCCATTTTCTCGATCTGCGTGACGCCACGGGTCGGATTCAAATCTATCTCCACGCAAAAGAGGTTGGACCGGAATTGTTTGATCTGTTTCAGCTACTGGACATCGGCGATTTCATTGGGGTGGAAGGGACATGTTTTGTTACGAAAAGCAGAGAACCGACGGTAAAAGTCCAAACCTTCCAATTGCTTGCGAAAACGTTGCGGCCGCTTCCGGAAAAATGGCACGGACTACAGGATATCGAAGCGCGTTACAGGCAGCGTTATCTTGACCTTCTCACCAACGAGCATTCGCGCGCGGTATTCGAAAAACGGATCGCTATCGTTCGCGAAACCCGGCGCTTTTTTGAGGAACGCGGCTTCGTTGAGGTGGAGACGCCAATCTTACAAACCATAGCCGGAGGTGCGGCAGCGCAACCCTTCAAAACGCGCCACAACGCACTCGGCATCGACCTCTATCTGCGCATTGCGTTGGAGCTTTACCTGAAGCGTTTACTGGTGGGAGGATTCAACAAGGTTTTCGAAATCAATCGCACCTTTCGCAACGAAGGGATCTCAAGAAAACACAATCCGGAATTCACGATGCTTGAGGCGTATTGGGCCTACGCCGATTTCGAAAAAGTGGCGAATCTGGTTGAAGAACTGATTTGCTCACTCGCCGAAAAAATCTGTGGCTCGCTGAGTGTTGAACATCGGGACACCGATGGAAACGTCACCCGCACGATTAATTTGCAACGACCATGGCGCCGTGTGCGATACCGCGATCTAATGCGCGACGTTGCGGGCAAGGATTGGTTTGAGCTCTCACCTGAGGGGCGCCGCCAACGGGCCATGAACGAATTCAAACTCGAAATCTTGCCGCAACTGGCTGACTTCGAGGTGACGCAGCATGTATTCGAGAAACTCGTCGAAGAAAAAACGATTAATCCGCTGTTCGTGACGCATTGTCCTAAAGAGCTCGTACCGCTGGCCAAACAGAACCTGGAAGACAGCTCGCTTGTCGACGTTTTTGAACTGGTGATTAACGGCGTGGAGATCGCGCCAGGTTACAGCGAGCTGAACGACCCGATTGTGCAACGTCAGCGTCTGGAAGAACAGGCTGGGGAAGAGAAGCAAAACATCGACGAGGAATTTCTGCTCGCTCTCGAACACGGAATGCCCCCGGCTGGCGGTTTCGGGCTGGGGATCGACAGGCTCACCATGCTGCTCACGGGGGCCGAATCCATCCGCGATGTAATTCTGTTTCCGTTGCTGCGGCCGAAAAAGCTGTAGCCGTCGCTCTTTGAGCGACGGACATCCCAAACGCTGTTGCGCTGGCGCTTCGCACAGCGAAGCGGCTACAACCGGTGATGCAGTGATTTGGCGCTTGACGCAAACGCCCTACAACGACCTTCAACGTCGTTGCTGTTGTTTGCACAGCGGACTGGAGACCGCCGCTCCTTGTTCTATGATTGGCGGATGCGGCGAACTATTTCACTCCTGTTTTTAATTCTCTGCGCATCTGCCGCAGCAATCGTACCCGGGAAAACTCAGCATCATGTAGTGATCGTGGTGTGGGACGGGATGCGTCCGGATTTTGTCACTGAGCACAATACGCCCACGCTTCGGAAGCTCGCGCGCGAGGGCGTGACTTTTCGTAATCACCATTCGGTATATCCCAGTGCCACCATGGTAAATGGCACGGCCATGATGACCGGCGTTTATCCTGGCAGGAGCGGTATCATTGCGAACCATGTCTATCGGCCGGACATCGATCCTAACCACACGGTCGATGTCGAATTGTCACCAGTGGTAAAGAAGGGCGACGAACTCTCGGGTGGAAAATACATTGCTGTCCCAACAATTGCCCAACTGGTCCGGGGCGCGGGCGGTCGCAGTTTAATTGCGGCTGCAAAAACCGTCGGACTTTTGTTGGATCGGCGTCCAAATGACAGCACTGCGAATAACAGTGTGACATTGTTCGCAGGTAAAGCGTTGCCGGGCTCGGCCCTTGATCCGATCACGGAGAAGCTTGGCCCATTTCCGTCTGCTCTTTTGCAGGAGGATTCCTGGATGACCAAAGCATTGGTAGACGTGCTTTGGAAAGACGGCATACCGGCTTTTTCAGTTCTTTGGCTGGGTGAGCCGGATCTTACGGAACATGGAACGTCGCCTGGAGCTTCTACGGCCATAGCTGCGATCAAATCAGCTGATGAAAATCTCGCGGTTGTTCTCTCTGCATTGGATGAACGGAAGGCGCGCGGCACCACTGACATTCTTGTTGTGTCGGATCATGGTTTTTCCACGATCAGACGGTCCATTGATCTGCAAAAAATTCTGAATGAGGCGGGCTTTGCCGCGGCGACAGAATTCAACGCCGAACCAAAACCGGGCGACATCATGCTGGCCGGCAACGGTGGCAGCGTCCTTTTCTATGTCACTGGCCACGACGCCACGGTGACGCGGCGCTTGGTCGAGTTTTTACAACAATCGGATTTCGCTGGCGTGATTTTTATGAAACAACCGATGGAAGGAACATTCGCGCTGGAACAAGCGAACCTCCAAAATGATCACGCCCCTGATGTAGTGATGGCGTTCCGTTGGGAGCCCTCAAAAAATCAATTTGGCGTGCCGGGAATGATCGACGCCGATTGGCAACGAGCAGCAGGAAAGGGGACCCACGCCACGCTCAGCCGTTTCGATATGCACAACATGTTGGTTGCCTCGGGCCCTGATTTTAAGCGAGGTGAGACGAATGATCTGCCGAGTGGAAACGTCGATGTAACTCCGACGATTTTGCAAATTCTCGGCCTCAAACCGGTACAGAAGATGGACGGAAGAATCTTATCCGAAGCGATGACAGTCGCGCCGTCTGCGCAAAAGGGCGAAACGAAGACCATTGAAGCCACAAAACATTTTCAGACGGGAGAGTGGCGGCAATCGGTTCAAATCTCGCGAGTCGGCGAGACGACCTATCTCGATGAAGGCAACGGCGCCTTTGTGAAGGAACCAGCGGCTAACGATTCACAGCGCAATCGCTGAGCGAATTGCTTCGATCGGGGCTTCGCGATTGAACCAGATCGAAAAGGATAGTGCGCCTTGGTGCAGCAACATTGACAAGCCATTCGCACCGCGTGCGCCGGCTTCATCTGCTGCTCGAAGTAACGCAGTCTTGGCTGGGCGATACACGCAGTCGAATACGATGTGGTGCGGTGCGAGCAATCGTGCCGGAATCGGCGCAGGATCACTCGGATTCATTCCCAGCGGCGTGGCGTTGACGATCAGGTCGACGTCTGCGAGTTGCGCGCGCACCGCGGTCTCTTCCCACGGCACAGCTTGGAGTCGCGCGACTGGACCGAGCACGCGGGGTTCGACGAAGAAAGGCTGCAACCGATCTATAAGCGCGTTTGTCTTTGGCGCAGTACGATTGATGAGCACCAGGCGCTCACAATTCTGCAACGCGCATTGCCACGCTATAGCATGACCAGTGCCGCCGCCTGCGCCAAGAATCATTACTCGCAGGTCGCGCAAATCGATTGAGAACTCGGTCCGAACTGCTCGAGAAAATCCTTCGGCGTCGGTATTTGAACCGATCAATTTCTTGTCATGCAGCCGAACTGTGTTTACTGAGCCGCAACGACTCGCCGATTCATCAGCCACGTCAATTTGTGTCAGGCCGGCGACCTTGTGCGGCACGGTCAAATTGATTCCAACGAAATCAAGCTCTCGCACAAGACCGAGTGCCGCGCGCAATTCGTTAGGCCGAATATGAAATCGCGCGTATTGCATGTGGATCTCAAACGCGCGCAGCGCTGCGTTTTGCATCTGCGGCGAAAGCGAATGTGCCACTGGGTCGCCGAAAACACCGAGGCGAATTGGCGGATCGGCGTTGCGCGTAATGTCACTCCAGCGCCCAAGATCGGCGAGTGTGTAGCGGTCAGTCGTTTTGTCTTCTTCTTCCACGCCAGTGCAGATTTCATTAACACCCTGCTGTAGCTGGGTGCTGCAAGCAAACTATGTGACCTTGAGTCAGTTCCTTTGCACCTCGCTAAAGCAAGGTGTTAATGAGAAAGTGCAGCTTGAGAGCACCCTGAAAGTTGTCGATCTGCGCCTTCGCCGATAGCTTTGCTTCCTACAATGACCACCGACAAGGAACGGCCATCTGATTTTATCCGCGACATCATCGCGGAGGACCTGGGCGCCGGGAAATACAAGAAAATCGTTACCCGGTTTCCGCCCGAGCCGAACGGTTATCTGCACATCGGCCACGCGAAATCGATCTGTCTTAATTTTGGGATCGCACGCGAGTTTGGCGGCATCTGCAACATCCGAATGGACGATACTAATCCGACGAAAGAGGAAGCAGAGTACGTCAGGTCGATCATGACTGATGTTCATTGGTTGATCGACGGGTGGGCAGACAAACGACTCGGCGGCGCGCCGTTTTATGCGTCGGATTATTTCGATCGGTTTTACGAATATGCCGTGGATCTCATCCGAAAGGGCAACGCCTACGTTGACGACATGACTCCCGAGGAAACCGATGAGTATCGCCGTCTGGGCAAGCCCAGCATGTTTCGCGATCGCCGGGTCGATGAGAGTCTCGATCTGTTTGCGCGAATGAAGGCCGGCGAGTATCCCGATGGCGCTCGGACATTGCGGGCAAGGATTGACGTCAACGCCGCGAACGTCTGGCTGCGCGACCCGGTCCTTTATCGGATTCGACATGCGACGCATCATCGCACCGGGAACAAATGGTGTATTTACCCAATGTACGACTGGGCGCATACGCTCAGTGATTACATTGAAGGAATCACACACTCGATCTGCACACTGGAATTCGAAGTGCATCGGCCCCTTTACAATTGGATCCTCGATGCGCTCGAAATTCCGGAGCCGCGTCCGCATCAGTACGAATTCGCGAGGTTCAATCTGACCTACGCCGTGATGAGCAAACGCAAATTGATTCAACTCGTGAACGAGAAGCTGGTCAACGGTTGGGACGATCCGCGAATGTTGACCATTTCTGGTTTGCGCAGGCGCGGTGTGACGCCAACGGCGTTGCGCAGCCTGGCGTACAACGTCGGAATCACAAAGTATCCGAGCATGACCGACATGGCTCTGCTCGAGCACACAATGCGCGATGAACTCAATCGCACCGCAATGCGCCGTTTGGTCGTGCTGCAGCCGATTAAAGTTGTGCTGATAAACTATCCGGAAGGAAAAACCGAAGAACTCGACGCAATCAATAATCCCGAGGATCCAAATGCTGGAACCCGCAAAATTCCATTCGGCCGCGAGCTTTACATCGAGCGCGACGATTTTATGGAAACGCCACCGCCGAAATATTTTCGGCTTCGACCAGGGGGCGAAGTGCGGCTGAAATACGCTTACATCATCAAGTGCGAGGAAGTAGTAAAAGATGACGCCGGCAACGTGACCGAGCTGCGATGCAGCGTCGATCTTGACAGCAAATCAGGTGGGCGGACTGCGGGTCGGAAAGTCAAAGGGACCATTCATTGGGTGAGCGCAGCGCAAGCGATCGATGCGGAAGTCCGATTGTATGATCGGCTTTTCACTGTTCCCGAGCCGGATGCTAGCGGCGATTTCAAATCATGTATCAATTCGAATTCTCTGGAAGTAGCGAACGCAAAGTGCGAACACGCGCTTGCGAATGCGCTTCCAGAAGAACGCTATCAATTTGAGCGCCTCGGCTATTTCATGGTGGATCCGGATTCGACAGCCGACAAACAAGTTTGGAACCGTACTGCCACGTTGAGAGATACCTGGGCGAAAGCGGTGACAAAATAAATCGCAGGTCATCTTGAGTCGCGAAGACGACAACGGATCTCTCGTTGAGTGAGGTCCCTCGCTTCGGTCGGGATGGTAGCGCATTAGAAACTGGAGAGCGCTCGGTCGATGCGTGCTAGCACTTTTTCTTTCCCCAGCACTTCGAGCAAGTGATACAGGCTCGGTCCCACAGGACTGCCCGTTGCCGCGAGGCGTATCGGGTGAACAATTGCACCGAGTTTTAGGCCGAGCTTTGCGGCTGTACTTTTTAGTGCAGCTTCAATTTCTGCAGCGTCGAAAATCTCAAGTGCACTCAAGCCATCGCGAACGGCTATAAGTCGCGGTTTGTTTTCAGGAGTGAAATGCTTCACTGCGCTCTGCGGATCGTAATCAAAATCATCCGTGAAGTAGAATCCGCAATAAGCCGGCAATTCGTCGAACGTGTTGACCTTTCCTTTGCAGGTCCGCAGCGCGGCGCGGACGTATTGCTCCGGATAATTATCGACCTTCACACCGCTCGACTTCAGCCTCGCGACGGCTAATTCGTAAAATTTCTCATCGCTCAGTTCACGTGCGTATTCGCCGTTTAACCAATGTAGTTTGTCGGGATCGAACGTCGCTGAGCTGCGTCCAATATGCTTTACGTCGAAAATTCGAATGATTTCGTCGATGTCCAATTTCTCTCGATTGTCCTTCGGAGACCAACCGAGCAGGCAGAGATAGTTGCGGACCGCTGCGGGAAGAAACCCGCGTCGGATGTAATACTCCACACGCGCGCCTGCGTCGCGCTTACTCATTTTTGTTCCATCACGGTTCAGAATGAGCGGAATGTGCGCGTAATGCGGCGGCGTCGCGCCCAACGCGCGAACGAGCTCGATGTGCTTTGGCGTATTCGAGAGATGATCTTCGCCCCGAATGACGTGCGAGATTTTCATTTCGAGATCGTCGACCACGTTGACGAAATGAAAAATCCATGAGCCATCGG
>DATFXP010000002.1:0-16205 GCA_035315785.1 Candidatus Udaeobacter sp. | reverse complement strand
CTTATGAGCAATATCCGCCCTACTAACACCATACGTCTGCTTGCGGCAATGCTGGTTATTGTCGCTGTCATCGTGCTCAGCACCCTAGCGACGCACGCACCCGCTCAGACTCAAAGTCGGCTGACGTTGAAGAATATTCGAACGGACAAAGTTACAACGTTTTACGCTGACCAGCGGACCAATGGCGCCTGGTTTGTGGAGGCGGTGCTGCCGACCGGCCATTACGCCGACAATCGCACAAGTGGTGCCTGGTTTGTGGAGGCGGTCCTACCAGGCGGCGACAATGACGTGATGACTGAAAACTTGAATTCAGTCGCAGCGACGCTTTAAGCCTGCTGATTAGCGTACGGAAAAGGGTGCCAGTCTCGAGGTCGGGGCTGGCCCTATTGCGTACTACTGAAGTAGTGACCACGTATCATGACCGTTTGGCTCAATCACCCCTCCTCCGGACAGCCCGTTTCGTGAGATGTATTTGAGGAGAATTCACGCGGCCTGGTTTGGAATACATTTCTTTTTACTAACAGCAGTTTGCCTGGCGGGGGTATTCTGGTTGATAGCGCAAAGGTCAACGATTTTACCCTCCGCGTGGGACGAGTACGCGCGCAAGGCTGAGTTGGTTGCCACTTGGTCCCTCGGAAAAGAGGCGCCCCCGTCGAATCCTGTTAGACAGGTGATCGCGACGTATCTGCATGCTGCCGGGATCCAAGCCGGCTATACTTTTTTTGCTCCCAACGTTCCAAGTCATCACCGGCTAGACCTGGAGCTGTTTTACAATGACGGACGCGTGGAATACGAGGCGCCGCGTCTGCGCAGCAGAGCCGCTGCACTTCGATTGGACAGCTTGTTAGATAGGTTGGCAGAGGAACGTTACGAGCCGATCAGAGAAGGAATCGTCAAAAGGCTGGCGTTCTCCGTCTGGCGCGAACATCCGGACGTAAAAAAGGTTCGAGCAACTTTTGGATCGGTTAACCCACCTAGCACGAATGAGTTCGAGCGAGGCAAAACAGAAACATTCCAGCCAATGTTCAGATTCGATTTCAGCCTGCGCGATGAGGAGAAGCGGTAAAGGAACGACGGATTTCGCGAGTCGCACGGATAAGAAGAGTGACGCATCCGTTCGGAGTTGAACGAAATCCAAATGTCGGATTCCGAGGCAATGATCAAATCATTTACCACAGATAAGATGTCGCTCGTTCGTGCTTCGTCGTTGTTTCGTCATTCGCCACTTTGTGCTTCGTTATTATGCCTTGCCCTAGCTCATTGGTCTCCGCTATCCGCTTAACCCGTGTAATCCGTGGTTAAATTCCCCGATTCGGAGGCCAGCGTGCGGCGCAATCCACTGGCAATATGCTGGCGACGCTTTCTCGCTTTTCTATTTCCACCTGAAACTGACACGTGGCTAGCCGTGTTGCGGATCGGCTTGGGTCTGCAGGTTATAGCGTATGCGCTGTTCCTAAGAAGTGACTGGCACTACCTGTTCGCCAGCGGTGGCAAGGGTCTTGTAGGTCGCGAAGTGGGCGAAGCCATTGCCTCTTTCGATAGCCCTTTGATCCCGAAGTTTGGCTGGCTGATTGTCGCCGGTCGCGTCCTCAACATCGGCGAGGAAACAGTGCTTACAGTTGCTTGGGTAGGCCTACTGTCCGCGGGCTGTCTTTTGTTTTTGGGGCTGTTGTCTCGACCAGCAGCGATTGTCGCATGGTTCGTCCACCTGTGTGCGGCCGAAAGTGGAGGGTTACTCGCCTATGGTGCCGACAACTTTATGACAACGGCGCTGTTTTACCTGATATTATCTCCGCTGCCAGACCGTTACTCCTTCGATCACTGGGTAGCAAAAACAAAACCAAAGAACCCGCAGGCATTGGGTTTTTGGCGGCGAGTATTACAGGTGCATCTGTGCTTTGTTTACTTCGTCGGAGGCCTGGCAAAATTTCTAGGGAGCGGTTGGTGGGACGGTTCTAACCTTTGGCGTTCGCTGATCCGCCCGCCATTTAACCTGGTCTCGCCGGATCTTTTGGTTCACTTCAAATACATTCTGCCTCTCCTCGGAATCTCGATTTGCCTGCTCGAGCTGGGTTACCCGGTTTTCATTTGGTTAAAAAGCACGCGACGAATTTGGCTCGCTTGTATTCTGGCAATGCACGCAGTGATAGGGTTGATGATGGGGTTGTACCTCTTCGCGCTCGTCATGATTGTCATGAACCTGGCGGCATTTGGCGTTCCGTGCGCGACCATAAGAGCAACTGCAACTTCAGGGACCTAACGAGCAGTAAACAATGACATCGGAGCTACGGCTTCGGACCGAGAACAAACCGTGATGTCTTGAAGTCTTGACAGGTGGCACCGCATCGGTCCAACATCGGCCACTTAAAGGACCCCCATATGAATTCAACGTCTCTTCCTCGAAATGTTTTCCTTTGTGTGGCCGCGATCTTCATTACGAGCTGCGGCACGGCGACTTTTACGAAAACCGGAAGCGATGCCACCATCGAAAGCCTCCGAAGTTTTCAACTCGCGTTCATTGACGAGTTTGCAGTCCCCGGGAAAAAATTTAATGCCACTGCATTCAACGCCAAGGTGAACGAAGGCAACGCAAAATTTCAACAGGCCATCGCCGATGAGAAATTCACAGCGCGTCGTCCTGTGCTAGTCGATCTCAAAGCGCAATTCGATGCTGATGCTGCGCATCTAAAAAGCAAAGCTAGCCGTGGCAAAATCACTCCAGCGCTGGCGAGCGAAATGAAAAAGGACGTCAACAAAATCTACGACCATGCCCTCGGGCGGTAAGAAAAAGCACAAAAAGCCTTCGCGCAAAAAATCCGAGCTCGACTCCGTGCTCGATCAGGTCGGCGACGAATCGGCTGCGGCCGCTATTCAAGAATTTCAGGATCTCCTCGTTGAAGCAAAGGGCGACACCAGCGAGTTGATCCGGCAAAATGCAGAGGAGCTCGAACGGCGTCTTGTCCTTCTAAAAGACCGAAAAATCGACAAAGAAGACTTCGATTACTTCGTTGAAAACCAAAAACGCGACCTGCGGGTGTACGTCGATGCCCAGCCCGCGCAAAATCAGGAACGCGCTGAAAAACTGACGTTACACGTTCTCGAAATAGCTGTCACGAAGGTCGTGCCGATTTTGATCATGATGATCTGACACCTGATCGGCGATCCGCTGTAGCCACGGGCCTGCGGCCTGTTCGTGATTAACTGACGCAAAGGACCGCCCACAGGGCGGTGTATAGTACCGAAGACGAGATCGCGCTCATCGGGAGTGCTTCATGAGCTCGCGCAGGCGATCGTGCGGAAGTGCTTCCACTCGGTGATTGTCGCGGCCGGTCATGGAATGATTGTCCACGAGTGCGTTGACGACCGCTTCCTCCGTCGCCTGAACCACGCCTGCGAAAAGCGGATCCATCAGATCATTTGGAATTGTTTGAACGGTGTGCGTAACCTGATCCGGATTCGCGACGTTTGGATTCGCTGTCGAAAACGCGATGAACAAATCACCCGAGCCATTTCCGGAAACTGTTCCCGTTCGGGCAAGCCCAAGAGACACGCGCCTGGCTAGCCGTTTTAATTGGTTAGGCAACAGTGGTGCATCGGTCGCAACAACTGCGATGCATGAGCCGCTTTCTTGTTTGTAAACTTCACCGGGAATCTCTTTGCCTATCGGCACGCCGGCGATCACCAGCTGCGACCGCCGGCCGAAGTTCGCCTGCAAAAACACGCCCACCACAAAAGTTCGGAGTGAAGCGTCTTTCGAAGTGCGAATCGTAATCTCTCGCGACGCGGTCCCGTTTCCGCCTTTAAACTCGTAGCAGATCATACCTGTTCCACCGCCGACGCTCCCCTCCTCAATTGCGCCAGTATCCGCGGTGTCCAGCGCATGAAACACGTCGTCCTGTTTCACGTGAAAACCGTTGATGTCATTCAGCCATCCGTCCCAGGTTTCCGCGACGACAGGCAAACTCCACCAGTACCCTGTCGTGTCGGGCGCGCCGTGTTTGATTCGCCAGGCAATGACTGCGTCACGCGCGACACCGACACTGTGCGTGTTCGTAATTACGATGGGTCCTTCCAAGAACCCGCTTTCATCTACCCACGCTATGCCAGTCATCTCGCCATTGCCATTCAAGCTGAAATGGCCGGCGTAAACCGGGTCGTTGAGAGAGTCGTGTCCACGCGGAATGATTGCGGTAACGCCAGTGCGCACCGGGCCCTTGCCAACTTCCAGTTTTCCTTCGCCACTAATCAAGGTTGCATAGCCAACTTCCACACCGGGGATGTCCGTGATCGAGTTCAGCTTCCCCGGCGTCCCATCGAAGGGCACGCCGAGATCGCGGGCGCGAACAACTCTGACCTCGGCAGGCTGCTTTACTGGCGGCGGTGATTTAATCGGCTGGCGCCCCGAAAGCTCGAGTCCGAACAAAACGGTCACCGTCAGAAGAGCTAATGTACGTTTTTGCATCAGCGAACGTTCATCTAACCCAATCCGTCGAAATCGAAAAGCATGCTTTGATTTGAATCGGACCCGGGTTAACCTTCGACGTCATGCGCAGAGCCCGGCTGAGTGCTTTGTTGATTGTCTGTCTCGCTACATTTCTATGCCCTGAAGTGGCCAGACCGAACGTGGTCACGGAGACGAAAGCACCCGATTGCTGCTCCAAAATGTCAGGATGCAAAATGATGCCTGAGCAAACGTCGCACCATGATCGATGTAGCGGCGACACATCGCAGCGCAGCAGTTGCTGCACCGTTTCGTGCTCGACGCTGATTCTTTTCTGCCCGATCTCAGACCGATTCCTTACTTCGCGTTTGAACGGCCACACTTTTGCAGTCGACGACGCAACCGCGTCTACACGAGTCGAACAGCCGCCGACTCCGCCGCCGCGGATTTGATTCTCTCCCATGGCGTTCGGCTCGGCGCAAAACGCGCACGCCCTGCGTACGTGTTCACGCAGCCGAGGATTCAAGAAATTTCAACAGGAGAGAATCATGAAATATCTGCTCTTAATTGCAGCAATGATGACGCTGACGAGCGCGACGACGATCTCGTCCAGCGACGCAGGCTGCTGCGGTGGCGGCGCCTGCTGCCCCGGCGCTTGCTGCATGACTATGACCCGATAATTCGGGCATTTTGACAAAGGGCCCCGCTGGCAAACCGGCGGGGCCTCTTTGTTTGAGGCGAAACTGCTTTGCCGCGGCTAGGCCGCATCAAAAACGTTCAGTTTGCATCGCCAAAAGCTTTCGCCAGTGCGCGTTCCCGTTTAGATTAACCAAGTGAGTTACGAAGTTTTCGCCAGAAAGTATCGGCCTCAGACATTTGACGATTTGGTTGGCCAGACCCACGTCTCGCGTACGTTGAAAAACGCAGTGGCACAGAACCGGCTCGCTCACGCGTATCTTTTCGTTGGCCCGCGTGGCGTTGGCAAAACATCGACGGCGCGAATTTTAGCAAAATCGCTTAACTGCATCAAAGGCCCAACGGTTACGCCATGCGGTGTGTGCGATAACTGCCGCGAAATCGCCGGCGGCAACAGTCTCGACGTGATCGAAATTGACGGCGCGAGCAACAATAGCGTCGAGGATGTGCGCCAATTGCGGGAGAACGTTCGATACGCACCTGCAAAAGGACGTTACAAAATCTATCTCATCGACGAAGTGCACATGCTTTCGTCGGCCGCGTTCAACGCGCTTTTGAAGACGCTGGAAGAGCCGCCAGAGCACGTGAAATTTATTTTCGCTACGACCGAGCCGCAGAAAGTTCTGGCAACCATCCTCAGCCGTTGCCAACGATTCGATCTGCATCGTATCCCAGCGAATCTGATCGCGGAACACCTGCAATTCATCGCGAAAAAAGAAAAGATCACGTTGCAACCTGCGGCCGCACACTCGATTGCGCGCGGCGCAGAGGGCGGCTTGCGCGATGCAGAGTCGATGCTTGATCAGCTGGTCTCCTTTTGTGGAGAGAAAATTACTGAGAGCGATGTGCTCAATGTTTTCGGATTCACGAGCGAACAGATGGTAAGCGATTTAACAGGTCGGATTTTGCGCGGTGAAACACCGGAAGCAATCGGTCTTCTTCATGAGCAAAGCGAAGCCGGCAAAGATATGATGCGGCTCATGGCTGACCTGATCGCTTATCTGCGCGATCTGCTCGTGTTCAAAGCCAAACCCGATGCGCTGAACGAAGACGTTGATCCTGGCGTTCAAAAATCGCTGGCCGCACACGCGGAACTGATTTCCACCGATCGTCTGCTCGAATTGATCGATCTATTCGCCGCCGCAGAAGGGCGAATGAAATGGGCGCCTAACAAGAAGCTCCATTTCGAAGTCGCGATCATTAAGGCGATTCAGAGTCTCGGTCAAGCGACGCTCGACGAGGTGATCGAAAAACTAGGCGAGCTTCGAGACGGTGGTAGGGCGCGACCAACCGCCTTCGCCGAGACTCCGGCGATCAAGCCGGGCGCGCCGCGAACGAAACCAGCCCCTGTGGCGGAAGGCGTGTCGCCTGCGCCTCGGACCCGTGCAGCCGCTGCTGCTGCCACTACAGAGGCGCGCGTGGAGGAAAAAGCCGCAACCGTCGATTCGGAAAAGATTTGGCAAGCCGTTCTTGCGAGGATTCCAGCACAGAAGGCTTTCGTACGAAACTCAACTTCAGCGGCTCATGTTCTTGGAGTTGAAGGGCGCAATTTTAGACTTGGTTTCGCACCCGGCGACAAGGCCATGATGGATATCTTGGGCACCCAAACGAATCGCAAATTCGTTGAGACTTTGCTCAATGAAATCACCGGAAACGATTGGACTTTAAAACTGACTGTGAACGAAAAGCTGGCTTCCAAGAGCACCGCAGTCGCAGAGGATCCGCCAAACGATTTCAAGGACGAACCCTTAATCCAGGAAGCTATCGAGCTGTTCAACGCGCGAATCAGCCAATAAAGGCAGGCGCGACTGTCCGGCGCGCCGCAATAGTAAGCTTATGAATCTAAACAAGTTGATGAAGCAGGCGCAGAAGATGCAGGAGCAAATGGCTAAGACTCAGGCCGAGCTCGAACAGAAAACCGTCGAAGTGAGCGCTGGCGGCGGGAAAGTGAAAGTGACGGCAAACGGCGCGGGCGACATCGTTGCAATCAAGATCGACAAGGAAGTTGTCGATCCGAACGACGTCAATTTTCTCGAGGAAATGCTGTTAAGCGCGGTGAAGCAAGGCATCGAGCAGGGCAAGGCGTTGGCGCAATCCGAGATGACGAAAATCACCGGCGGCCTCGGCGGCTTGGGAATACCGGGACTGCAATAATGAGGTTGCAGAGGCGTTCGCCACGGCGAACGCCTTCACCGAATTTCACTCGCGCCGAAGTAAGGCTGTAACTTTTCCGGAATGCGTATCGAGGCATCCGGCTGCTGATAACTCTCAATCAACGCGGCAAACAATCTCGGCAACGCCAGCCCCGAACCATTTAACGTGTGGCACAATCGGTTTTTACCGTCGCGATCTTTGAATCGCAGCTGCATCCGGCGGGCCTGGAAATCTTCAAAGTTCGAGCAGCTCGAAACCTCGAGAAAAGCGTTTTGCCCAGGTGACCAAACTTCGATGTCGTACGTTTTGGCTGCGCCGAAACCCAAATCGCCCGTGCAAAGCGCGATCACTCGGTAATGCAACCCGAGCAGTTGCAAAACTCGTTCTGCATCCGCAGTTAGCGATTCAAGTTCTTTATAAGATTTTTCCGGCGCAACGACTTTCACCAATTCGACCTTGTCGAATTGATGCACGCGAATGATGCCACGCGTATCGCGCCCGGCGGCACCCGCTTCCCGCCGGAAACAAGGCGTACAAGCTGTGAACTTTTTCGGAAGATCCCCAACACTCAGGATCTCTTCTCGATGGAGATTGGTTAGTTGCACTTCTGCTGTCGGCGCGAGGAAAAGCTGATTCTCCTCCAACCCGTACATGTCAGCCTCAAACTTTGGAAGCTGCGACGTGCCGATCATGCAGTCGCGCCGAACTAAAAAGGGCGGACTAACTTGAAAATACCCATGCTCGCTTGTGTGCAGATCGATCATGAAATTGATCAACGCGCGTTCGAGCTTCGCGCCTGCACCGATGAAGCAAATGAAACCGCTCCCGCTCAGTTTCGCCGCCCACTCAAGATTGAAGAGATTCAGCCTCGTGCCGAGCGCAACGTGATCGACAGCGTCGGTTAATTGCGGCTTCTCGCCCCAAGTGCGGACGACGCGATTTGCACTGGCATCCTTGCCAATTGGAACGCTCTCGTGCGGAACGTTTGGAATATCCAAGAGTAAGTTGCGCTGCTCTTCGTCGAGCGCATTGGTGCGCCGCGTCAAACCGGCGATCTGCTCCCCGATCTTTCGCACTTCGGCTTCAAGTTCGTCGCTCGGTTCCTTGCGTGAACGCTTCGCGCCGATCTCCTTGCTCAGACGGTTGCGCTCCGACTGTAGCCGTTGCAGTTCAGTCTCGCTCTTGCGCCGCTCGGCGTCGATTCGCAATACCTCGTCGATCCCTGCCTCATCTCCGCCGGCGCGCGTCGTCAGACGCTCACGTACGAAATCCGGCTTCTCGCGAATGAGACGGATGTCAAGCATGGCGCGATTGTAGAGGCCACCGTCCTCGGCGGCAAATCGGATCGGGTAGCGCATGCCTCTGGCGTGCTGGTTTCGCCGTCACGCCGAAACGAACTTCTTTCCGTGTTTTCTTGTCTGGGATGAGAACGACGTAGAAACTTCGCGATCGCCGAGGACGCGCTCGCCAGCACGCGCGACGCGTGCGCTACCCAAAAGGCCGCATCACGCTGCTACGTGACATTCACAATGCACGGCTCATATTGCCGCGTGGAAAGACTAAACCTGCTCGCCGTCGCGCTCGGCCTCGCCGCGCTCGCCGGCGTTAATCTTTACCTCACCGTTTTTGCTACGGGCCTCGCAATCCATTTTCACTGGATTAATCTCGCGCCCCAGTATCAGTCGCTCGAAGTTCTCGGCAACCCATGGATCATTGGCATCGCCGGTGTTCTTTATTTGCTCGAATTTTTCGCCGATAAAATCCCGTGGGTCGATTCAATCTGGGACGCGGTCCACACTGTAATTCGTCCAATCGGTGGCGCTTTGCTTGCAATTCAAGTGCTCGGTCATCCCAATCCCGCGTTTACGGTTATTGTTGCGTTGCTTGCGGGAGGCACGAGTCTCCTTGCGCACACAGCGAAATCGGCGACGCGGCTTGCCAGCAATACCTCGCCGGAACCGCTTACAAACATCGGGCTAAGTCTTGGTGAAGATGCCGCAGTGCTGGGTGGCCTGACTCTTGTGAATCTCAGTCCCCTGCTCGCCCTGATCATCTTTCTAATCGCCCTCGGCGCCTTCTACTATTTTGCGCGAAGAGTGTTGCGCTCTATTAAGGCAAAGATCGGGCTGCCCCGAAAGAAATTGGCCGAACCAGCGGATCGTGACGTGCCCGTGCGATGACCGATCTCATTCCAAGCCCCTGGCGTTTATGTTTCGCGACACGCGGTAATTTGGCTGGCTTCGACTCGTAATCGTCAGTAGAAAAATAAAACATGCTTTCGTGTTGTCCGGCACCCCTTTCGGAGAATACCCAAAACGGGCGCAATTCACTTTCGTCGAATTCTAGTTAGGCGTTCTGACCGCGTCCCGTGAAACCGACTAAAACGAACCAATTGCTTGTGTGGCGCGACAGCGTTTCCGCAGGCGACGACTGCGACGCACCACACGAGTTGGTTCTGCCACTTCGAGATGAGTCACTCCGCAGTTTCGCGTCTCGGTTACTCGGCGAATCTTATTTAGCTTCTATTGCTAGTGGCCGAGCCACGTGGATTCTTCAGACCGACCGTCAAGCAGGTCGCTCGCTTGCGGTGGTAGCGCAGCAGTGGTCGCAGCCACGCTTTCTCGTCGATCCTGAGTCACCGGTTTCCAGCTACATCCAGCGCGACAGCACTCCGCACCTTTACTTTCGCTACTGGTGCCAGGTGGACCCTGAACGAGTCGCCAGGTGCTTGCAGCACGGCGAGCCCCTACCAGACAAATATGGCCGCGATGACACAAACGAAACGCCTAACCAATAGCTGCGGCCACCCGCCGATCGCCACGAAAAGAAAGTAAAGGTATCGCCTGACTGGCAGATGTAGGCGCCTAACCGAATTGCAAGACCAAGTGAGCCTGATCTCGAGTTAGAAGTGATTATGCCTTGGATTCTTAGATTTGCGATCGGCGCGTTTTTCGTGTTCGTCATCGGGGCGGTGATGATCGCGCGGGCGTGCATGTCCACAGGGTGGGAAACGCTCAGCCGATTCGCGTGGGGTTGCGTCACCGCCGGGGCCGGACTGATTGGGAGCGCTGTCCTGGCTATGCTGAGCGCTGTGATTCATAAATCGTGGCGCAGGTTTTCTCTAGCGCTCATGACTGCATCGGTAACGCTGTTTTTAGGACTCCTGATTTTTGCCAAGTTCGCGTGATGATTCGTTCAAACCCTTAGCTCTTCAACTCTTCTAAATATGGCGCTGTCAGTAATTATTACCTTCTATGCCGGAATTGGATTGCTGGCAGCCGCCGGATCCATTTTCATTTCGCAGAAATTATTTTCGGCAAGAGGACAACAGATCTTTTTTGCCCTGTTTTTCGTTGCAATCGCGGGATTCTATCTGGCATTCACCGCCTACTTTGAGAACCAGGAAGCGTGGCAACTTGAAACCGGAGCGGTGATTGTGTTCACCGTGTTCGGTATTCTCGGTCTCAGGTTCCCGGTTGCGCTGATCATTGGCTACTCCCTGCACGGAATTTGGGACATCGTTCATGAGATTCATGCGTTTGGCGGCGTCAGTCCATTTGGCGCTGGGAAAATGACCGAGCTTCCTTTGGCGTACGGCGTTTTTTGCGCAGCCTTCGACTGGTGCGTGGCCGGCTATTTCTACACTCGGCGCCGCGATTGGAATGCGGCCTGGAAGGCACACGGCCACTGACCCCGATACTGAGCTCCATTGCCATGGCTAATCCGGCAGAGGGTTATGAAAGCTACATGGTGCCCACCCTTTTTGCTCCGTCCGCCAGAATTCTTATCGACGCGGCGGATCCGAAACCAGGTGAGCGCGTTCTCGATGTGGGATGTGGCACCGGGATTGTCGCTCGTGACGTTGCTTCATGCTTCGGAGGCACTGCGGCAGTCTGAGCTGTGGATCTGAGTCCGAACATGCTCGCTGTGGCGAGGGCGCTGCGGCCCAAGAGGGCTTAACAATCGATTGGCGTGAAGGGAACGCGGAACACCTGCCTTTTCACGATGGCACGTTCGATCTTGTTCTGTGTCAGTTCGCGTTGATGTTCGTCGCCGACAAAGCAGCCGCTCTCTCAGAAATGCGCCGGGTGGTAACCGGCAGCGGGCGTGTTCACATCAGCGTGTGGCAGAGACTTGATCGGCATCCCTTCTACCAGATCCTGCACAGCGTCATTGAACAACGCTTGGGAATGTCCGCACTCCAGGAGATTTTCGCGCTCGGGAATCCGGACGATCTGCGTGGGATGGCAGCGGCAGCAGGATTTCGCGGAGCGGACATAAAAGCCTTTTCGCTGACGGCACGTTTTCCGAATCCCGAAGCCTTTATTGCTGGAGAAATCGAGGTCGACACCGCCGCGATCCCTTCGATGCAACATCTCGATTCTAAAGCTCGGGAAGCAATCGTCATAGCGATCACTAGGGATATGCTGTCGCCGTTAAAAGAGCTGATATCCGATGATCACGTCGTGTTGCCGTTCCATGGATTGATCATGACAGCTCATCCGTAACGACGGCCTCTACGATGTCGACGCCTGGTTCTGAACTCATGATGACCAAATTCAAGCCCTGGGGCGTTGTGACTCGATTGGCGGTCGTGTTTTCGTCGATGCTCCTCTTGCCACAATTGACTTCTGCCAAGCGTATCGCACCAGCAAAGGTGGACCCTGTAATTTACGAAGGGATCCGTTATGTCGCGCCGAACGATGACGGCCGCCGAGGGTATGTAGAGGCGTGGAATGTCGTGACTAACAAGAAGCTGTGGGAATTGACGATCTTTCGTAATCGTATCGATCCAAATCTCGAGGAAGATGTTCAGTGGGTGTTCATCAAGGGATTAGACATGCACGATGGCGGGCTTTTGATTACATCCGAAAGCGGAAAAACTTATCAAGTCGATGTAAATACGAAAGCGATTACGCAATCGGATTCCCTATCGTCGCCATCGCCGGGAGCCATTCGTGACGTGCCCGATGCAGTCAAAAACGCCCTAACGAACGGGTCGGTTGGAAAAAAGTATGAGCTCTCCTTTCATATGAACCCGTCCTATCTGGAGGGAGATCTTAACGGCGACGGCAACATGGACGTCGCCGTTTTGATTAAAGAACGCTCGACCGGGAAGCTTGGGATAGCGATCGTTCACGGCACGACCGGAAAGGTGGCAATTCTCGGGGCCGGTGTTGGCATCGGCAATGGGGGCGATGATTTCGAATGGATGGATTCGTGGCGGGTTTACTCCAAAACGCGTGCCGCCCACACCTCAGATGAAACCAGCGTTCCATGTCTCCGCGGCGACGCGCTTCTGGTTGAAAAGAGCGAAGCCGGTAGCGCGTTAATCTATTGGAATGGCAAGCGGTATATCTGGTCTCAACAGGGAGATTAGCAGCTAGCTGTACGAATCCCCAAAACGTTAACGGGTAATCAAAACGTACCCCCCGCTCTGCTGGCGTTGTTCCCAGTCGTTGGATTGCAAATGATAAAGAGCAGCACCTTTAAGCTCGCGCATTAGAAAGGCCGCTTTTTCGTTTGAAGCAACGAGCGCGTCCAGATTGCCGGTGTTCCATTCTGTAATGGCATCCGCAGGCTCAACGAAATGCGTCTTTCGAAGATAAAGAAGCAGCCCTTCATCTTTGGCAGACACAATTTCGTAACGCCACTGATGCGCTTCTACTTCATGCCGAACATTTCTTCCAAAAACGTCCAGCGCATTTCTATCATTGCGATAGCCGGTGATCACCTTCCAACCTGTGTAGCCGCCAGTGAAGAGGATTGCCGACGCCAGAGCCGCCACAGTCCAAAGGTAGGGACCGCGCGCTGCGCCGTCCGGACGCCGCAGCGCAGCGTCCCTACCAGAAATCTGGGCGGCCAAGAGCAAACAAAACGGCGGAATCACAGGGAAAATTCTGTCGACGCGCTTTGATGGGATCAGCGACATCACGATCAGCCCACCAATGCTCCAGCAAAGCAGCCAGAAAGTTTCCAGCGACATTTCGCGAAACACAGAGCGAAACCGCCAGTTTCGCGATCGCAAATCAACGAGCGCGATCGCAATCATCAGCACGCTCCACGGCGCGAACTTGTGTAGCAGATGCGGTAAATAAAAAAGGAGCGGCTGCGGCCGATGAATTGTTTCACCAAAACGGCTGACGAATTCGCGCATCACAACTTCCTCGTAAAATCCCGACTCAAACCGAATGCCGCCAGTTACCCAAATGAGAAAAATCGCGAGTGATGCCAGCCAGGGCCACCAGCGGGGCCAGGCGCTAGTCGAATTTGGTTTTTGTGCGCCTCCCTCGACTTCGCCCACGACAATCTCAGGTCGCGCTCTGACACTGCGCAGTTGGAACAATGCAATCCCTGGCAGTACAAAGGCATAAACTATCGGACCTTTGATCAGCATCGCTGCAGTCAGCAGAACAAAGATGTAAACTTGATCGCGCAGTTTCCATTCGTCTCCCTCCCGGATTTTTTGCCAGATCAGCAGGCCGATCAGAAAAATCACGAGCGCCAGTGGCATGTCAGTGCGCACGAGCGTAGCCAACCGCGGGCTCAGCAGGTTCAATCCGAAAGCGCTGACTGCAATTAACGCGGCGACTTTGCCGTACGCGCTGTTAGCAGCGCGAAATAAAACGACAGCGAGTGCGAGCGCAGCGACAAACGACGGAAAACGCCATGCGATTTCCCATGATCGCGTCACCGCAAAAACCGCAGCTGAGATCCAGCCGACCAACGGCGGCTTTGTCGCCACTCGCTCGTGCGGCGTGTGCTGATAAACCCAATGGCCTTCCTTGACCATCTCGAATGAGGTGAACGCCTGTTTCGCCTGATCGTAGTCGTCGAGTTGCCACGGCAGATTGGCGATCCCGAACAAAAGGAGGGTCAATGCCGCGACAATCCACAGCGTGCGGTGGTCTTCGAGCAAGCGGTCTGTCATGTCGAGCTGTAGTGTGCGCTGTCCTCAGCGCATTTGGATTTGGCGCCGCAAACTAATCTCCGCTGAGGACAGCGGACTCTACAGCACAAATCTGCTGCAGTTTTAATCACGCCAAAGAACGGCGCGCACGGGTGCACCATCGGCACCGGCGATTTTCAGGGGCAGCGCCGCAAGGTTGTAAATGCCTAGCGGGACGTCCCTCAGATCGAGTGATTCAATGATGGCGATCCCGGCGCGGGCAAGCGCGTGGTGATTCTGCAACGATTTGGAATCGAGCTCGTCCATCGACGGCAAATCCACGCCCAGTAGTTTCACCCCGTTTTTTTGCAACCACGCTGGAACATCGGCCGCGATCACTGGAATTCTCTTTGGAAAGACGGTCGAGTCGCTCCACCGGCCAGTCTTTACCAGAAGCCGAGATGTCGCGGCGATCTCTTCGGCGTGCGCGCGGAGATCCTCGCGAGTGATCAGATGTTTCTCTGTCGATTGAAAAAAAGCTTCCCAGAGATCGACCACGGTTGCGCGGCCCAGGTAAATCTCGAGTGAGGCTTTTTCGATCGACTCTCCATTCGTGTCGAAATGAAATCGTGCATCGGCATGTGTGCCGTTATGCAAGCTCATCCCGATCGCGGCGAGATTTACGCTCGCGCCTTTCGCGATCTCGCTAGTAACGCGATAACGAAACGGTTCGTCGCCGGGCCATTCAGCAAAGTCATTCGAAAGCGTTCTGGAAATGTCCCAGATCTTCATGGTGTTGTAGAAGGAGCACCTGTCTGCAGTTCTTCAAGAATCGCCCGCGCAGCTCTCTCGCTGGCACCTGCGCCACCCAGTTTGCCAATGATCGCATCAAAATTAGAAATCATTCGATCACGTGCGGGTGATTCTTCCATTAGCAGCCGGACAGCTTTTATGATTGCGTCCGGTTTTGCCTCGTGCTGGATAAATTCCGGAACGACTTCTTTGGCTGCAAGCAAATTAGGCATACCGAGAAAATCTATATTCACGACGAGACGCGCTGCCACGTACGTCGGCCAGGCAACTTTGTATATCAGTACGAATGGCATTCGAAAATAGGCTGCCTCAAGCGTAGCGCTTCCAGAGGCGACGATCCCGACGAACGCGTGCTGCATGATGATCGCCGTTTGACCCACGTTGATTTCAATCGCATGGCGATCCACTAATTGCTCATTCATCTCGCGCGCGAGTTCTTCGGACACAGCTGCGACTTGGAAGCGCAAGGTCGGGTTGAGTTGTAATAGCCGGCGCGCCGCTTCCATCATCACCGGAAAAATCTTTCGAACTTCGCGCGAACGGCTGCCTGGGAAAAGTCCGATCAGATTCGGATCACGCCGATTGTCGATCTTCTGCGTCTCAAGTCTTTCGATCATCGGATGACCCACAAACACCGCGCGGAGCCGTGATGCAGCGTAGAGATCGGCTTCAAACGGAAAAATGCACAACACAAGGTCGATAAAGCGCGCCATTTTTTGGATGCGACCACGATTCCATGCCCAAACCTGCGGGCTGATGTAATAAATTGTTTTATGACGGTGCGATTGCCTTCGCAGCGCGCGGGCCAGTCGCAAATTGAAACCCGGATAATCGATCAAAACGACGGCGTCGGGTTTCCTTTCCTGAATTTCGTTCAACGTCTGGCGGAACTGCTCGCGAAAGTAACCGTACTTCCTCAGGACTTCCCATAAACCGAGGACGGCAGCATCACCGATCCAGTGTTTGAATTCCGTGCCGGCGACCTGCTGCATTTGCGGCCCGCCGCGGCCGATGAATTTGAGCTCAGGATCCAATGCGCGCAGGGAACGCATCAACGCAGCGCCGTGATTATCGGCGCTCACTTCACCGGCGACGAAATAGATGGTCATGGATTTCATCCTCGTTGTAGCCACGGGCCTGTGGCCCGTCCACCGTTGATGCTCACAAAAAGACCGCCCTCAGGGCGGTGACTACAGCAATCAATGACCGAGC
>DATFXP010000001.1:0-55159 GCA_035315785.1 Candidatus Udaeobacter sp. | reverse complement strand
CTCATCGGGAATGCTCTCCGTAAACGTGTGCTCGTCATTTAGCGTGATCTCGAGCGCCGCGACGCGATTGTTCTTCAACCACGGTCCCTTGTCATCGTAGTCGTAATATCCAGGCTGGATCAGGATGCCATAGAGCGGAAGGGGACGTTTCACGTTAAGCGTTATGCTTTCGCCGATCCCATCGCCCTCGACACCTTCGGCCCAGGGCGATTGAACCTCTCGGGTTGGATCGTCCTTTATGTTAACGACGTCGTAATTGTGCTTGCCCCGCGCTGCGAGCGTCGAGCTTGCCGTCGCGTCGTAATCGGTGTGATCGAGAAAATACTGATGTTCCCTGAGAACATACTCTGCGTGGCGGCTACGGTCTTCTTCAGAAAATTCGGCCGGGTACCTATCGTATTTTGAATGCGCGACGATACGGATGTCATCCGCCAGCGTTGGTTTCAGATTTTCAAACGTCCATTCGTAATGGGTGTCGTTAATTTTTTGGAAGCGCTCCTTCGGTTTTTCGATGGAGACGTCCTCAGGCTCAGGATGCACAATGTTGATCTCGATTTTTCCCTTGCCAATCGGCCCTTTCCACGTGGTTGCCGGCGAGAGCGAGTATGCAAAGGTCGCCTCGCTGCTGCGTAAATCATCCGAGACCGTTTCCGCGTTCACGGCGTAAGGCGCATTGTAATGAATCGTCACCTCCCGCGTCTGGTTTCGATCGAAGGGAATAACCGATTTTTTCCATGACTTGATCGCAGACGACTCTTGTCGCCAGAACGGTCCTGAACTCGTCTCGCTATCTTCCCCCTGCGCGTCGCTGCCTTCTTGCTTTGCTTCGCTGTCTTCCTTCGCTTCGCTGCTTTCCTCGTTCCCTTTGCTGGTTTTTTCTTTCCGTTCGCTGCTTTGTTGTTTAGCTCCGGCTACGTTTGTCGACTTTAAGTCTTTTCCGTCAACGCTGATTTTGTAATGCTCGATGTGGCTCTGAGTGGGTTCGATATCCGCGTCCGGATTTTTTTCCCAGCGTTCGACCGGAAAAAAGAAATCCTGTTGCACCTTTGGGCCGGTGTTACGCATGCGATAGTGCACATCCACCTCTGCGTAATCGGGATGCAGATCAATTTTTAGCGTTTCGTCCTCGATTGTAACGTCAGTTTTGCGATTTTGGTTCGAAGCGCTTGCGCTTCCAGTTCCCGGAACACCGGCCTGCCATGCGCCGCCATTGGCAAGAACGATTGATCCGCTACTGACAAACAATGCGAGAGCGAGCCATAGATTTTTCATTTCGAGCATGTTTTAGCATGTCGGGTCGCTGCATGTCGAAACCAGAATGTCATTCGTAGGCTTGCCTTTAGCGCGGTTTTTTAGTTCGATCCTACCGTGAGTGCTGCCCCCCATGAGGTGACTTCAACAACCGCGACTGGTGCAAGTGAGCAACACGGCGGGGCGGCTTTTACAACCACGCACTGGAGCGTTGTGCTTGAAGCGCAGGGTGAATCGCCCGCAGCACAGGAAGCGCTGGGAAAACTTTGCCGTACCTATTGGCGGCCGATTTGTGGCTAAGGCCAAAGCCGATAGGCCCGGCGGTGACCTGACAATCGCTCCTCGATATTTTCCGTTGAACCACTTCAGATCGGATATTGATCTGACCGGCAAGCTGGCGGTGATTACCGGAGCGTCGCGTGGTAACGGTCGCGCCATTAGCGAAGCGTTGACTGCGCTGGGCGCCGATGTGATCGGCACTTCGCGAGATGCCGCCAGCGTTCCGAATCCCCCGGCTTATCCACTGTTGAGTTTGGACATTACAGATCCAGCTTCCGTTTTCGCTTTTGTTGCAGCGCTTCAAACCCTTCCATTATTCCAGCAGCACGGGCGAGTTGACATCCTAGTCAATAACGCAGGGCGCTTTGTTCTGGGCCAAATAGTTCCTTTGCCGCCCACTGATTTTGCTTTTTTCCTGGCACAGCGTGATCTCGGCATACGCACCCTCTACTCTGGCCATGTGATGGTGACCAATGTCATGTTGCCGTTGATGCCGCAACAGGGGTACGCGCGCATCATCTTTACAGTGTCAATCGCGTCATACGTCACCGGAGGAACCTTTCCCTTCGAGAGTTTTTTTGATGACTACAGCTCCGGAAAGTTCGCGCTACGCGTTTACGCGAATAATCTGGACGCAGTTCTTCGGGCCGGAGGATCGAACATACGCATTTCCACGGTGAACCCGTACGCGATGAATACTACGCTTGCTCAGCATCCACGTCCCATTTACACGCAGCCAGTCAACGGCAGCGGTTTGTCAGACACCGATCCCGCATTCAACCAGGCCGTCACTGCTTTGCGTGAGGCGCTCGCCAATGGACTTCCAACCAGCATGATCGGCGAAGGCTACTCACAGCTGTTGAGGATGACGGCGCCGGAGCAGAACGTGGTGATAGCTTCACCACGTGAACCATTCGCCACGCAAGGAGGTAATGCTTTAATGAAACAGCAGCTCCTCGCCGAGAATCAGATCTCAGCAGTCCCGTTTGAATGCGGTCGATAGCGCAGATCGCTCGCGAAGGCGAAGAAGTGCAGCATCTCTTAATACTCCGACGGAAACTGCCTACAAAATCTTCGCCCCGAACTCCAGATCGCTACGAAATACTCCTAACGAGTATACATAGCGCCCCCGTTCGAGCTTGCTCAGGGCAAGCTTGGTCGCGCCCTACCATCATTTTTCCATTCCGGCTACATGCTCCGCGTGCTCATGCATGCTGTGACTGTGCAGGGATGGGCGGATGCGGAGAAAAAATTGGAAGGCGTAGCCGAGATCGTCGCCGTAGTACCGATCGAGAGTGTCGGGGCGGTTGTTGATGGTGAATTGGGTGCCGAGGCCGATGTCGATGCCGTTGCCGTGCGACAGGTCGCGCACGTAACCCAGCGTGTAACCGGCCACAGGAAAGATACGCGTGTGCGCTGCCTCATTAAGGACCAGCTCGTGTCCGGACTTTTCTACGTGTTCCCATCGAAAATAGACCGTGTCGCGGCCGCGTTGATAATTTGATTCGATCAGGAAGGATTGCGTTTTGCCTTCCTCAGTGGCGTTGTTCTGTCCCCAGACAAATGTGTTCGACCAATTGGTGTCGTGGCCGAGCGGCAGGTTGTAGATCGCCGAAGCCGTCGTGCGATGAATATTCGTGTTGGGGTCCAGCTCTTCGGGACTTTTGATGTAACCGTACGAAACTTGCAACGCCAGATTTCGTGTGGGGTTCCAGGAAAGGCGGCCGCTGTATGAATCAAAACGCGGCTGGTCGAAATCGTAACGGTCTTCATCCGGCTCGCGTCCGGTGAAGATGCTGCCCTCAAGTTTCACGTTTTTCCAAGCGACACCTGCTGTGGCGACACCAAACGTGATGTGTGTGGAATCCTGCCAGTGATGTCCGATCGGAGCGTCTGGATCATCCATAGCGGATGGACGATGCATGAATGCCGGGGGACCGAGCGCCGGTTCACCCGGATAACCGAAATAGATGTAACTGCTCAGATCGTGCTCGAATTTTTGCGATAGGCTGAACGAGAGTTCGTCGAATAGATCGTGCGGATGCTGGCGATCATGCAATGGTTCTCCGTGCCACGATTCGCCGGTTTGAAACAGAAGCGGATAACCGCGCCCGCCTTCGGTAAGCGGATCGAGGCTCATCATTAAGCGCGAACCGAACTGCGCGTTATCCCAAAGCGGACGGGAATACATCCCCATGAACCAGTTCGGCGCATCGATCCGATCGTCGCCGCGTCGGGTGCTCACGTTCGTGTAGCGTGGAAAAATCGCGCCGTGCAACATGAGCATGTTCTCGCCAAACATGAACATGCGGCCGTACATCGGCGACGAATCCGGTATCCAGCTTGTGCCCGAGCCTTCGCGGCTCATGGGATCAGCAAGGTCGATGGTGGAATGCATTTCCATCTGATGCTGCATCTCCTCATGAGCATGATCATGCATTGCATGAGAAACGTGGGACTGATGCGCTTCAGTTGGGCGCACGTGCGATGTGCGGTGTTCGGTATTTGGGGTTGGACGTTTCTCCTCTTTCAGCGGCACGAGCTTCATCCCGCATTTCGGACAATTTCCCGGATGATCGGTTACTACATCGGAATGCATCAGACAGGTGTATTTCTGATTCTTCTCCTGCTCGTGCTCGGTCTCCTGCTCGTGATGCGAGTGCTGTGCGATCACCGTGTGAGTCGCCGACAACGCAAGTGCGCTCGCAATTAGAATTGAAACTGACTTTGTCATGTAACTGATATGTTTCTGTAGTGGCAGCCGTGTCGGCTGCAAAAGTCTGCGCGAATGCAGGCGGCACGCCTGCCGCTACAGTTGGTAGGGACGGCGGGCTGCGCCGTCCGGACATCGCATCGCGATGTCCCTACCGGACGAAAGGTGGAGCGTGAGTGAGAAGGCTCTCCTGCAAAATCAATTCAGCGAACGAAAATGCGCCGGGCGGCCCGGTGTCGAGTAACAGCGGCGCAACCGTTTTCGACGAATACGCAACGAACATCCCCGCCTGAACGGGAAAACTCGCGTCACAGAATTTCGCATCATTGCGCGCCCAATCTTTTGTTTTTGCAAAGACGACAGCGCGCAAGATTTTGCAGCACTGCACTTGGGAGGATTGTTCTTTTTGCTTTACCGGCTTGGAGTGGAACGGGCACTCGGTTTGCGCCTTATTGAGTTCCGACGCGACCGCCGCGAACGCACAATGATTCGAGACCGCGATCCAGGAGCAGATCGCAATTGCGGCAGCAGCGCACCGTGTGATCGCGGTCATACCTTCCAAATAGTTTCCGCGGCGCTATTTCTCAAATCTTTTCTTGTGAATCGACGATCGGCGCGATCGGTGCCGAGGGTATGCTTTCTGGCGGCACCACATCGGGAATTGGACCGGTCGAAACTGGTTGGATCTCCGGTTGCTCCACGCGTGTTGCCATAAGCATTGCGGTGAAAAGCAAGGCCCCTGCAAGAAAATAAGGCGCGCCCGGCAGGTGAATCGGATTTTTTGCATCAATAAACCACCCGAAAATTCTCAGGAACAACCACGGTCCTATGATGAACGTGATTGAGCGCATACTTTGCAGCGCACCTTGCAACTCCCCTTGTTCTCGCTCGCTTACGCGGTGAGTCATCATGCTTTGGGCCGCCGGCATGGAGATGTTCCACAGCGAAATGATCGGGATGGAAGCGAGCAACCAAGCGCCGGTTTTAGCCAGGCCCGCAATCACCATTCCGCTCGCACCAAAAAACTGGCCAATGTAAAGCGTCCGCTTTTCTCCGAAACGCGCGACCATTCGCCCCGTCAATCCTCCTGAAATCACCGCCGTAACGATGCCCACGATCATCAGTGAGATTCCGATCATTCCCTGGCTCCAGTTGTACCGATAGATCGCGTACAATGCCCAAACGCTAAAAACGTTGTGTGAAAAGTAGGCAAGAAACTGGATCGTTGTCAGTCGCCAAAGTTCGTGATGGGAACGCAGTAGCTTCAGTGAACCAACTGGATTCGCCCGGCGTAGTTGAAAGGCTTTTCGTTGTTCGCGCGATAGCGATTCGGGAACGAAGAAGTAACCCCAGAGCCAATTTGCGAGGCTGAGAACAGCTGCAATCCAGAATGCGAGACGAGGATTGACATCGCCAGCCAATCCACCAATGGCAGGTCCGAACGTGAAACCGATGCCGAACGCCACACCGATGAGACCAAAGGCTCCTGCTCGCTTCTCCTTCGGAGTAACGTCGGCGATATAGGCCATCGCCGTCGGAATACTCGAAGTCGTTATTCCTGAAATAATTCGGCCGAGGAACAGCCAGTTCAGCGTGGGCGCCATCGCCATCACGATGTAATCCAGTCCAAGGCCGAGATTCGAAAGCAGAATGATTGGGCGCCTTCCGAAGCGGTCTGACAAAACGCCGAGCCAGGGCGAAAACAAAAACTGCATAAGCGCGAACACCACCGCGAAACGAGCACTCCATTTCGCTGCGTCAGTCATCTCGCCCCCAAGAAAGTCGAGGATGAGCTTGGGCAAAACCGGGATGATTAACCCCATCGCCAGGATGTCGAGAGTGACCGTGACAAGAATGAAAATAACCGCGGCGGGGCGTGATTTCATCAAAGTGGAGGATCAACGCAACGTTGTCGCGGCGGTTGTGTCAACCGCCGACGCGTGTCGGAATCATTGCGAGATTTAGGCGCTTGGCACAAACGCCTCTACATCTAATCTGTTGCGATGGTTGGGCTCTCCTACCTCTCGCCAAAAACGGAAGTGCGCGAGAGCAAAATCCATGGGCGCGGTCTGTTTGCCACGGCTGACATTGCCAAAGATGAAATTGTCGCCGTCAAAGGCGGACACATTGTTGATCGAAAAACTGTGCGTGAAAAAATCACGCCTGTGTTTGGCCCGGTGGAAATTCAGATCGACGACGGTTTGTTCATTGGCCCGATGACCGAAGAAGAGCGCGAGTTGTCGATGTTGTATTTGAATCATTCATGCGATCCGAATCTTGGAGTGCGCGGCGAGATCACCTTCGTAGCGATGCGTGACATTCGCGCTGGCGAAGAGCTTACGCATGATTGGGCGATGACCGACGACGACGATTATTCGGCCGACTGCAACTGCGGTGCGGTGAATTGCCGAAAAGTTCTCACAGGCAAAGACTGGCAGCGCTCCGATTTGCAGAAGCGCTACGCCGGCTATTTTTCAGCGTATCTTGCGCGCAAGATCGCCCTGCTTGATAGCAGGTGTTAAACGGTAGCGTAGTCCGCTGGACAAATGTACGAGCATCTAAAACAGCCTCTTCTCAGCACGCCTAAGTTTTTAAAGCGCGTTGCGCGACACTGGCTGGCAGGGTTTGGAGTTTTGGCTCTCGGACTTGGAGGCGGCATTCTTGGATATCATTACATAGTGGGCTGCATCTGGATCGACTCGCTGTTGAACGCGTCGATGATCCTTGGAGGTATGGGTCCAGTCGGCGAGCCGTTGAAGACAAGCGTCGCGGCGAAAATCTTCGCTTCATTTTATGCTCTGTTTTCGGGGCTGGCTTTTATCGGGATCGTATCAGTGTTGCTTGCGCCGTTTGTTCATCGCCTGTTGCATCGGATTCACGCCGAAGAACGCGAACTCTGATTTCGTGACACATTTCGGGAACTACTTTGGATTTGTTAATATGAGAAAACTTTCGTTAACGCTGTTGATCGCAGGGGCCACTCTGGCCGGAATGGCTGGTTGTGCGCAGGTAAAGAAGCCGCCGGCACAGGCAAGGGCGGTGCCAACCGGTTTGCGGTTTGATCAAGTCGGCTCGGTTACGCTGTTTCCCGGGGAGCCGTGCACGCCGCAAATCATGTTTAATTTTCGAAGCGCAGGGTCGACGGTTTGTCTCGGTGCGCCGAAACACGAAACAAGGATATTAACTGAGGCGGCAAAGAATAACCGGCGAGTTCACATTTCTGGAAAATGGCACCGTGGTGCACAATCGAACTGCAGCTACGTTGAAGTCACGAGCGCGGAGGTAACGAGATGAAATCTGACGAAATCGAGGAAATACGTGGAAGCTTCGGCCCCATAGCACTTCGCGCGCTGGCGGTGGGCGCGCAGTCGGTCGGCGCAATCGCAGTAGGCGCTGTTGCGCTCAGTGCGGTCGCGATCGGATTCATAGCGATTGGCCGGCTGGTTGTTGGCCACGCAAAAATCAAGCGACTTGAAATCGGCGAGCTAAGAGTGACCCGGTTGCACGTGACCGACTCGATCGTCACGCCGCCGAGCGATAGGTAGGGACGGCTCGCAGCGCCGTTCGGACATCGCAGCCCGATGTCCCTACCATTAGTAACGGTAATGCTCGGATTTGAACGGGCCGTCGACGGGGATGCCGAGATAGTCCGCTTGCTTCTTCGACAGCTTCGTAAGTTTGACGCCGATCTTCTCCAAATGCAGGCGCGCGACCTCTTCGTCGAGTTTTTTCGGCAAAACGTAAACGCCGACTTTATAGGTGTCGCGATTCTTCCACAGATCCAATTGTGCGAGGACCTGATTGGAAAATGAATTGGACATGACGAAGCTCGGATGACCTGTGGCGCAACCGAGATTCACCAGGCGCCCTTCGGCGAGAAGGAAAATTTCGTGGCCGTCCGGGAACGTGTACTTGTCCACCTGCGGTTTGATGTTGGTCTTCTTTACGCCTTTAGCTTCGTTGAGAGCGTCCACCTGAATCTCATTATCGAAATGGCCGATGTTAGCCACGATGGCCTGATTTTTCATCCGCTGCATGTGTTCGAGCGTGATCACGTCGATGTTACCACTCGCGGTGATGTAAATGTCGCCGCGGCCCAGTGTGTCTTCGATGGTCGTGACTTCGTAGCCTTCCATTGCTGCTTGTAATGCGTTAATCGGATCGACTTCGGTAATGACAACGCGCGCACCCTGGCCGCGTAAAGATTGTGCGCAACCTTTGCCGACGTCACCGTACCCGCAAATGACGGCGACTTTTCCTGAAATCATGACGTCGAGTGCGCGATTCAAGCCATCGACCAGCGAATGCCGGCAGCCGTAGAGATTGTCGAACTTCGATTTGGTGACTGAATCGTTGACGTTGATCGCTGGAACAAGCAGGCGTCCTTCCTCATGCATTTTGTAAAGGCGATGGACTCCGGTCGTGGTTTCCTCAGACACACCGCGCCAATCCTTCATGATCTCGTGCCAGCGATAGGGATTCTCGCGCTGAATTTCGAGCAGCAGATCCTTGATGACTTGCTCTTCCTTGTTTGCCGATTTCGTCTTCGCCCAGTCGCTGCCTTCTTCCAGTTCGTAGCCTTTATGAATGAGCAGGGTTGCGTCGCCGCCATCGTCGACCACGAGCTGTGGGCCTTTGCCTTCGGGATGCGAAATCGCTCGATAGGTGCACCGCCAGTAGTCCTCAAGCGATTCGCCTTTCCACGCGAACACAGCAATGCCGCGCTTGGCGATAGCCGCGGCAGCATGATCTTGCGTTGAAAAAATGTTGCAGCTTGCCCAGCGAACACTGGCTCCGAGATCGGTAAGTGTTTCAATCAACACCGCCGTCTGAATCGTCATGTGCAACGATCCGGTGATGCGGACACCAGCCAGCGGTTTCAGCGGTGCGTATTTCTCGCGGATTGCCATCAGTCCAGGCATTTCTTTTTCCGCGATAGAAATTTCTTTCCGACCAAAATCGGCCAGTGAAATATCGGCGACTTTGTAGTCGGATTCGGTTCGTTCGATTGTCGATGTTTTCATAAACTTAGTTGGCAGCCTTTCTTAGCTCCTCGGCTTTGTCGGCCTTTTCCCACGTGATATCGGTATCATCGATCTTGCCGAAGTGGCCGTAGTTTGTGGTCTTGGAATAGATCGGGCGAAGAAGATTCAGCTGTTTGATGATGTCGGCCGGTTTGAAACTGAAAGTGGAGAGCACGGCGCGTTCGATTGCTTCTTCGTTAACTGCGTGCGTACCGAACGTGTCGATATGAACACTCAGTGGCTCCGGATGACCGATCGCATAGGCGAATTGCACTTCGCATTTTTTCGCCAGACCGGCGGCCACCACATTTTTCGCAACCCAGCGTCCCATGTAAGCAGCGCTGCGATCGACTTTGCTTGGATCTTTACCGGAGAACGCGCCTCCGCCATGCCGGCCCATCCCGCCGTAGGAATCGACGATGATCTTGCGTCCGGTCAGACCGGCGTCGCCCTGCGGTCCGCCGATTACGAAGCTGCCGGTCGGATTGACGAGAAATTGCGTCTTCTCGCTTAGCATTTCCTTGGGCAACACTTTCTTGATTACCTCCTCGACTACGAAACTGCGAAGTTCCGAATGCTTCACGTCGCGCGTGTGCTGAGTCGAAACAACGACGCAAGAGATACCGATAGGTTTGCCGTTTTCGTAAATCACTGAAACCTGCGTTTTGGCGTCTGGCCGCAACCACCCGACTTTGCCGGTCTTGCGAATACGGGTGAGTTCGCGCCCGAGCCGATGCGCAAACATGATGGGGGCCGGCATGAGTTCCGGCGTCTCGTCGCACGCATAGCCGAACATCAATCCCTGGTCGCCTGCGCCTTGTTCGGCGGTGTCCTTACCTTCAACCGCGCGAGCGTCGACGCCCTGCGCGATGTCGGGCGATTGTCTCGTGATAATGTTAGTGATGAAAATTTTGTCGGCGTGAAAGACGTCGTCGTCATTCACGTACCCAATCTCGCGGACGGTGTCGCGCACCAGTTGTTCGACAAGGAGCACACTCGCCAGCGGCTTGTCTTCAGGCAGGCTTGGAATGGTGATCTCGCCACCGACGAAGACCATGTTGCTTTTTGCGAAGGTTTCGCAAGCCACGCGACTGCGCCGGTCCTGGTTAATGCACGCGTCGAGCACGGCGTCTGAGATGGCGTCGCAAACTTTGTCGGGATGACCTTCACCGACAGATTCGGATGAGAAGATGTAACGGCGGGACATGATTAACGTTAAAGCGTTGAAAGGTTGAAGGGTTAAAGCAATCGATCTCGCGAGTCGCTTCCACCGTTGCAACGATTCAACGCTTCAACGATGTAGCGATGTCGACGGACATATTGACCAATCATGATGCGTCGATATATCGTAGTCTCCATTCATGGCGTCAACCATTAATTTGTTGCGGTTGCTTGCCGATCCGACGCGTCTTCGGCTGCTTCTGCTTCTCGAACAGGAGGAACTGTCGGTTGCTGAATTGCAGCAGATTCTCGGCATGGGCCAGTCTCGTATCTCGAGTCATCTCGCTCAGTTGAAGCGGGCCGGCGTGGTGGCTGACCGTCGAGTGGGAAAAAACGTTTACTATGGCGCGAATCACAATGGGCAAAACGCGAAGCGTGAACGTGTGGCGGAGATCACTCGCCTCCTGGCGCGCGAACTCCCCGAAGGCTCGCGTGATCGCACCAGCCTGAAGCTTGTGCTGCAGAAACGGCAGGACAAAGCGCGGAAATACTTCGATGAACTCGCCGGCAAATTCGGTCGTGGCTACGTGCCGGGGCGATCGTGGCAGGCGCTGGCGCACACGTTGATCACGTTGCTCCCTCCTTTAACCGTCGCCGATCTCGGAGCAGGCGAGGGCACACTCTCACAATTGTTGGCGAAACGAGCGCGCAAAGTTATTGCCGTCGATAATTCGCCGAAGATGGTCGAGTTTGGGTCGCAGTTGGCGAAAAAACACGGATTCAAGAACCTTGAGTACCGGCTGGGCGATATTGAGGACCCGCCGATTGCGAAAGACAGCGTCGACCTTGCGATCCTCAGCCAAGCGTTGCACCACGCGATTCATCCCGAGCGCGCCATCGGCGCGGCTCACCGGATTCTCAAACGCGGCGGACGTCTGGTGATTCTTGATTTATTGAGCCATCGGTTCGAAAAGGCGCGCGAACTCTACGCGGATCACTGGCTCGGATTTAGCGAGGTACAGTTGCACCAACTTCTCGAGAGAAGCGGTTTCAGGGCTATCGAGGTCAGCGTCGTTTCGCGGGAAAAGCAGAGCCCGCATTTTCAGACCGTCTTTGCCGGCGGGCTCAAGTGAACGCCGAGGCTGTCTCGGCTGTCAATAACTCAGGCCCTTGGTTTTATGCTCGCACCCGAGAAATCTGTAGCGTTGCCCGGGTTCTTTGAAGAAGTGCGACGGCGCAAGGTTTACCGGGTCGCGGCGGCGTACGTCATCGCAGCGGGCGGCATCATTCAATTTGCTTCGGCGACGTTTCCCGCGTGGGAATTACCAGACTCGACCTTGCGCGTCTTAATCGTGTGTTTGCTGATAGGATTTCCGGTCGCGCTCATGCTTGCGTGGGCGTTCGACATCACTGCAGATGGCATTCGCGTTACCCCTGACGGGACGTCCAAGAGGCACGCTCGTCTCAACATGATCCTTCTCGTCGCGGTGGGCCTGATTCTTTCCGCGGGTGCGGGATTCTTTCTGCTGCCTCGGGTCGCCGCGCATAAAATCGACAGATCAATTGCGGTGTTGCCTTTTCAAAATTTGAGCGATGACAAAGAAAACGCCTACTTTGCGGACGGCGTTCAGGACGATCTGCTCACGAACTTATCAAAGATCGGCGATTTGAAGGTGATTTCCCGCACATCGGTGATGCCTTACCGCGACATGCAGTCTAATGCTCGCGACATTGGAAAGGCCCTTGGCGTCGCCACCATTCTGGAAGGAAGTGTTCGCCGCGTCGGGAGTCGCGTGCGCGTGAATGTGCAGTTAATCAATGTTGCGAACGACCAGCACATCTGGGCGGAAGACTATGACCGGGAGCTGACGGACGTTTTCGCTATTCAAAGTGATCTCGCTCAAAGAATCGCCGGCCAGCTACGTGCGAAATTGTCGCCCACAGAAAAGGCGCAGATTGAACAAAAGCCGACTGAGAATAGCGAAGCGTATCTGGCGTTCGTAGAAGGGCACGATTTGCTTACGCGGCCTGATAGACTCCGGGCCGACACTGAAAAGGCCGAGCAATTGTTTGAGAGAGCGACGAAGCTTGATCCAAATTTTTCCAAAGCCTTCGCAGCATTGGCGTGGGTCCAGGATTGGATGTATCACACGTTCGATCCTACACCCGCGCGTAAGGCGAAGGCGCACGCAGCTGCTGAAGAAGCGCTCCGATTAGAGGCGGACCTGCCCGAGGCACATCTGGCGCTGGGCTTTTACCATTATTATTGCGAGCGCGATTACCAGCGCGCCTTGGAGGAGTTCGCCATCGCGAAGAAGAGTCTGCCAAATTCGGCCGATGTCTATCTTGCGATCGGAGCGATTCAGCGTCGCCAGGGCAAATGGGGCGAATCCACAGCGAACATGGAGAAAGCGGCATCGCTGAGTCCAAGGGATGCGTTCCTTCTTGTGAACCTTGCTGACAATTATCGCGCCGTTGATGATTTCGAAAAAGCCGACCGAGTTTTTGATCGTGCGATCGAAATCGCGCCGAACTCAGTCAGCGCACGAACAGGCAAGGCGATGCTTGCGGCGGATCTAAAAGGCGATCTGTCGGAGATCGACAAACAATTGGTGCACATTCCGCCGGGCGCTGCTGCTGATTCGGAGGGCATGGTCGGTCGAACGTATCTTTTGACGTTGCAACGAAAATTTCACGACGCGGTGGCCCTTCTAAAACAGCTACCCGGCGACGCGAGCGATGAGAAATCGAAGGAGTATCTGGAGGGCGCTCTTTACACTTTTGTGAATGACAAAGAGCAGGCGCGTTCGGCGTTTCAACGTGCCCGTTCGATTCTTGAAAAAGCGATACAAGAAGGCTCAGATGACGCCATGCATCACATGACGCTCGCGTTGGTACTTGCGGGTCTCGGCGAAAAGGGTGCGGCCATCGCCGAAGGCAAACTCGCGGTCGCACTTCTTCCCGAAAATCAGGATGCGTTGGATGGGCCCAAGATGACGCTCGCGCTGGCGCAAATTTATGCCTGGACGGGCGAGCACGACTCAGCTTTTGAGCTTCTTGAACGTTCGTTGACAACTCCAGCCGGAGTCACGGTCTCTTCACTGAAATTGAATCCTGTTTGGGATCCGCTGCGAGCCGACGCTCGTTTTCAGGCTTTAATCGACGTCGCGCAAAATCCTGAAGTGAAGTTGTCGATGAATTGCAAGAAATCGGCGATTCACTGATTCGAAGGCGAAATCGCGCTGCTCAAAGTGAATGTCGGGCCTCAATTTGTGTCTATATTGAGGGTTGCACTATAATTTCGGCAAATCAGGACTCTTTTATGACCGGCTTCTTCGAGGAGGTAAAACGGCGCAAAGTTTATCGGGTGGCCGCCGCCTACATCATCGCCGCCGGCGGCATCATCCAACTGGCTTCCGCTACGTTTCCAGCCTGGGAATTGCCAAACTGGTCGCTCCGCCTGGTAATTCTGTTGCTGCTCGTCGGATTTCCAATCGCCCTGATTCTTGCCTGGGCGTTCGACATCACACCGCAAGGCATTCGAGCCACGCCTGAAATAACTGCGCCTCGGACTCGTCGTCGGCGGAACATAGTTATGCTGATTGCCACCGGCGTGGTTATTTCCGCGGCCACAGGCTTCTTCCTGCTTCCTCGGGTCGCCGCGCACAAGGTCGATAAGTCGATTGCCGTCCTGCCGTTTGAGAATCTGAGCGATGAAAAGGAAAACGCCTATTTCGCCGACGGCATCCAGGACGACGTACTTACAAACTTGTCGAAGATAGGCGATCTCAGGGTGATTTCCCGCACGTCGGTAATGCAATACCGTGGCCGGCCAACCAACCTTCGCGACATTGGCAAGGCGCTTAACGTTTCCAACATTCTCGAGGGAAGCGTGCGGCGATCAGGAAACCGGGTGCGCGTAAATGTGCAATTGATCGATGCCAACACCGATGAGCACCTTTGGGCCAACGATTACGACCGCGATGTGACTGACGTTTTCGCAATCCAGAGCGAACTGGCACGTGAAATTGCCAACGCATTAAAGGCAAAACTCTCTCCTGCCGAGGAAACGCAGATGACGCGGAGGCCGACGGAAAACGGCGAGGCCTACCTCGCCTTCGTGCAAGCGCATGATCTGTCCTGCGCCGTGGAGGATTTGACCAAGTTGAAACAGAGCGAGCAGCTTTATCAGCGCGCCATCGAGTTGGATCCAAACTTCGCTCTCGCCCTGGCACGTTATTCGCAACTGGAAAGCTGGATGCAGCGTACACACGACGCTTCATCAGAACACCGCGAAAAAGCCCGTACTCTCGCGGAGCGCGCTTTGCAATTGCAGCCTGATCTCCCCGAGGCCCATCTTGCACTGGGGTTCTCGTACTACTATGGCGACAACAATTACGAAGCTGCGCTGAAGGAGTTCGAAATTGCACAGCGAGCATTGCCTAACGAGTCCGAAGTTTATCTGGCTATTGGAGCGATCCAGCGCAGGCAGGGAAAATGGGCCGAGTCCACCGCAAATCTTGAGAAAGCAGCCGGTTTGAATCCGAAAGACACCTGGCCGCTGCAAAATCTCGCAATGAATTACCAGATGCTGCGAGACTTCGATGCCGCTAATAGAACGGTCGATCGCGCTCTCCAGATCAATCCTCAAGCGATCGGACTCTGGGAGATCAAGGGCAAACTAGCCTTGGGTGAGAAAGGTGATTTCGGCGTGTGTGAGCAAGTGCTGGAGAAAGTAAAATCATTCCCCATGAGCGACGAGGAGCGGCTGACGATGGTCGGTGGCGAAGCCAGTTTTCTCGTGTTGCAACGCAACTACCAACAGCTTTTGCAACTGGGTCAACAATTCAGAGATGATTTATTCGCGGCTGTTCCTGGTTCGCTAGCCCTGAAGTATTTCTCTATCGGTGTTGCTCAAAAAGCTTTAGGCGATGCCGCAGCGGCGCGCACCGCCTTCCTCAAAGCGAAAGACATTCTTGAAGAACAAGTGAAGCAAAGACCGGAGGATGCATATTTACACGTTCAACTTGCGAAAATACTGGCGTGGCTTGGCGAAAAGGATGCTGCCATCGCCGAAGCGCAACGAGCTATGGATTTGCGGTCGGAAAGCAAGGACGCATTCGAAGGTCCGCCGATTACCGAACAGGCCGCGCAGGTCTATGCCATCCTTGGGGACAACGCTCGCGCGATCGAGTTGTTGGATGGATTATTGAGTCGGCCCAGCGAAGTGACATTGCAGGGGCTGAAAATTAATCCCGCATGGGACCCGCTCCGGAATGATCCGGGGTTTCAGGCGCTCTTCGCCAAATACGCGGGCAAAGCCTGAGCCCCGACACAACTCGTGCGATTTCGATACATTTCCACCGCGCGATTCTTTTATCGATCGGTATTCTTCCTGACGGTAGCGGTTGCCATTTCTGCGCAGGCAGAGTGGAACATCCTTTCAACCGAATCAGAACCTGGCCTCGGAGGAATTGAGCATCGGCAGGTCGTCCTGGAAGACACCGCTGCCGGCCAGCGCGTAGCTTTCGATGTTGCAGTTTTCTCGGCCAAATCGACTGCCTTGCGTGTGATCGATAATCCTGACGGCCAAAGCCTCGCCGCAGTGATGAAACAGGAAAAATACGCGTGCGGCGTTAACGGCGGTTATTTCGACTCGGACTTTAAGCCGATTGGATTGCGAGTTGCCGATGGTGCGACTTTATCGCCGTTACGCCGGGCTCGTCTCATTACGGGAATGTTGCTGCAGTCGGACCGCGGTATCGACGTCGTACGGGTGAGCGAATTTTCTCGCACAAAAAAGACCGTCGCTGCAATTCAATCCGGACCATTTCTCGTCGAAGCAAACAAGCGCATCCGCGGATTGAACGATTCACAGCTGGCGCGGCGAACCTTTGCAGGACTAGCCACCAACGATCGCGCTTTGCTCGGGTTTTGCTCGGACGTGTCACTTTCGGGATTAGCAGACATCCTTGCCACCGTGCCCATAGCTGCAGATTCAAAGATCCGCCGAGCAATGAACCTCGACGGCGGTTCCTCGAGCGCCTTCTGGTTTGCACGCAAGGACGGCAGCGTATTCTCAATCCCAGGCCGAAAGCCGGTCCGCGATTTTGTGGCTGTTGTGCCGAAATAACAAAGAGTGGCTTGTCATCCTGAGAAGCGAAGGATCTCTGAATATTTATGAACGAACATCAGCAAATGATGTCCACATGTTTCGCTTCGCTCAACATGACGGGTACTCTTTAGGGGCTGTGAACACGTTTGGTGGATTCGGATCGGACAACAAGTTCTTCTACGGCGAATTGCGCGGCGATGAAGTGCATCGGCTATCACAGCCGTACTGGATCGAAGTCCAACCCACGGGCGAAATACTGCCGCTCGGGAATGTGCAAATCGATATTCCAGTCGCGCCATCGAAATTGATCGCAGTCGGATTGAATTACGCGGATCACATCGCGGAAATGAAACGCACTGAAATCGGCGCGCCATTAATTTGGTTCAAGGCGCCGAGTTCGTTACTGCCACATCACGGCGTGATCGAAATAGCTTTTCCCAAACACCAGACCGATTTTGAAACCGAACTGGCGGTCGTGATCGGCTCGCGCACGAAAAATGTCAGCGTCGACGATGCGCTCGATCGCGTTTTCGGTTACACCATCGGCCTCGACATTACCGATCGTGATTTGCAAAAGCAGGAGAAGCAGTTTGGTCGCTGCAAATCCTTCGACTCGTACACACCGATCGGACCCTTCGTGTATGCCGATGTCGATGTGCGCGACGCCTCGATAAAGTTGTGGCAGAACGGCGAGCTGCGCCAAAGCACGCGGACGAGCCGAATGATCAATTCAATTGCGCAGATTGTTTCATTCGTTAGTCAATCGCTCACACTTTTCCCGGGCGATGTGATTCTAACTGGAACACCCGCTGGCGTGGGACCGATTCAAGCGGGAGATGAATTGGAAGCAGAAATCGATGATTGGCCGCGCTTGCGAAACACGGTCGCGCTTGCGCAAGACTTTCCGGCTCGCAACACCGAATGATTCTTAGGGAACACAATTTCAAACACTTGCTTACGACCTTGCAGCGTAGATATTTCGAATTAAATATGCGCCCCTGGCGCAAAAAGTATCGCGGAAAAAAATGAAAAGTTTTGCTCGACTCTCGAACAAGTTTTCTGCGATAACGAAAAACCTGCACCGAAATCGAATCGGTCATCAAACTCGTGCTTCAACTATGAAAACACTAATCACTACCTGTCTCTGTTCACTCGCGTTCGCGTTGGTTTCGCTTGGACAAGCTCCGCCTGCCGCACAAGCACCGCCGGCAACCGGAGGTACGAATCCAGGGGCTCAAGCGCCGGCGAATCCCGCTGGCGCAGCACAGCAGCCGGCTGCGCCGGGACAGCAAGCACCCGCTGCGAACTTGCCGCCGGGGCAGCAACCGCCACCGCCGCCGGGAGAACCCGGCGCGGCAGGACAACCTCCGGCGCCTGGAGCGCCAGGCGCAGTTACCAGTCCCGCAGCAGCTGGTGCAACAAGTCCCGCTGCTGCCGCTGCGAGTCCTCCTCCGGTTGCTGCACCGTCTCCGGAACAGCCCGCTGGATTTCTGGCCGGCAACTGGCTGATCGATAAGTTTCACAAAGGCGGTCCAGTGATGTGGCCGATTCTGATCGTCTCAATCGTCGCGCTCACCGTTGTGCTCGAGCGATGCATTTGGTGGAGCGGCCGCTGGTTCCGGCGGGATCCAAAACGGATCGAGAAGGTTTTCACCGCGATTGAGAATGGTGACACTGCGGAGGCGTCGAGGCTTTCACGCGGTTCGCGCGATCCGGTGCTACGAATGCTGTGGAATGGTCTGAATCATCAGCACAGCTCGCTTGAAGCCGCGTTGCAAGTTGCCGCAGGTATCGAAATCAAACGGGCCGGACGTTTTCTGGTGGTGATGGATACTCTTGTCACTCTCGCGCCGTTGCTAGGTCTGTTGGGCACGATCACGGGGCTAATCCGTTCGTTTAGCTTCCTTGGAAACGAGGAACTGGCGGTGCAAGCGGTCACCGGCGGTATCGCCGAGGCACTGATCGCCACTGCCTGCGGTCTTGGTATTGCCATCTTCGCTTTGATTCCGTTTAACTTTTTCACGTCTCGCGTGTCTAACTTAGAGTTCGAATTGCAAACGGCAGCCACGAATTTGGAAGTTATGCTCCAGGCTCAAACAGCAGAGCGACACGTGTCGATCGCGAGCACCACGCCCTCTTCGGCAACGCGGTCATCTATTTAAAGATTTGTCATGCAAGTCGCCTCACCAATTCCCCACAAAAAAGCGCGGATTGAGATCATCCCGTTGATCGACATCATGTTCTTTCTGCTCGCCAGTTTCATGATGGTGAGCCTGAGTCAGGTCCATATGAAGGGAATCAAAGTGAACCTGCCTTCGGGTGTTTCGGGTGAAGTCCAGACAAAGCGCGAATACGTAAGCGTCTCAGTCGATAAGGATGGCCATTATTTCTTCGATAAGGACGAAGTGAAGGACGAGGAATTGTTGAACCGTCTGAAAATGGCGCATCAATCGGCTCCTGACGCGAAAGTGTTTGTTCGAGGGGACAAGGATTCAGTCCACTTGAACGTTTCCCACCTGTTGGACCTTGTTCGCGCGGCCGGCTATTACAAGATTTCCTTCGAAATAAAGAGCGAAGCGCTCAAGGCGGTTCCCGGGGCACGTTGATTTTGGTATGGCACAATCACCAGGACAAACGGAAAGAGAGGCCAGGCCGCTCATTTACCGGCCGCCTCCTCGCTGGTATTTCTGGACCGCACTTGGAGCTGCTTTAGCAATTCACCTGACAGCGGTTGCGGTTTCTCAACGCCACGAAGCTCCCGCGGTGGACCTTCCTCCTCAACCTCCGCAAGTGGTGGAGGCGACGCTCGCTCCACCTGAGGCGACTCCGCCGCCGGAAGATATTCCCATTCCAGAGCCTCCTCCGCCTCCGGAAATTCAGCCGGAGTTTGTTGAAGAAAGAACACCGCCACCGAAACAACCGCAAAACGCGGCAAAATTCACGCCGGTTAAGAGTCCCGGACCAATGTCGATGTCGCGAGCGAAAGCCCTCGCCTTATACGCGCCGCGCCCTCAATATCCTTACGAGGCTCGTTCACGGCACGTCACCGGCAGTGGAGTGATCGTCTGCACGGTAGACTCAGGTAGCGGCAACGTCGGTAGCTGTAGTGTTTCGCAAAGCACTGGGAGTCCTATTCTAGATAATGCCGCCACGAGCGCGTTTCAGCAGTGGCGATTCAGACCTGGAACGCTTTCAAGGGTTAACATTCCCATTACCTTCACCATGACGGGTGCTTCCTACTAGACATGAAAGTATCGTCGCCAGTTCCGAAGAAACACGCACGGATCGAGATCATCCCGTTGATCGACATCATGTTCTTTTTGCTTGCCAGTTTCATGATGGTGAGTCTGAGCCAGACTCACATGAAAGGCATTCGCGTCAATTTGCCGGCTGCGGTTGGTCCGCCGCCGAGCGGCGTAAAGGACTTCGTCTCGATTAAGGTGCTGGAAGGAAATGCGGTGTTCTTCGACAATCAATACGTGCCGGATGATCAAGTGCTGCCTCGATTGTTCCAGCTTCATCGGGCTAATAAGGACATCAAAATTTCGCTCAGTGCCCAGCCGATGGCGATGTATGGCGACGTGATTGGAGTCCTCGACAAAATTCGATCGGTTGGCATCACAAAGGTTGGATATCAAATCCGAGCAGCCGGCGGTGTTACCCAAACGGGCCCAGCTCCACCTGCCGGAGCTCCTCCACCACCGCCACCACCACCACCTAGTCCTTAACTTAACTCGAGCTGCCGAAGTTTAACTCCGAGAGCACGAATCGCTTTGGCGCGATGGCTGATGGTGTTCTTCAATTCGGCAGGCAGTTCACCGAAAGTTTGCTCAAATCCTTCTGGAATGAAAATCGGATCGTAGCCGAATCCGGACTCGCCGCGGACTTCGTTTGCGATTCTTCCTTCCACAATTCCTTCGAAAATGCCGAGGAGATTGCCGTTGCGCGCGAGTGCCACGACACAGCGAAATCGAGCGCGGCGTCCATCCGCTTTGGCGCGAGCTCGCGCGAGCTCGTGCAGTAACTTATCGATTTTGTCTGTCTCCGTTGCGTTCGCCCCCGCGTAACGGGCTGAGTAAATTCCGGGCGCGCCGCCGATAGCGTCAACCTCCAATCCCGAATCGTCAGCAATTACCAGAGCTGGCAATTTACTGGACACGGCGAGTGCCTTAAGTTTTGCGTTTTCCTCGAACGACGTTCCACTCTCACAAATCTCCGAAACTTCGGGATGCGCCAGGAGATCGCGCACCCTAAACTCCGGTCCGAGAATATGCTGAATCTCGCGCGTCTTATTCGTGTTTCGCGTTGCGACTACAAGTTCGGTCACGTTTCAATTGAGTGTGGAAAGCAGCAAAGAAGAGTAAATTCTAGTTTCTTTTCCTGATTTCCTGGTTTCCTGATTTAACTGCAATGAGTAGCGACCGCCGCAAACCATATCCCTTCGACCAGATCGAGCCGAAATGGCAGGCCATCTGGGACGAGCGTCAGCTTTTTCACGCGCCAAATCCCGGTGAGAAAGGTTTCCATCCTCCAAAGCCAAAATTCTTCGTCCTCGATATGTTTCCTTACCCGAGCGGAGCTGGGCTGCACGTTGGCCATCCGGAAGGCTACACGGCAACTGACATAGTCGCGCGTTACAAACGCCTGCGCGGCTTCAACGTCTTGCACCCAATGGGCTGGGACGCGTTTGGTCTGCCGGCCGAGCAATACGCGATCAAGACCGGTCAACATCCTGCGGTCACCACGCGTGAAAATGTGGCGAAGTTCAAGAGTCAGTTGAAGCGGATCGGTTTTTCTTACGATTGGAAACGGGAGATCAACACAACCGACCCGAATTACTACAAATGGACCCAGTGGATTTTCCTGCAGATCTACAACTCCTGGTTCAACCCGGAGACAAATCGCGCCGAACCGATTTCAACCTATCGCGGAACCGATCCGGACACTGTTCGCCTCGCTTACGTCGCTGATGTCCCAGTGAACTGGTGTCCGGAATTGGGCACAGTCTTGGCGAATGAGGAAGTCGTAGATGGAAAAAGCGAGGTTGGTGGCTTCCCGGTTGTGCGAAGACCACTGCGGCAATGGATGTTGCGTATCACTGCATACGCGGAGCGATTGCTCAACGAACTCGAGGGCTTGGATTGGCCAGAAGGAATCAAACTGCTCCAGCGTAACTGGATTGGGCGAAGCCAAGGCGCCGAGATCGATTTTAAGATTGAGAACATGGAACAGCGGATCCGCGTTTTCACTACACGACCCGACACGCTTTACGGTGGTACATTCCTGGTGCTCGCGCCGGAACATTCATTGGTTGATTTGATCGTCACCGAGGAGCAGTGGCCGGCAGTGCGCGAATATCGCGAGCGTGCCGCGCGTAAAAGTGAGCTGGAGCGTGCCGATTTATCGAAGGAAAAAACCGGTGTGCTTACCGGAGCGTACGCAATTAATCCCGCGACCAACGAAAAGATTCCAGTCTGGATCGCTGATTACGTACTGCTTGGATACGGGACCGGCGCGATTGGTGGCGTGCCGGCGCACGATGAACGCGATCTGGAATTCGCGAAGAAATTCGATTTGCCGATTGTCATCGTTGTTCAGCCAACGGGAGATGAGCCGGCATTTGGATTCACCGGCGAAGGCATCGCCGTTAACTCTCCGATCATCAATGGCCTAACGAGCGCTGAAGCGAAAAAGAAAATCACATCCTGGCTGGAAGAACGCGGCCTTGGCAAACGTGCAATCAATTACAAACTGCGCGACTGGTTATTCTCGCGCCAACGATACTGGGGCGAGCCATTTCCAATTGTTTGGGAAAACGGCAGACATCGCGCCCTGCAGGAAAAGGAATTGCCAGTCGCTCCGCCGCCGCTCGACGATTACAAACCAACCGGCACCGGAGAACCGCCGCTCGCGAAAGCAAAAGAGTGGATACGCTACTCCGACAAGGCGAACCGCGAGACGAACACCATGCCGCAGTGGGCAGGCTCATGCTGGTATTACTTGCGCTTTTGCGATCCGCGCAACGACAAACGATTTGTTGGTGAAGAAGCGGAACACTATTGGATGGGCGGTGATAAACCTGGCGGCGTGGATTTATACGTCGGAGGAACCGAGCACGCGGTGTTGCATCTGCTTTACTCTCGGTTCTGGCAGAAAGTGTTGTTCGATCTGGGCTACGTCTCGAAACCCGAGCCGTTCCAGCGGTTGGTGAACCAGGGAATCATCCTCGGCGAGGACAACCAGAAAATGTCGAAGTCGCGCGGAAACATCGTTAACCCCGACGACGTGATCGATCACCACGGCGCGGACGCCTTTCGTTGCTACGAAATGTTTATGGGGCCGCTCGAGCAAATGAAACCGTGGAGCACCCGCGGCGTCGAAGGCGTTGCGCGCTTTCTTGCGCGCGTCTGGCGCTTGCTCATGACAGAGAACCAAGCAGGCGATTGGGAATTATCCCAAAAGATCAAAGCAGTCGATGCTACCAAGCAGCAGCAAAAGTTACTGCACGCCACGATCAAAAAAGTAACAGAGGACATCGAATCCTTCTCCTTTAACACGGCGATTTCGCAGATGATGATTTTCGTGAACGCGGTTACGAACGCCGAAACGATCCCGTTGGCGGCGATGCGGAAGTTCTTGATCCTGCTCAATCCATTCGCTCCGCATATTTCGTCCGAACTTTGGGAGAGATTGAGCGCCAAATTTCGTGACGCGCCCGGAGATGTTACCCAACAATCATGGCCGGTTTACGACGAGCGTCTGCTAGTTGAAGACGAAGTTGAAATCGTCATTCAAATAAACGGCAAGCTTCGTGATCGTGTGAGAATGCCTATCGTGGCTACCGAGGAGGAGTTAAAGGCAGCGGCCCTAGCGAACCCGAAAGTTCAAGACCGAATCGCCGGTAAAGCGGTTCGCAATGTGATTGTCGTTCCAAAAAAACTCGTCAATATCGTCGTCACCTGATTAGATGAGCGACATGTGGAAGGAATTTAAGGAATTCGCCGTTAAAGGTAACGCCATTGATCTCGCTGTCGGCGTCATCATCGGTGCGGCCTTCGGAAGTATCGTTACATCGCTCGTGAAAGATATTCTGATGCCTCCAATAGGCTTGATCGCAGGCGGGCTCGATTTTTCGAACAAGTTTATTGTTCTAAAGACGGGCGCCGACGGGCTGAGTAATTTCTCAACTCCTGGTGACGCACTGGCTCACAAGGCGATCACTTGGAACTACGGCAACTTTATCACATTAGTTATTAACTTCGTCATTGTTGCGTTCTGCATCTTCCTAGTCGTAAAAGCCGCTAACCAGATGAAGCGCCCGGCCCCCAACGCGCCCCCAGTGTCAAAAGATTGTCCGGCATGCGCGATGACCATTCCGATCAAGGCAACACGTTGTCCTCATTGCACGACCGAGCTCTCGCAAGCTGCCACGCATTAGTTAGCAATCGATTACCGGAGAGTCGGGCGCTGTTAAAAACCGGGCTGCCCGTAATCCAATTCACCTAGGGAATTTCTGCAAAAACCGTTTGCCCATGCCTGCCCCTACTGCTATTGAAGGCGAAACGCTGATGCCTAAATGCCTTAACCTGGCGTTCGCGGGAGTTCTAGCTTGCTTTGTCGTAGGCTGCGCGACGCAATCCAAACCAACACTCACCACCAGTGGACGGCGCATTCCAAAGGTGCGCACCACTGCGTACACACAGCACGAGGGAGGAAGCGGAGCTCACAACGCCATCGGTACTTACCTTTCCGGTCGGCAGGTGTTGAGTGCCGCTTCAGACTGGTCGCGATATCCGCTCGGCACGCGTTTTCGCCTCATGGAAACGAACGAAGAGTACGTGATCGACGATTACGGGAATGCCTTGGTCGGTACCGACACGATTGATCTTTATAAGCCGTCTCGGTCGGAGGTCAGAAAATGGGGTGTTCGCTATGTCGACATCGACATTTTGCAATGGGGTTCGGAAGAAGAAAGTTTGAAAGTGCTCGCGCCACGGAGCAAACACAGCTGTGTGAAGAAGATGGTCGTAGCCTTGGAAAAGAAGAAAGGCAAAACCGTCGCACAAAATACTAGCGGCCGCAGCGGGGTTTCAAACTAGCGACGCCCGACAAGCGGACGCGGACGAAAGGCACGCTTACCTAACGCGTTGCTTTGATTTACGACTGATCACGCTGCACGTTCCTCGCCAATGAAAATCGTTGTCGTTGGCGGCGCGGGCTATATCGGGAGCGTTTGCGCCGAGTTGCTACTGATTGAAGGACATGAAGTTGTCATTTTCGATAATCTGAGTGAAGGCCATCGAGCCGCGGTTGATTCCCGGACGCGTTTCATTGAAGGCGAACTTTCGAATCGTCAGCAGATCCAGGCTGCCCTTTCCACTCATCGACCGGACGCAGTGATGCATTTTGCCGCCAACGCGCTGGTTGGTGAGTCGATGCAGAAACCTTCCAAATATTTTCGGAATAATATCTGCAATGGGTTGAATCTGCTCGATGCGATGGTCGCGGCTGACGTCCGGCGGATCGTGTTTTCGTCAACATGTGCAATCTTTGGCCCGCCCGATCGGGTACCAATTGACGAAACCGCGCAGCCGCGTCCTATCAGTCCCTATGGCGAATCCAAATTCGCCTTCGAAAAGATTTTGCGCTGGTACGACGAGATTCATGGGGTCAAATTTGTTTGCCTGCGCTACTTCAATGCCTCCGGGGCATCGGAGAAATTTGGCGAAGACCATCGACCGGAGACGCATCTCATTCCTAATGTGCTTCAGGTGGCGCTCGGTGAAAAACTGAACGTCGAAATCTACGGAACTGACTATGACACGCCCGATGGAACCTGTATTCGCGATTACATTCACATCGTCGATCTCGCCAACGCGCACATTCTGGCTCTCGGCGAAGGCGCCAGCGGCTGTTACAATCTCGGCACGGGCGGCGGTTCGAGTGTTCGAGAAGTAATCGAATCGTGCCGCAAAATCACCGGACGAAAGATCGAGACGATCGAAAAACCACGCCGGCCAGGCGACCCGCCCCGGCTCATTGCATCCTCGACGAGAATCAAGAAAGAACTTGGCTGGCAACCGCAATTCCAATCTCTCGACGCTATTATCGAAAGCGCTTGGAAATGGCATCAGAAGTTCCCGCGCGGCTATAGCGACTGAGTCCTCTTCTATTGGAGGACGTCTGTTTTGGTAGGGCGCGTCATGCAGCTTGCTCGCCGTGGCGAGTGCGCACCGAAGGCGTGAATCGTAAAATACAACGGCATGCACGGGACTGCACGCTCTACCTTGGGTGACCCTCACGGTTTAACGGCTAAAGTGTCGCGGCGAGAGCTGTTTCGACCTCTTCGATGCTCAGATCATTTAGCTTCGCGTTTGGCGCGCGAACAATTTGCACATTGTCATTTTTGGGTGCCCAAACATCTGGATCGGTCGGACCGAAGAGGAAAATGCATTTCGCGCCCGCAGCCGCGGCGAGATGCGAAATTCCGCTGTCGTGTCCAATGAATATCGCGCGCTCAAGGATGGCGGCGAGGTGAGGCAGCGGCAGGTTCCTGGCGAAACGGACATCGCGATTGTTCCATTCTTGTTCTAATTGGTCGGTCTGGGCTTTATCTGCCTCGCCTGAGATCACCACCATGCGCTCGAAGTCTGCGAAACGACGGTTTGGAGAAAACAGGCCAATCCAGTTTTCGAGTGGCCAGTTCTTTGCCTGGCTGCCGCTTCCCGGGTGTGTTGCGATAATCGGTTGCGGTTTGGACGCGAGAAATTCTCGGGCAAATTCCCGATCTTCTACTGAAGGAAAAATTCTCTCGGCAAGATCGACAACACTGATTCCCAGTGCCTCGATTGGTCGCGCAAGCTGCCGGGCCGCGTGGCCGGCGTTTTCGACGATCCGTGCGGGTCCGCAAATCAGATTTTCAACGCCGCATCGCCGGAGATTTGTCTCGAAAATCTGGTCGGGGTCATAGAGATAACTGACGATTAAATCGAAGCTGGCGAAGTAATCGGCCAATTCCGCAGGCAATTCCGAGTTACGCGCGAAAAATCTGGCGAGCCGCGCGTATTCAATGGAACGCACTGCTTGCGCATAGAACCGCTTCTCCGCGAGCGCGGCAATGTGCTTGTAGCCGAGAATCTCCATGTGCGCCTGGGGGCGCGCGTCACGAAGCGCTTTGAGTGCCGGCAAAGTGAGAATGAAATCGCCGATCGCTCCGCCGCGGATCACCAGAATGCGGTTCATTCGGTTTACTGTAGCGGCGCTCTATGAGCGTCGAAATTACTCTCCCCGGTCTGAGACCGCGACAGATTTAGTACTGGGTAAACGTGAATTTGAGAATCACGCAGCCGTACACCAACGCGAGCGCGTGCAGGCACCGCCAGCGAAAAACACTACGTGCGCTCCAATTAATTTGGTCGCGAAGGACATACGGAATTGCCACCCAGAACAAGCCCGCGACAATCAGCAGGTAAGCAAAAACAGTTACCAGCAAGCGACTCGTTTCGTAGCGCAAAAAAGCCGCATCAAGCAGTGGTTCCGCCGCGAGCAAACAAAGAACCCCCAGAGCGCGCACCGCGAGGAATTCATCCACGAAAAACAGCGTGAGTACGTAACCGATTGGCAGAGCAATGAGGAGCGGCCGACGAAAGCTTGAGAATTCACCCATCTGGATGGTGGCGACCAACCAGAAAGTCCAAACCAGGCAAATCGTGAGTAGCACAACGCCAGCCACTCGAGAGCGTGGAAACTGTTTCACGACGTTCGCGAAGTCGGGTTTGATCAACCCAAGCATACCGACTACAGAGAGAAACGCGCCGGCGATTACTCCTGCTGTATACAAAGAAAGGTGGTAAATCATGCGTCGAAGAACACTGATGGCGTGTGAGTTTGGCTAGGGTGGCGCAAGTTTTCAACTCGCGATTGACGATTCGCTACTCGAGCAGGGTATCCCGTACAGGCTGAATCCATTGGCCCGCTCAATTTGTACATCCACAAGCTTCCCAATGAGTTCATCGCTTTCGCCTGTTGGTCGGAGTTTCGGCGAAGGGGGGAATACAACAATCTTGTTCGTTCGGGTTCGTCCCATCAGGCGGGCGCGGTTTGTTTTGCTGGGACCTTCGCAAAGCACTTCCAGCCGGCTTCCGACCAGGCGTTCGAGAATCCTGCGATTCGATCTGTTTACTAACTCGAGTAAATCCTGATTGCGCCGTTCTTTGACGCTCTCGTCGAGCTGATCGGGCATTTCTGCGGCGGGAGTATCGCGCCGCGGCGAATACCGAAAAACAAAGGCGTTATCGAATTGGATTTGCTCAACTAAATCGCGTGTCTGTCGATAATCTTCTTCTGTTTCGCCAGGGAACCCGACGATGATGTCAGTGGTGATTGCTACGCCGTTGCGCGCCCGCCGGATCCGCTCGACGAGATCCAAATATTTTTCCGCGGTGTAGGCACGGTGCATCGCTTTGAGGATTTTGTTCGAACCGGATTGCAACGGCAGATGAACATGCTCGGCAAGTCTCGGCAACCGTGAGATTACGTCGACTAAATCGTCGCGGAAACCAATCGGATGAGGGGAAGTGAAACGAAGTCGCTCGAGTCCTTCGACCTCGTGAACGGATTCGAGCAACTGTACGAAGGGGGATTTCGTGGCGACCTTCGGAAATTCGTGGCGACCATAAAGATTCACTATTTGGCCAAGTAAGGTGACTTCTTTGACTCCCCGCGAAACGAGATCGCGCACTTCAGCCACGATCTCGCCGATGGAACGGCTGCGTTCCGCTCCACGTGTCTGCGGCACAATACAGAAAGTGCAGTGCATGTTGCATCCTTGCATGATCGATACAAAAGCGGTGGCCTGTCTGGATGTGAGTTGCTGATCGCGAATGGTCGATTGCGAACCTGATTCCTCATCGATATCGACGATCGAAAATCGCGGATCGTCCATCGCAGCATCGTGGTAGGGCGCGACCGCCGGGCGCGTCGCCTTGCGCGTCACGAGGTCATCCACGTGTTCGGCGACGCGATGAAACTTTTGTGTCCCAACGACAAGATCTACGTGTGGCAAATCTTTCAGCAGCGATGCGCCACGCGCCTGGGCCATGCAGCCCAGGAATCCGAACACCACGTGCGGTCGTTCTTTTGCCAGTCGCCCGAGCATGCCCATTTTGCCAAGCGCTTTTTGGTCAGCCATGTCGCGCACGCTGCACGTGTTTAAGAGCACGACGTCAGCTTCCGACTCGTGCCCGACACGCTCGTACCCTCGCGCCACGAGCGAATGCGCGACCTGTTCGGAGTCGCGCTCGTTCATCTGGCAACCATAAGTTTTGATGAAGAATTTCGGCATGGGCGGACAAAAACAATACATAGCGACGCCAGGTGCGCCACGGGCACATTATCCGCTTTTCATCGTGCCCGTTTGGGATTAAGTCGCGGCGCGCATGAATCAAGAAATCGCGGCGATTGGGATTATCGGTGGAAGTGGTCTCTACCAGATGGAGGAGTTGCGCGATACGACCGAACATAAAATCGAAACACCGTTTGGACCGCCCTCAGACGTACTCGTCGGTGGAAGATTAGGCGACCGTCAGGTTTATTTTTTGCCCCGTCACGGCCGCGGCCATCGAATTATGCCGCACGAAATAAATTACCGCGCCAACATCTACGCGCTTCGCTCGTTGAATGTTCGCTGGATCATTTCAGTGGCTGCGGTGGGCAGTTTGCAGGAAAAATATGCGCCGCGAGACATAGTTTTGCCGTCGCAGTTTTACGATCGTAGCAGTCAACGCACGGCGAATACATTTTTTGGCGAAGGCATTGTGGCGCATATTGGATTTGCCGAACCGGTCGCCACTAACTTGCGCAATATCTTGGCTGAATCGGCCAGGTCACTCGGTTACCCCGTTCACAACGGTGGCACTTACGTTGACATGGATGGTCCGGCATTCTCGACGCGTGCCGAATCTGAATTCAACCACCGCAACGGGTTCGATGTGATTGCCATGACTAACCTTCCGGAAGCAAAACTGGCTCGCGAAGCGGAGATCGCGTTCGCTGCGATGGCCATGATCACTGATTACGATTCGTGGAAAATCGAAGAGGAACCGGTGTCCGCTGAGATCATTCTCAGTCACTTGTTCGCAAATGCAGAGACGGCCCGGAGGGTTATTGCGGACGTGATCCCTAGAATTCCCAATGAGCCGAACTGGCCGGAACATTCCGCATTAGATACGGCGCTAGTGACCGATCGGAAGCTGTGGCCCGAAGCGACGATCAAAAAGCTGGGACCGATTTTGGCACGCTTCGTCGGTAAATAAGGTAGGCGCGCAGTCCTCGGCGCGTCGAATGGAATTCCCGAAAAACGGCGCGCACGGAGCGACGCCCCTACCGTCGCGATCACGACCGATTGAATTGCGAGGCGATAAGGTTGAGAATCGCAGAATGAAAACGCGTTGCTTCGATCACATCGATTTACGAGTGCAAGACATGGAAGCCGCGAGAGACTTCTACGCAAAATTTTTGCCACAGCTTGGATTCGTTCACGAAAGTCCCAGTGACGATTTTCATACGTTCTTTGCTGGAGACAGCGATCGGCCTTTGGAATTTTTTTGTTTGGACGAGGACAAAAACCATCGTCCTAATAGCACGCGCATAGCATTTTGGGCAGACACGCGAGAAGAAGTGGATCGCGTTGCTAAACTCGTACGCGAGGCTGGGGGGAAAAATCTTGAGGGACCGGAGATTTGTAAGGACTACAGTCCTGGTTACTACGCGTTTTTTTTCGAAGACCCTAGTGGCAACAAACTCGAAATTTGTTGTCGCGAGAAACCGGTATTTGGTAGTTGAGCTGGTCAGGGTCTGTTTTCGACCTTCTTGATGTAAACGGCGCGCAGCGGACTGCACGGCTGTCATTTACGATCGGATGCGTTGAAGTGCCGTGTCGTGCAGTTGAGAATCGACTTATGAAAACGCGTTGCTTCGATCACATTGATTTGCGGGTGACAGACATGGAAATTGCGAAAAAGTTTTACGGTAAATTTTTGCCGCAGCTTGGATTCGTTCACGAGAAACCGGGGCGATACCATACGTTCTATTCTGGCGGGAGCGGGAAACCGTCGGAATTCTTTGGTTTTAGCCGGGATAAGAAACATAAACCGAACCGAACACGCATAGCGTTTTGGGCGGACACGCGCGAACAAGTGGATCGGATTGCGAAACTGGTGCGCGAGGCTGGCGGGAAGAACCTTGAAGGGCCAGAGATTTGCAAGGATTACAGCCCAGGCTACTACGCATTCTTTTTCGAAGACCCCGATGGCAACAAACTGGAAATTTGCTGCCGCGAGAAGCCGGTATTTGCGGATTGACCTATAGAGACGGCCCGTGCCGGCTATGAGCATCGCGATTTTGCAGGCGACACGCCTGCCACTACAGTTGCGAAGTGGCCGATTTAAGAACAAAGAATCCGGAGCATCACGAACCTGCTATTTTGCAGGGCGTCCGCCGGGTTCGGTACCTCAAGCTGATCGCGCTTTTCAAAATCGGCAAGGGCGTGTTGCTGCTTGTGCTTGGTGTTTCACTGCTTTTTCTGAACGCGCGGACTCGCTGGATGGATGCATTGTCGAACTGGACCGCAGATGAAATCCTGATGGAACATAGCCGTGGCGTCGCATGGCTGCTTCACAAACTCCAAGCCGTTCTCGCAGACGGTGCAGTGCGGGCCACAGGTCTCCTGGCGCTGTTTTATTCGGCAGTTCTTTTCACCGAAGGAATCGGCGTTTACATGCAGCAACGCTGGGCGGAGTTGCTTATGATTTTCGCGACCGCGAGTCTAATTCCAATTGAGATCCGGCATCTCTGGCATCGGCCGGGTTTGGTCGGCGCACTGATATTACTGGCGAACTGTTTCATTGTCTGGTTCTTATATCGGGTGCTCAAACGCGAGAAACCTGATGCCCAAATCGCGCCTGAGCGCGAACTGGTCGAGACCATTTAGGTGCATTGACTTGTTGTATCGACCGACACACTCGGCGTGGCAGTGAGGGTCGAATACTGTTAGCGAGAGAACAGGGATCTGCTGTCCATGCAAAAACCGAAAGTTGATGAGAGCGTGACGTTGCTGACGCACGTCGGAAAGACTGAAGCGATTGTCATCGATGTGCTCGACAATCCTGCGACAGAAGAGGGCGTTCTGCTCAAGGTCATGACGCGCGGTTCGTTCGAGCAAGGCCAACAGGTGTGGATACTTGATCGCGACGGCTCGAAAGTCGGCGCCACCGTCGAAAAAGTAATCAAGGAAACTATCGACAAAGAAGTAACGCTCTCGACGGTATTACCGGCGTAAGTGTGGTAGGGTCGGCGCGCCGCGCCGACCGGACGCCGCAGCGTGGCATCCTACCAGACATCAGTTGGGCTTGCATTCACCTCGCCTTTTTACTCTCATTAACGCGTGAGCGTTGCCCCCAAGGACGCAACATCTCTGACTGGGACTGATCCGGCGTCTGCCGGGCCGGCCGCATTTACCACGACCCATTGGAGCGTGGTGCTGGAGGCACAGGGTGAATCGTCAGTGGCACAGGAGGCGCTTGAGGATCTTTGCCGCACTTACTGGCGACCTATATACAGTTTTGTCAGGAGAGAAGGTGCCAAACAAGAGGAAGCGAAAGACATCACGCAGGGTTTTTTCGCGCTAATCTTGGAACGGAAGGATTTCAACTCAGTGCGACAGGAAAAGGGGCGGTTGCGTTCTTTCCTTCTGGCCTCGCTTAAGCATTTCATGGCGAACGAACGCCGTGACGCCGCAACGCTCAAACGTGGCGGGGGTCGAACGGTCCTTCCGCTTGACGGAATTGAATCCTACGAAATCAGCGACGTCGATCGCGGTGACATGCTGAGCCCCGATTTACTCTATGATCGCCGTTGGGCGTTCACAGTTCTCGACCGAGTGTTCGCGCGATTACTAGAGGAGTCGCAAAAATCTCTTAACCCACCGTTGTTGCAACGATTGAGCACGTTGCTCTCTGATGAACCGGATCGGCCGTCGCAGGCGGAGATCGCGCGCGAGTTTGGCATGAACGAGAACGCGGTGAAACAAGCCTTTCATCGACTGCGACAGCGTTATCGGCAGTTACTGCGTGAGGAAGTCGCGCACACCGTGGCTACGCCGGCTGAAATTGAAGATGAAATGCGTCACCTCATCGCCGCGTTGCGCTCATAAGGACACGAATTACGCCGATTATCGCGAATTTTATGAGGCTTGAGTCAACGGGTTGGATTAACTCGCGAAACATTTCGGAGCCGATTTGTGTGATTAGTGAAATTCGTGTCCCGACGTAACCTGGTGGGAATTTTCGTGCAGTATTTCAGTGAAAGGAACGGTCGCGCGATGAAATGACGACCACGAGCAGACTTTGTCGTAGATGCGGCGCGACCGTTCCTCCGGATTCCCCTCAGGAATCATGCGCTGCTTGTCTGTTGGAGATGGCTCTCGGCTCTAACGAAGCTGGCCGTGAACAAAATGGATCGGCTTCTCCGAAGATCATCAATGCATTCGAAGAACGCGTTCCACCTTCGGCGATGTCGATGGAGTTCGGCGACTACGAGCTGCTCGAGCAAATTGGGCGCGGCGGACAAGGCGTGGTATTTCGAGCCCGTCAGAAAAGTCTCAATCGCGTTGTCGCGCTCAAAGTTATCGGATTAGGCCATTGGGCCACCAAAGCGCATCTCAAACGTTTCCGTTTGGAGGCCGAAGCAGCAGCCAGGCTCGAGCATCCCGGTATCGTTCCAATCCACGAAGTGGGAGAGCGCGATGGCTCATGCTACTTCAGCATGAAATTGGTCGAAGGCGGCCAACTCGACGTAGTCGCGAAGCGCGAACCGATGCCGATTCATCGCGCGGTGGAATTAATCGCGAAAGTCGCACGCACCGTGCATTACGCGCACGAACACGGAATTCTCCATCGTGACATCAAACCAGGGAACATCTTGCTGGATGCCAAAGGAGAACCACATCTTACCGATTTTGGCCTGGCGCGATTGGTCGAATCTGAAAGCAGTGTCACGCACACCCTGGATGTTTTAGGCACGCCCAGTTACATGGCGCCAGAACAAGCAGTGGGAAACAACGCAGCTATCAGCAGCGTAACGGATGTGTACGGACTTGGCGCAGTACTTTACCAACTACTGACAGGTCAGCCGCCCTTTGCCGGCGGTACAACTTACGAAACGATCCGGTTACTTTGTGATACGGAGCCGCGTCAGCCGCGCCTTCTAAATCCCAAAATCGATCAGGATCTCTCGACAATTTGTCTGAAGTCTCTCGAGAAAGATCCAAACCGCCGATACTCTTCTGCGCTTGCGCTGGCCGAAGATCTGGAACGCTGGTTGAAGCATGAGCCCATTCAGGCTCGGCGTATTGGACCGTTCACGCGAGGAAAGAAGTGGGTGCGGCGCAATCCAAGTATCGCGGTCATGGCGGCGATGTTGCTCGCGCTGGCGGCGCCGTTAGGCGTGATCGTTTGGAAAACCGAATTTTCCCGCTCTCCGGTGACAACCGGAATCGCCGTTCTGCCATTTGAAAACCTAAGCGACGAAAAAGAGCACACCGCATTCGCGGATGGGGTGCAGGACGACATTCTGACCAAGCTGGCGAAGATTGGCGATCTCAAAGTCATCAGCCGAACCAGCGTGATGGAATATCGCGGCAAACGAAATGTGCACCAGATCGGCGATGCGCTTCGCGTGTCCCACGTGCTGGAAGGAAGCGCGCGCAGGAGCGGTGATCGGGTTCACTTGAACGCGCAGTTGATCGACACACGCACCGACACCCACGTTTGGGCCGAGGAGTACGACCGCAATTTGAATGACTTATTTGCAGTTCAGAGTGAGATCGCACAAAAAGTTGCCCAGCATCTTCACGCTAAGCTATCAGCCAGTGAGCAGGCGTCTGTTGAAGAAAGACCAACTCACGATTTGGTGGCCTACGACTTTTATGTCCGTGCTATGTCCATAATTTACAACGCCCAGGTGCCGTTTGTAGAGGCCAATCTTTCTGAGGCTGTGGAGCTGCTTAACAAGGCAGTTGCTCGTGATCCTAACTTCTTTCTCGCCTATTGTCAGCTAGCCTTTGCGCACGATTTAATGGGAAACGCCCCGGACCGCTTGGCCCTTGCAAAGTCGGCCATAGATTCTGCGTTTCGATTGAGGCCGGATTCGGGGGAAGCGCACCTAGCGCTGGCGTGGCACCTTGCCATGGGCTATTCGGATTATGACCGCGCGCGCGCCGAACTTGCTATAGCTCAAGGGAGTTTACCCAATAACCCGCAAGTATATGAGTTAGCTGGATCGATGGACCGCGATCAGCTTCACTGGGCTGATGCCATACACAATCTCGAGCGCGCATGTGAGCTCGATCCTCGAAACCTAGCTTACCTGATTAACCTCTCATCGACCTACCAGTGGTTGCACAACTATGAACAGCACGCCAGAATTTTGGACCGCATCGTCGCGCTTCATCCAGAGCGCAGGCCTGGTCGAATATGGCGTGCTTACTCGGAACTAGCCGGGCGAGCGGACAAGGGACCTTTGCGTGCTGTAATTGAAAAGATCCTGACCAACGAACCTGGGTCAGAGAAAGATCCATTTGTGGCGCAGTGGCGGTTCACTCTTGCTTTGTACGATCGCGACTGGGATGCCGCCGGTCGCGATGCGTCGGTGCTTGCAGAGAAGAATTCGTTCGATTGGAACCTTGGACTTGGCCGCGACTTTTGGGTGGGTCTGGTCGCTCGTTTGGAGGGGGACGAAACTTCTGCACACGCTGCCTTTATGAAGGCTCGCGCACAACAAGAAGAAGACATGCGCAGCGGCGCACATACTGTCGGCGGGACGACACCGATAACTAAGCCCGCTTTACTTTCCGAGCTCGGGGTAATCGATGCAGGGCTAGGAAGAAAAGAAGAGGCGCTAAGCGAAGGACAACGCGCGATACAAGTGGCGGCCAGCGCCAAGGACGACACCTCCGAGATATACGCAAAGATTTGCTTTTCCATCATCTGTGCCTGGACGGGCGAACGTGAATTGGCGCTTGGGCAACTTGAAGCGATCAGCAAAGGTCCAGGGTTCCACAGTTATGGCGACCTGCGCTTGAATCCGATGTGGGATCCTTTGCGCGCCGATTCGCGGTTTGAAAAGATCGTCGCATCCCTCGCGCCGCAACAAACACCTTCCAAGTAGAACTGCGCTTAGAATCTTTTTTTTAGTTGAACGTACCAGAACCGGCCTTTGATCGTGGAAATCGATTCGTCGTAGCCGTTCTCAAAGGAGCCGCCACCGAACGGTGGATCGTCGTCGAATACGTTCTGCAACCCGACCGTAAGGGTCATGTTATTCAACCATGCGCGCCATCCGCAAGGGTTGTATTCAGCTGTGGATACGGGAATGACATTCTTCTCCTTACCGTCCTTCGTCTTGATGTCCTTACCGCCGTCTTTGACAAAGCCTGGTATAGCAGCCTGTGCTGGTGGCGGCAGGTTGAACGTGTAGGAGGCGATCAGGTTCAGTGTCGTCCAGTCAGCTACTTTCCTCGCGCGCCAAGGCAAGGGCCCACTTCGAGGCATTTGCGGTTTAACTGATTGTGTCAGACTTACGTTATCGTCCTCGTATTGACCAATCCAGTGGACTACCGCGCCGATGTCGATACCCTGCATCCAAGTCTCAGTTGGCCCGTCGTAGAACAAGCTAAAACTAGCTCGATGCCATGGCAGCGAACCAGTCAGGGTGAATCCCGGCGGCGCAACTTCACCGGCGATACCAAATCGTTTGGTGTCCGCGAAGGCTTGGAACTCAGCCCGAGACAACCAGGTGCCGTTAGCGGTGAAGGTCAGTTTGCCAAAATCGCCGTGGCCAAAGATAGACGAGTCCAGAATATAGACCGCTTCGTAATCGAGACCTTCGAAGATCGCGCCAGAAAGGTTTGCATTAGGATCTACAACTAGGGTAACAGGGCCAACCACGCCGGGAATCCCGCTGGGCGCGCGAAACACCAACGGTCCGTTCTGCACAGCAGGTGGTGGAGGCGGGGGATTATTCTCGATAATGAATTGCGAACCGAGGGACGATATAAGCGATCGCAGATCAATATGCCACCAGTCGGCGCTCAGGGTCATTCCTTTGAGCCATTTCGGACTGTAAACGATCCCGTAAGACCATTCATAGGCGACTTCGGGCTGCAGCAGCGGATTTCCAGCAATGCGCTCCTCGATCTGGTCCGGGGTCAACTTTGAAAACGGATCCGTCACCATCGGGAAGTTCTGCGAGCCTGCCGGCGTAATCTCGAACAGCGTTGGCGCATGAAACGCTTCAGTGTAACTGCCGCGCAGCGTCAGAGCCCCGATATACTTCGGGTCAATCGGTTGCCATCGAACAGATACTTTCGGCCTCTGCCCGTTATACTGGGAGCTGGTCGCCGGTTGGAATGGAACTAGGACCGTAGATGTATTTTGGCTGTACCATTCTTCCCGCTCTGCGAAGTCAACCTCAAAGCTGTAACAGCCGGGGAAATTCCATGTAGGGCTGGTGAAAGGAACCCGCACCTCTTGGTAGATTGACCAGACATCTCGGTTTGCCCGGAAACCTTGCCCGTCTACCGAACCAATCGAATTGAACGTTTGATTAAGCGGATCACGATTACGTGTCATTCTCTCGGCGCGATACTCACCACCGATCGCAAATGAGACGGGCCCGGCCGGAAGGCTAAACAAGTCGCCGTTAACGGTTGCGTATCCTAAAGGCAATTCGAACTCACCGGTATTTTGAAGGGTAACGTAAACTTTGCTTCTGGCCGCCCCGCTGTTGCGGCCAAGAATGCCAAGAAATGGATTAAACGCCGTAGCCGAATCTGTATCCAGCAGCGCCTCCCGCAACCCAGGCTGGCTGACCTCGCCTATCGACAAGTCTTGCCCTTCGTTCCGGGAATAACGGAACCCAGTTTCCCAGTTCCACGTCCTGAAATAATCGCCGAATTCGCCCATCTCACCTTTGAGCCCAATGTCAAAGAGCGTGTCCCAGTAGGTGAAGTGTTCGCTTCTCTTACCGGTGTCGTTAATGCCGCGAAACCGAACACCAGTAGTCACCGGAAGACCGCTTCCGTCAGGAAAGAAATTTGGAATCGTCGCATCGGCCACGGTGAACGGATTAAACGGATTCGAGATTGGCACGCTGATGCCACTTGGACTAAATCCCACATTCGTGCCCGGAGTCTTGAACGAATCGGGCACGAACGGCACAGCTGCGAGGGATGAATCGAAAAATGAGCGGGCACATTTAAAGTCCGCAAATGCCGTCAGGTATTTGTCGCATAGATCGCGCGCGAAGGAACCGTAGTAGACTTGGCGATCGGCCGGAGGAAGATTTGGCGTTAAAGCCGCAAAGTTATAGAAGAAATAATCACCGCCGCCTTTATAATCAGTGCCGAACTGTGGAACGTGTAGGCCTGCATTGGGTCCGACGATACCGGGCGCACCTGGATATGCATTGGGATTAACACCAGGAAAAGGCAGAAACGGAAAACCGGGGCGCTTATAAAATGGAGAAGTCGCCGCGTTTGGCGCCGAGTGCGGTGGCGGCGAGTTTGCACTAAAAAACAATTTAGGGACCAGGCGAAAACCAAGACCCCCAATTGCGCCAGGGAAATTCCCGCTGCGCTCATCGAAGCCACCCCAGGGAATTTGAAAGGCGTTACTGGAGATATCCCGGTCGCGGCTGAAAATGCCGCCGGTACGTTCCCAAAAATCGGCAACAACCACAATATCCGTCTTGTCATCTCCTGTGCCCGCTTTGATCCACGACTCCCACTCGCCCATCTCGTTGGATGCTCCGAGGTTGGTGTTCCCGTAACTGCCGCCGATCTCAAGTCCGCGGAATTTGTGGATTAAAAAGAAATTGACCACGCCGGCGACTGCGTCGGATCCATACACAGCAGACGCGCCATCTTTCAAGATGTCGACGTGATCGACCATCGAAAAAGGAATGAGGTTAATGTCCTGACCTTGACTAAATCCGGCGGCACCTAACGAACCATAGGCGAAACGTTTTCCATCGATCAGAATCAACGTTTCTTTTGGGAGCAAACCCCGCAGGTTTATCTGCACAGTTCCGTCCCCGCCATTGCCAATGTTCAAATTGACCGTGCTGCCTGCTTCCTGTGGCAGAAAAGTTTCGAAATCCTGTGCACTGCGGATGCCCAACTTCTCAAGGTCTGCCGGCCGATAGGTGTCCACTGGATCGGGCCCGGTCTCTTCTGCTGTCGGAATGCTCGAACCAGTGACTATCACTCGCTCGACTTCCGCAACGCCCTGAGCTGTGGCCTGCTGAGCAAATGCATCTGTCGCGAAAGCCACACAAGATCCCGCTGCAGCGATTAGAGCAACGCGACAAGATTTTTCTGGGAGGAGGGGGTTCATTTCAGACCCAAATGGGTCCAACGAACGCGATTACACAGATTTCTGCCGAAACTTGCAAGCCAATCTGCATTGCGTCCGGATTCTGAACTTTCTGCAAAAGCGGATCTTACCGACGTAAGGCCTCAAGGATGTAACGTGGCGAAGCCAACTTCCGGCGTAACCGCGTGCGGTTTTCCGTTCTGTACACCACTGAACGGCCAGAAATGACAACTCAAGAACGAGGAATCAAACATGGCCACAACAACGAAAACGAAATCAACCAAAGGAACACAAGATGAAACTTAAAACGCTAATAGCAGTGATCACTCTCGGCCTCGCTGCGACGACTCCACTGGTGTGGAGTGTTGACACAGCGCCGCGAGTAGCAATCCCGACAATCGAGGGCGTGTGGCAGGTAAGCAGACAGGGGGTCAATTGTCAGGATCCCAACCAGCACACAGGACCGCCGTTCCCAGCGATAATGACCTTTCACCACGACGGCACCGTGACTGGCGCCGCCAAGTCTCCTGTGACAGGCCCTTTTGACACGCCCGAGTATGGTCTCTGGCAGCGCGAGCCGGGTATTCAGAATTACTCCTTCCGGGAGATGAATTACCGCTATGACGGGAACGGCACGTTTATCGGCTCACTCGTCCTGACAGCGGATGTGGATCTCACTGATGCCAACAGCTTCACCTATAGCGCCACGATCCAGCTCTTCGATCCTCACGGGAATCTCCTCACCACCCTTTGCGGCAGGGGGACTGGAACGCGGTTTGAATAAATCTGGCAAAACAGAATTCCATCTCTGACCAATTGCAGGGTTTGGCGCGGTTCGCATCCGCGCCAAATCTGTCTCGTCACAAACGAAGCTCGTGGATGCCGTCGCTGACCGCGACTAGGAGTCGGCGACTCCTGCTACAGGTCGCAGCTTTTCAGAAGGACTGCACCTGCCTGTTTCATGTCGTCCAGCGCGCGAGCGATGTCACCGGGCTCAAGCTCAATGCCGCGGCAGCCGTCGACGATCACGTACGTGTTGAGTCCGAGGTGGCGTGCGTCGAGCGCGCTATATTTGACACAATAATCCAAGGCGAGGCCCATCAGGTAAATTTTCTTGATGCCGCGGTTCTCCAGGTAATGAGCAAGACCGGTGTGTCGTCGGTGGGCGTTGTCGAAGAACGTGCTGTAACTATCAATGTTTCGTTCGGTGCCTTTGTGAAAAATGTGAGCGATGCGGCTGCTGTCGAATAGCGGGGCGAACTCGGCACCCTGCGTGTTTTGAACGCAATGCACGGGCCATAGGATTTGTTCGATACCATCGAGAATGATCCGGTCGCCCGGTTTCTTCCCTTTGTGGTTTTCGGCGAAACTGCCGTGATCGGGTGGATGCCAATCTTTGGTCGCCACGACGAGATCGAAGCGTCGCTGCAAATCGTCTGCGAGCGGGATGACCTCATCACCTTGCGGCACCGCCAAGGCGCCGCCCGGCAGAAAATCATTCTGAAGATCGACGAGAATCAGCGCGTTCATGATCTGTACCCTTGTTTCGCCTCTCCCTTGCTAAGGGAGAGGGTAGGGTGAGAGTTCGCATCCCTAATGCTTTGCACTGGAAAACCCCTCACCTCAATCCTCTCCCCTTCTCGGAAGGGGCGAGGCGGATCTCTGCGCGAGTAGTTTCATTGTGCCTGTTCGTTGGCGCGAGCAATCAATTTCGATCTCAGCTCATACAATGATCGTTCGAGACCGACCTTATAGGGAGCCGGGTCATTCAGCTGCAAAATCTCGGGAGGCGCGCAACTCAGTTGTTTACGAAGGTGATCGCGCGCTGCCTCTATGCTTGGCGCCTCATAAACAACTTTCCCGGCTCGGAAAATCGGCACGAGCAGATCGGAATAACGAGTGTTTCGAGGGATGGTTGTTTTGTCTTCTGTTTCAACATCAACGATTTCACAGGGCTCAGAAACAGCGTGATCAGTTTCATAAATCGCGTCCGCAATGTATTTCCCATCCGGGTTATGAAACCGGCGGACCTGCAATGAGCCCGGGATCGAGATTTTCGCTGATTCTTCTGAAAGTTTGATGCGGTATTGCCATTCCCCATTGGGGCGTCGGATCGCGCCGAGTTTATAGATGACACCGAGAGCGGCGTCTGGTTGCCCGGTGCTAAGCTTTGTTCCTACCCCCCACACATCGATCTTGGCACCGCGTTGTTTAAGATCCGCGATCATGTACTCGTCGAGATCGCCTGAGCCGACGATCTTTGCATTTACAAAGCCCGCCTTATCCAGCATCCGGCGCGCTTTGTTGCTCAACGCGGCGCCGTCGCCGGAATCCAGACGCACGCCGATCATCTCGTGTCCTTGTCTGCGCAGTTCGCGACCTATCTCGATGGCGTGACGTATCCCGTCGATGGAATCATAGGTGTCAACGAGAAAGATGCAGTTGTTAGGCATTGCTTCCGCATACGCTTGAAACGCTTCGCGCTCGTTTTCGAAAGACATGATCCAACTGTGCGCTTGGGTTCCGCTCACCGGGATGCCGAATTGTTGTCCGGCCTGCAAATTCGATGTGCCTGCGCAACCGCCGATGTAAGCGGCACGGGCTGCTGTCAATCCGCCGTCGACTCCTTGCGATCGGCGGAGACCGAATTCGATTACGGGATCATGTTTAGCAGCGAGGCAGACACGCGCTGCTTTTGTAGCAATGAGGCTTTGGAAATTGAAAATGTTGAGCAGAGCCGTCTCGAGTAGCTGGCATTGGATGATCGGACCGACTATTCGGATCAATGGTTCGTCCGGAAAAACTAATGTTCCTTCAGGAATTGCATCTATGTCGCAGGTCAGTTGCAGCTCGCGCAGATAATCGAGAAAACGAGAATCGAACAGCGGTTTGCCGTCATTGCCGCGCTGTGAGCTAAGATAATCGATTTCCGTATCGGTGAAGTGAAACGTGCGCAGGAAATCGATCGCTGTCGCGAGGCCGCAAGCCATAGTGAAATGTCCGGCAAAGGGGTTCGCTCGGAACGTGACGTGAAAAACTGCGTCATGGTCGGTTGCTCCGGCTTTGAAATAACCGCACGCCATCGTGACCTCGTAGAGGTCGGTCGTGAGCGCGGAGAAATTGTGCGCCGGCAGCTGCATCAACCAACCCAATTTAGGCAAGCTATGAGACATCGCCAGTTCTGGGCAATTCGGTCGTCGGACGCCGCTATCTCGAAGACCTGTTCGACAAAGAGATTCACGTCTGTGCCGTAATTAATGGGTGATCATGTCGATTCGCCAATGTTTGCGGGCGGCTCATTCCTTCGTCATTGGACATTCGACATTCGTCATTTGGAATCGAGGTGGAGCAAGAACCAATCGCTTGCGAGCTTGGCAACTTTTTCCAGCGCACCCGGCTCCTCAAACAAGTGCGTTGCGCCGGGAATAATCTCCAGCTTCACTTCGCAGCGCGTTTGGTCGCGGGCCCTTTCGTTTAGCTCGATGACAACGTCATCGTTGCTGCCGACGATGAGCAATGTCGGCGCCTGAACCTTTGGTAGGAAATCGCCAGCAAGATCGGGACGTCCACCACGGGAAACGACTGCACCGACGTCCTGTGGAAGTTTCGCTGCTGCGACCAGCGCCGCCGCGCCGCCTGTGCTTGAGCCGAAATATCCAATCCGCAGATCGCGTGTTTGCTCTTGTTGCGTGGCCCACTTCGTAGCGTGCACAAGACGCTCTGCTAGCAAATTGATGTTGAATCGGTGTTCTCGAGTGCGGATGTCGAGCGCTTCTTCTTCAGGCGTCAGCAAGTCAAAAAGTAACGTTCCCAGGCCGGCCCGATTGAGTGTGCGCGCAACAAATTGATTACGCGGACTGTGCCGGCTGCTTCCGCTGCCGTGCGCAAACAGCACGAGCGCCACGGGGTTCTCTGGAATCGTCAGGTTGCCCGAAAGCTCTGCGCGCGGAGTGGCAATTTGTACATCAGTCATAATTAAAAAGAATCCTGATTTGCTTCGCCACCCCTTGGGGATGCGCCGTATGAAATCTAATCGCGTGCTTCATCAGTAAGCGCAGCCTTGGTCAACAGCTCGCGGACGTCGTCGTCGCTAGTTTGCGAAAAGTCTTCGTAATACTGGCCAACAGCTTGAAAGAATGGAGGCGTGCTTAGGCAGATCGCGTCGTCTGCTTCCTTTGCAAGCTCGTCGCAAGTATCTGGCGGCCCGACAGGTACTGCCACGATGATTTTCGCCGCACCGCACTGCCTCAGTGCCTTTACCGCTGCCCGCATGGTCGCGCCGGTGGCCAATCCGTCATCGACCAGGATTGCGATCTTGTCGCGCAACTCTGGCGCGGGACGTCCTTCACGATAAAGTTGTTCTCGCCTTTGAAGCTCGGCTGTCTCCTTGGCAGTGACCGCTTCAATCGCCTCCGTTGCATACGGTATTGCGCGAACAACATCCTCGTTCAAAACGCGCACACCGCCCGAGGCGATCGCGCCAGCAGCCAGTTCTTCGAAACCCGGAACACCGAGTTTACGAACGATGAAGACGTCTAGGGGTACGCAGAGGCGCTTCGCCACTTCATAAGCGACAGGCACGCCGCCGCGCGGCAGACCTAGAACGATTACGTCGTCCAGCCGCGCGTACTTTTCGAGCTTCTTTGCCAGTTGCCGGCCAGCTTCTGCTCGGTTTGAAAAAGCTCGGTCCATCCGGCTGAACACGCCGTTTTAAGCCAGCGAAGCGGTCGTGGAAAACAAGGATTGCATGTCCCTCGGCAAGCGATGCTCACCTTCTCCAGCTCGTAGCGGAAATATTTCAACGGCTTGCTCACCCATAGATGAATCCTTTCATTTTTCGCGATTTGCTCCTGAAATGCAGGAGATCTCTTTCTCTTAGGTTTCGCGCCTCGCCTTGGCCATGGGCGTCTTTAAGTGCGTCCGCTTCCGGCTGACGGAGATTCAGTGCAGATTACACAAACGGCCCCGCATCTCTCCGTTACGGAGCGTGGTGCTTTAAGCCGCTAAAACAGCGCTAGTTTTGGTGAGCAGGATTTCGGTTGGGCCAGGGCGGGGGAGATGGGAGATCGAAGCGTTTTGTCTTCAGAGCGTCCTGCATTTCCTGAATGGCGCGATCAAGCTGTTGATCTTCGCCCTTAAATTCTTTTCCGGGATCGTTGTCGACGACGACATCGGGATCAACTCCGTGACCTTCTACGATCCATTGTTTGCCGTCTTTGGAATAAATTGCGAACTCCGGTTTGAAGAACTGGCCGCCATCGACGATCGGCAGCGATTCGCGAATGCCAGTTACGCCCCCCCAGGTCCGTTTCCCGATGAGCTTGCCGAGTCCAAGCGCTTTAAATCGGTAAGGGAAAATATCGCCATCCGAGGCGGAGAATTCGTTGATCAATGTCACCATTGGACCGGTGAACGTTTGTGTCGGGTCGGTTTGAGGCATGCCGTTGCGGGCGATGCCGATCATCACCAGCGCACGGCGCAATCGCTCGATCACAAGCGGTGAGACAAAGCCGCCGCCGTTACCGCGAACGTCAACGATCAGCGCGTGTTTCCGGATTTGCGGAAAGTACAGCTTCGTGAACTCATTAAGGCCGGGCTGGCCCATGTCGGGAATGTGCAGGTAACCAACCTCGCCGCCTGTTTTCTTCGTAACGTAATCGATGTTCTTTTGCACCCAATCGATGTAATAAAGTGGAGCTTCGTCGTCAGTCGGCACAACGGTAACGTCACGCGCGCCGGCATCGGTCGGTTTGGAGTTCACGCGCAGAACTACCTGTTTGCCAGCGGTGCCAATGAGCGCGTCGTAAATGTTTGGCAAACTCGAGACTGGCGTGTTGTTGATTGCCACAATGTAATCGCCGGGCTTTGCATTCACGCCGATATCTGTAAGCGGTGAACGCGTTTTCTTGTCCCAGTTTTCGCCAGGTAAAATGCGGTCGATCCGATACGCGCGCGTAGCTGGGTCGCGGGAAAGTTCCGCACCGAGCAGGCCCAACTTGATGCGTGGAGTGTCAGGGCGTTCACCTCCGCCAACGTAAGCGTGGCCGATATTCAATTCACCAATCAGTTCGCCTAACAAGTAGGTGAGATCGTTGCGATGATTCACGAACGGCAACAGCGCAGCGTACTTGTCGCGCATCGCCTTCCAATCAATGCCGTTCATTGTCGGCGAGAAGAAGAAGTCGCGCATTTGCCGCCAGCACTCGAAATAGATCTGGCGCCACTCCGCACGGCGATCCAGTTGCATGTCGAGTCCCTGAATCTTGTGCTCATGATCCTTGGTCTCGATCTTGTCTTTGGGGATGTCGATGATCGCGTAGTCCTTTTTGATCTTCACCAGCATCTTTTTCCCGTCGAACGTGATCTGGTAATTGTTGGCGTCGCCGAGCACCGTCTCCTTGCGATCGTCGAGATTGTAAGCGCAGAGGTGCGATTTCCTGTCTCTGTCCGGGAATCCCTCTTCGTCGTCCTCGCCCACCTCATCGCCGGCTGTGCGGCGCAGATAGAAAATTCGGCCATCATCAAGCATGCGGATATTGCGGTAGTTACCGGGCGTGATTTCCAGACCAACAATCCGGTTCTGGATTCCGTCGGTATCAACTTTTACTACGACCGGCTTTTTCGGCTTTTCTTCAGGTTTTTTCTCGCCCGGACTTGCCTCCGGTTTCTTCTCTTCAGCTTGCTTCGCCTTTTCCTTTTCTCGTTTTTCCGCGGCTTTGCCGACTTCATCGCTCCTCGGCGCAAGCGGGTTCGGAGTGTCTTTCGCCAGCGTAACGAGATAAGCGCGCTGCATGTCGCGGTAGACGTTCGCGAATTCCTGATCGCCGAAAGTTGGCTTGAAATCGCGCGCAGAAGCGAGCAACAGATATTTCCCGTCATCGCTGAATACTGGTTCGCCCGAGCCATACCAGCCGTCGGTGACAGCGGTCTGCTGTTTGTTTGCGAGCGAGTACAGGTAAACGCGCGGCATGTCGTTCTCTTCGGGACGCGCCCACGTGATCCACTGACTGTCGGGCGACCAGTTATAACCTTGGATCTCGCCAAATTTGCCCTGGTCGACCTGAGTCACGGCCTTGGACGCAACATCGACGTATCGCAAGCGTTGCAGGCGATCGCTCCATAACAGTTTCTTGCTATCGGGCGACCATTTCGGGGCGTAGTAATAAGTGTCGCCTCCCTGGGTGATCTGTTGCGGCTCGCCTTTGCCATCCTGCGAACGCACATAAAGTTCGTTCTCGCCGGTCGCGTCCGAGTTGTACGCAATCAATTTCCCGTCGGGCGACCAAACCGCGTCGCGTTCGTGTGCGCCTGACGTCTTGCTTAGATTGCGAGGTGTTCCGTTCTTTGCTGGAACCGAAAAAAGATCACCGCGCGCAACGACAATCGTGCGTTCGCCGTCGGGCGCGAGGTTTACAGATTCAACATGCTTAGCCGCATCAACCAACCCGCCGCGGCCGCTGTCGAAGTCTTCTTTGATGTCGATAGGCACAGGCGTCGCCTGACCTGTAGCCAGATCATACCGCCAGATGTGACCGGCCTGCTCAAACACGATCGATTGTTTGCCAATCGACGGAAATTTGATGTCGAAATCCGTGAAGTGCGTCAGCTGTTTCGTTTCCTTCGTTGCAAGATCCACAACGAAAAGATTCATCCGGTTGTCGCGATCGGAGATGAAATAGATCTTGTTGTCCGGTCCCCACATCGGGCAGATGTTCTGCGCGGGATTGTTCGTTAGGTTTTCCGTCGCGCGGGTTTTGAAATCGTAAAGCCAAATGTCATCCGCCATGCCCCCGCGATAATGTTTCCAAGTGCGGAATTCGCGGAAGATACGGTTGAACGCCATTTTGGAATCGTCCGGCGAGAACGAAACGAAACCGCCGCGCGGCAGCGGCAGTTGTTGCGGCAATTCTGCGTCCAGGCCTACGGTGAAAAGCGATCCGACGAAATCGTCAAACGATCGCATGCGCGAGCGGAAGACGATGAGCGGCTTGGTGTTCTCCCATGTCATCACGATGTTGTTGGGACCCATGCGATCAGAAACATCGTCGCGGCCCAGTGTGGCCGAAGTCGTCAGGCGTTTTGGGCTGCCGCCCTCGGCTGGCATGACGTAAACTTCTCTGTTGCCATCGTATTCAGAACTGAAGGCGATTTGAGTGCCGTCCGGCGAAAACCGTGAAAACGAAGTGTAACCCGGTCCGCTCGTCAGGCGGCGCGCGGTGCCGCCGTCTTTGCCGACTGTATACAATTGACCTGCGTAACAGAAGACGATGTCCCGATCATTCGTGGTCGGAAAACGCAGCAGCCGTGTCGTGTTCGGCAGGGTCTGCGCCGAGGCAGTCAATGAGCAAACGACGATCGTGATTGAGAGAGAAAAGAAACGACAAAGCGTATTCATAGAGCAAAGCGGAGTGAGCAAAGTGCCGTTGAACCCATCGTATGCAACAGCGATTTCTTTTGAGGTAAGATGCCTCCAGCGGAGTGATCGGATTCAAATGATTCCACAATGGAGACGTCGCTGACTGCCAATTTTGTCTAAGGCCCGGCGTCTAAACGTACTTAGCGTAAGGTCGTGCACCACGAGACCCAGGCCACTAGACTAAGCGATCGCCCATGGAATGGCTGAGTGATCCGAATGCGTGGATCGGACTGTTGACCTTAACAGTTCTCGAACTCGTCCTGGGCATCGACAACATCGTTTTCATTTCGATCCTGTCGGGGAAACTCCCTGCCCATCAGCAAAAGAAAGCGCGCACTATTGGCCTCAGTCTGGCCATGATCATGCGGATCCTGCTTCTGCTTTCGATTACTTGGGTCACGCGACTCACGCGTCCGCTCTTCGTCATTAGCACTTTCGAAGTCACCGGCCGCGCCATAATTCTGGTTACTGGCGGATTATTTCTTTTGGTGAAAAGCACGCACGAAATTCACGACCACATTGAAGGAGAGGACGAACATCGAGACGTGCGCGCTGTTGCGTCACTGTTCGCTGTGCTCGTGCAAATTACTCTCCTCGACATTGTGTTTTCGCTTGATTCCGTGATCACCGCTGTCGGGATGGTCGATCAGGTCGCCATCATGATCATCGCTGTGATACTGGCAGTGATCGTCATGATGATCTTCGCTGGCCCGGTAAGCCGCTTCGTCGAACGTCATCCAACGATGAAGATGCTCGCCCTCAGTTTTCTCCTTCTCATCGGCGTGAACCTCATCGCCGAAGGTCTCGGCTTTCACATTCCCAGAGGCTACACGTATTTTGCGATGGCGTTCTCGCTCTTTGTCGAAATGCTCAACTTGAAACTGCGATCGCGAAAACCAGCGCTGCGCGCGCGGCCAAGCCGGCGATTGCACAAGGCGATGCATCGCATCGCAGCGCCGTAATGAAACGGTCGGCTCGTTGCTAGTTTGCGGGTTGCTTAATATCGGCGGTTTGAACTCGAACCATCATGAAATGTGGATGTGCATTTTCCCATGCAAGCGCCCTTTGCCTCGTGTCGAAGAATCGGTCGATGACGATCGCGTTCTGTTCAGTCGTAGTCCGGCCTAACGACCGTGCGGCTGTGCGCTTGACCACGCCGGGCCCGGTGTCTACAGCCATGCACTCGCCGTCGCCAAACAGAACTTTGCTGCCGTAAGGAATCTTCTTGGAATCTACTGCACAGTGGTCCTCACTTAGCCGTGCACCATTCCAAGCGGCACTCTTGCCTGAACCTTCGCTGGGCCAATAAACTGTGACGCGTGCGAGGGCGGTCTGGTCGCTGGCAAACTGCTGAAAAGCAAAACTTACGACGAGCCCTAATACCGTGAGTAATCGCTTCATTCCTTCATCCGATGATTCCTGTACGCCTATCCGGGAGCAACGGATCAGCGAAACTATGAGCAAGCGTGTACAATAAACTTCGAAACTGCGCAGCCGGTTGGTCTTGCGAACCGCAATTCAGCAGCGGCTCGTTGTGTTATCAAGGTTTCCAATCAACAGCATATTCTTCAAGATAGGCATCCACCGCGCTGCCTATCGTCGGATAGAAGTGTGCGGCGCCAAAGCGATCGAATAGTCCGAAGCGTTTCAACTTGTCCTTGACCGGATCCTTCATCTCGGCGAACCGCAGCGCGATACCGGATTCGGTTAGGGTGTGCTCGAGCTCCGCGAGCATGTCAGCCGAAGTTACGTCAATACTGGTGACGGGCTCGGCCGTGACGATTATTCGCCGCACCGGAGTTGGCGACTCTGCAATCGCGTCGAGGATTCGCTGATGGAAGAGCTCGGCGTTCGCGAAAAAGAGAGGGGCGTCCCAACGAAACAACACCAGACCGGGAATTCGCCGAGCGGCAGGATAGCGCGTGGTGTCGTGGTAGCCGCGAATGCCATCAACTCGTCCGAGCACCGCGAAGTGTGGCCGCCAGCCGTCCCACAAAAACTCGATAACCGCAATGACTATGGCGATACCGATGCCGGGAATCACGCCGAACACGGCAACTCCGACAAAACAGACAATCGATAGCCAGAATTCCCACTGCTGAATACGGAAGATGCGACGCAAATCTGCGATTTCGAACAAGCCGATAGCGGCGGCGATCACGACCGCAGCGAGCGCGCTGCTGGGAAGATCTTTCAACAGGTTGGGTGCGAGCATCAGGAGGAGCGCGACTGCCACGGCGCCCACCACGCCCGTGAGCTGCGTCTTCGCCCCGGCCGCTTCTGCGACGGGTGTGCGTGATGAGCTGCTGCTGATCGGGAATCCTTGAAAAAACCCGGCGGCGAGATTGGCTGCGCCCAGTCCGATCATCTCCTGATTCGGATCGACCGGCGTGCCCATCCTGGCGGCATACGTGCGCGACAAGACGCTGGTGTCCGCGAAAGCCACCATGGCAACGGCACAACCGCCGATAATGACTTGGCTGAGGTGAGCGAAATTGATTATTGGCAAGGCAAACGATGGCAGTCCTTGCGGCAGCGGACCGAGAACTTTTACGCCAGCGGTAATGTCGAGGTTCATTACACCAACGACGATAGTCGCGGCGACGACTGCGAGTAAGAGGCCCGGAATGCGCTTGTAGGGCTTGAGTAAAAGAATCGCTGCGAGTGTGCCGATGCCGACTGCGAATGACGTCCAGTTCACCTGCCCGCCGACAATGCGTTCGGTGATCCGCGCTAGATCGCGCAACGGACCGGCGCTATTAATCGAGAAGCCGAAGAGCTTTGGGAGCTGGCTGATCAACACTGTGAGCGCGATACCGTTCATATAGCCGTAGCGGATCGGCTTCGAGAGAAGTTCGGTGACGAATCCCAGGCGCAACACGCCTATCAGCGCGCATACCAGACCCGAGACTACTGCCATCATGCTCGCGAGGGCTACCGCACCCATGGCGTCGCCTCCCGAGAGAGGGAGCACGACCGCGAGAATCACGGGAGCGAGAGACGAATCCGGCCCCAGCACCAGGATGCGGCTGGGACCAAAGAGCGCGTACGCGAGCAACGGCACAATCGTGGCATATAAACCGTAGATTCCCGGAACGCCCGAAGCGAGCGCATAAGCAATACCGACCGGCACTAGCATGGTAGCCAGCACCAGACCAGCCACCACGTCTCGCGGAAACCAGGCGGCTTTGTACTCGCTCAGGATCTGAAGTCCGGGTAGCAAACGTTTCCAGCGGCTCATAGTGAATGGTTGTTGTTGTTCGCGATCATTCGAAATGTTCGCATTAGATTCCATCTTTTTTTAGCAACCAAGCGTCACGGCGCTGGAAACGGGGCGGAAAGAGTAGGATTTGAACGCACGGTTCTACAACGGTCTTTGTCCTTTGTAACGTCGTAAAATCGGTTTTGAAGGCAAATAACACAGGAGTGGCTCATAATGTCGGTTCTATGTCCTACCAGTAATTTTGAAGGATAGGATATTGATTTAGAGAAGTAATGAGTCCAAAGCTCGTTGGGTTTCTCGGTTTTGACGGCGTGGCTGCATCCGAGCTGACGCGCGCGGCCGATGTTTTTGCAGCTGCGACACTCCACGGTGGTTATGGAAATCGGATTTCATGTTACCAGATCACCATGATCGGGTTCAGTTCGGAATGTTTTCGCGCCGAATCGGGAATCGTATTCAGGCCGGACCGCACGCTCGAAACTGTGTCCGAGTTGGACACAATTATCGTTCCAGGCGGCGATGGACTCCAACGATCCTTAGTTAGCGAAAGAATTGCCGACTGGATTCTGGCGCGGGTAAGCGAGACGCGGCGCGTTAGTGCGATCGGCGGTGGAATTTACGGTGTGGCACCAACGGGATTACTCGATGGACGCGAAGTCACTACACATTTCCGTTTCGCGGATGACGTAGCACGGCGCTTCGGAAACCTGCGTGTTGATCCCAGAAGGCATCTTGTTAAAGATGGCGCCTTTTACACAGCTTCCGGTCCCCGTGCGGCTATCGATCTTTCGCTTACTTTAATCGAGGAGGACTATGGCCGCGACGTAGCATCGGCGCTTGCCCAGGAATTTGTAAGCGCGTCGATGGGCAACGGCCAATACAAGCTGCCCACGCCGCTAGCGTTTGACAGTCAACCGACTGATCGCTTCGCGGAACTCGTTCCTTGGATAATGCGAAATTTGGGTGAAGACCTTTCAGTCAGTACTCTGGCGCGAAAGGCGTGTATGTCTCTGAGCCATTTTAATCGGGGTTTCAAAAGTGTGTTTGGCAGAGCCCCGGGCGAGTTTGTTGAGACGTTGCGCGTCAACGAGGCAAAGCGTCGCTTATCCGTTCCTAAGCGGACCCTCGATACGATTGCTGCCTCTGTGGGCTTTTCAGATGCACAAACCTTTCAGCGTGCGTTCGAGCGGAGACTTGGAGCAAAGCCCCGCAGCTATCTGAAGAATTCCAATGCAATTTCGATAATGTCTCCCCTAACGAAAGCACAGCCTCATCACCGATAGTAGAATCAGCAGCACAAGAGAATCAGTTACATCCACCTATAGATTAAAATCTCGTTATTTTGAGCGGAGATGCGAGCTTAACAAGGGCTTCTCAAATCTGTGCTGGCGTCCAGGCGGTGAAACCGAAAACTAACGCTGGCCTTAACTTGGCCTGAATGCAATAAATGATAGGGGGATGAAAATGCTGCGTTTCTGGAACTGCGATCAACTGTTCGCGGTGATCAGCCGCCTAGCGATGCGAGACCCTACATGAAAATTAGGCCGCGCCTGACTTGACCAGCAGCGGATACTATGATCCGTACAAAAGGTGCATAACAAGCGGATCTGAATCAGGCGGAGGACGTCGTGCCCCCTCCTTCTTGTCTTTTCCGGGCCCGCAATTTCAGAATCAACGCAACGGGGGAAAGAAAGGAAGAACTGGTTCTCGCTGACCAGACCGGTCGACTAGGAACTTGATCAGGACAATTAAGAATTTTTCCAACTCTAGTTGTTGTCTCCAGCTCTGTTAGAGAATGAACCGCCGAGAATCGGCCTTTCAAGAATTGTAGATGGACGCGATTCGAACACCTATCAGCAACATGCTTCGGCGGTCGCGCACGCTGTCACTTGTGATCGTATTACTACTTGTACTGCTTGTCGGAATTGCTGACTACTTTTCTGGTTATCAAATTTACTGGTCGATTTTTTATCTGGTAGCGATTTCTGTCGCGCTTTGGAACGTGGGAGTGCTTTTTGCAGTGCTCGTCGCAGCATTAAGCATCACCAGTTGGTTGGTTGGAGATTGGGCAGCCGGTGTCGTTTACCCGAACAGATTTGTACCAGTTTGGAATGCGCTAATCACCTTCGGTTTTTATCTCATCGTCATCTGGCTGCTCACACGCTTGAAATCATTTCAGCAAACGCTCGAACGGCGCATTCGCGAACGCACCGCGGCCTTGCAACAAGAGGTCGCGGCACGCGAGCGGCTCGAAAGAGCAGTTGCCGAAGTTACAGAGCGCGAACGGCTGCACATTGGTCGCGAGCTGCACGACACAGTTTGCCAGCATCTCACAGCGACCTCGCTTTCACTGCAAGTGTTAAGCGGAAAACTCGCGGAAGATTCCCTGCCTCAGGCCAGAGATGCTGATCAAGCTGTGCACCTGGTAGAAGATGCCATCTACCTGACACGCAAACTGGCCAAAGGTTTGTTTCCGCTTGAATTGGCAGGTGAAGGACTCGGCGGCGCATTGTTAGGATTGTGTCGCGACACAGCGGAGCTGTACCAGATCAATTGCGAGTTTAAAAATCATGTGCAAACGCCGTCGATCGGCTCGACGGCCGCGATGCATCTTTATCGCATTGCGCAAGAAGCCGTGATGAACGCAATTAAACACGGGCACGTCAGTCAGGTAGTTGTGGGTCTGTCGATCGAGAATGGCACGCTAACAATGAGAGTCAACGACGACGGAATTGGATTGCCCGATCAGTTGCCGGCGGATCGCGGATTGGGCCTTCGAATTATGGCCAGTCGTGCCGGGATGATTGGCGCGCATTTTTCGGCAAAAAACAATTCGGCCGGTGGAGCAATGGTGACGTGTGAGTTACCGCTGCAAAGCTAAGAACATTGGAGTTGAGTGCCAAATGTCAGTATCCAAGACTAACAAGAGCAAAAGCCGGGTTTTTCTGGTGGACGATCATCCACTTGTCCGCGAATGGCTGACCAATCTGGTTAATCAACAACCAGATCTGGAAGTTTGTGGGGAAGCCGAGAATGCCGCACAAGCCTTACGCGGTATTGCCGAGACGAAACCGAGCCTCGCGATCATCGATATTTCTCTCAACGCCGCGTCAGGGCTAGAGTTGGTAAAGGACCTCTGCATTCAACATCCTTTGATCGCATCGCTCGTTCTGTCGATGCACGAAGAGGAGCTATACGCCGAGCGGGCCATGCGTGCGGGGGCGCGTGGGTACGTCAGAAAGCGAGAGACAAGTAAGAACATTCTGGCGGCGATCCGGCATGTGCTCGAAGGAGGTATTTACATCAGCCAGAAGCTTTCAAATGCAATGGCGCAAAAATTTCTGGAGGGGCAAGAGGCAGTTGGCATTGCGCAATCGCGAGTCGGACAGTTGAGCGACCGGGAATTGGAGGTCTTTCAGTTGTTAGGCCAAGGAAAATCGACATCACAAATTGCCGAACAACTGCACATCAGCTTGAAGACCGTTCAAGCTTACTGCGTTCGGGCGAAGGAAAAGCTTGGCTTAACGACGGCGACGGAGCTCGTTCGTGAAGCAATTCTCTGGGAAGAGAACGCGTATTTGAGATAAAGATCAATCGCGCTATGTCCGGCTTCGCCTGACATAGAAAAATAGGCGCAGCCCAATGGTTCTTTGCCGTCCCTTGCGGTACATCGTGGTAACACTGCGATGATTCCGAAAACAGTCGGATTGATTGTATTTGATCGAATGGCCGCTGACGAGTTGATCGGTCCGGCGGAGGCCTTTTCCCGAGCAAGGATTCTGACCAGCGACGATCGCGAATCCCGATGTTATCAGATAATAACACTCGGAATTGGCACTGCGCGGTGTGTAATGGAGTGCGGCCTCGTAGTAAAGCCGCAACTGGATATTAACGACGCGCCGCCCCTCGACACTGTCATCGTTCCTGGGGGTAGCGGAATTCACGATGGGAGATTGAATAGGAGGATCGCAAAGTGGCTGTGTCGCCGCGCGCCTGGCACAAGGCGCATCGCAGCCGTTGGTACTGGCATTTATGCGCTTGCAGCGACCGGACTGCTCAATGAGCGCCATGTAGCCACTCATTGGCATTTCGCTAAGGATGTGGCCCTGCGGTTTCCCAGGCTTCAGATTAATTCAAACGCTCTATTCATCAAAGACGGTCCTTTCTATAGCTGTGCCGGCGGCGCGTCGGCATTCGATTTGTCACTTTCTCTGATCGAAGAAGATTTTGGCCGTCAAATCGCCTTGAGTTTGGCCCGGGAACTCGTTGTGCATTCGAAACGATCGGGTGAACAGGAGCAGTACTCAGAGACGTTACAGTTTCAGTTCCAGTCGTCTGATCGTTTTGCTGATCTACCAGCTTGGATCCTTTCGCATCTTGGTGGCGATCTTTCGATTGAGACACTTGCACAGCGGGTATGCATGTCACCGCGCAATTTCACTCGTTTATTCAAAGCTGCTTTCGGAAAGGCGCCCGCGGAGTTTGTCGCCAATGTGCGCATCGCTGAAGCGCGACGACGGTTGGAGATTCCTCGGAATAACATTGAT